>NZ_JBBEFX010000002.1:0-316035 GCF_048058635.1 Sphingomonas sp. MJ1 (PH-R8)
CCCCCCCCCCCCCCCCCCCCTACTGACACGCCCCCCACCGCGACCTACACTCTCTCCGCGCCGGCCCGCGCGGCGGCGGCGGGGCCGGCGGGCGGCTGCAGTTCGCGGCCTATCACACCTGGCAGTTCGAAAACTCGATCCTGATCCGCGAGGGGCTGCCCGAGCTGGACCTGCTCAACGGCTCTGCATCGGGAAGCCGCGGCGGCCAGCCGCGCCACCAGATCCAGCTGCAGGGCGGCTATGTCGTCAACGGGCTGGGCGCGCGCGTGAGCGCCAACTGGCAGAGCGCGACCGAGGTCAACGGCGGCACGACCGGCAACGACCAGCTTCGCTTCGGCTCGCTCGCCACCGCCGACCTGCGGCTGTTCGCGAACCTGGGCCAGCAGCCGGCACTGGTGCGCGACCATCCGTGGCTGCGCGGTACGCGGGTGACGCTGTCGGTCGACAACATCTTCAACCAGCGCCAGGAAGTGACCAGCGCACAAGGGACGGTGCCGCTGAGCTACCAGGGCGGGTTCCTCGATCCGCTCGGGCGGACGGTGCGGATCAGCGTGCGCAAGCTGTTCTTCTGAGAACCGCGCGCGCGGCGGCCGGGGGAAGCCGGCCTGCCGCGCCCATGGCGCTTCCCTGCCGGCGCGATCAGAAGCGCGCGGCAAGACCCAGCCAGAGCCGGGCCGGATCGATCACATAGGCATAGTCGGCATAGTCCAGCCGCTTGTCGAACAGGTTCTGGATGCCGCCGTGGAGGGTCACGGCCTCCGTCAGCCGGTAGCTGCCGCCGATGTCAACGGTGGTGTAGGAGGCGGCGACGACGTTCTCGCCGCTGATCTGCGCCTCCGTCACGGCCTCCTCGCCGCGGAAGATGGCACGGACATAGCCGCTGAAGCCGCCCGCCGGCTTCCAGTTGAGCGAGGCGCTGGCCTGCTGCTTGGGCGTGTCATTGAGCGCGGCACCGGCGTTCGCGCCGCTCAGCTGCTCGGAATCGGTAAGCGTGCCCGAGGCGTTGAGGCGCAGCGTCGGGGTGAGGCGCACGTCCACCGTCGCCTCGATGCCCTGAACCCGCGCGCGGTCCACGTTGACATAGGTGGTCGGCGGCCGGCCGATCGTGCTCAGCGGTTCATCGACGCACCAGGCGGCCGCTTCCTCGCAGGTGACGCGGGTGATCTTGTCCTTGAAGCGGGTGTCGTAGGCGGACAGGCTCGCCTGGAACCCGTCGCCGTCGTAGAGCAGCGACGCCTCGAAGGTGCGCGAGGTCTCCGCCTCCAGATCGGGGTTGCCGTAGATCGTCCCGCCGCGGCTCGTCTGGCCCCAGTCCTCGAGCGTCTGGCGCAGGTTGGGCGCGCGGAAGCCCTGCGAATAGCCGCCCTTGAGCGTGAAGTCGGGCGTCAGGTTCCACACCGCATAGACGCGCGGCGTCCAGTGGGTGCCATATTGCTCGTCGTCGTCCATGCGCAGGCCGCCGGTGACCTTGAACCCGTCCACCACCGCGAGCTCGTTCTCGGCGAACAGCGCCCAGTTGGTGCGGCTGGCGCCCGTGCGGGTCGATCCGTTGAGGCGGTTGCCGGTGAGGTCGGTCAGGTCCTCGTTGCGGTAGAAGGCGCCGATGCTGAGCATGTTGGAGGGCAGCGGGACCGTCCAGATCGACTGGCCGACCGTGTTCTTGATCCGCTTCTCACCCTCGACGTGCTCGGCATCCTCATACTGGAGGTAGCTTTCGGACGCGGCGAACCCCCACTTGCCGCTGTGGCTGAGCGACGCGACCCAGCGCTTCTGCGTCATGGTGTCCTGGGTGCCCTCGGGCACGGTGTCGCTCGCCTCGACGGTCTTGCCGGCGGTGGAGATGGTCTTCTGCCGATAATAGCCGCCCTCCACCAGGAAGCGGTGGTCGGCGCCGGCATCGAAGCCGAGCTTGCCCGCGATCGAATCGTCGTGGCGCTCCGGCGTGCCGCCGATCACGTCGTCCTCGCTGCGCCGGTTGCGCGAACCCTGGAGCTGGATGCCGACCGCGTCGCCGGCGAGCGGCCCGGACAGGTAGAAGTTGCCGTCATAGACGTTGCCGAAGTCGTCGCCGAGCTGGAGCGTGCCGTTGACGCGCGCGCTGCCGCGCCAGCGATCCGATATGGCCCGGGTGATGACGTTGACGACGCCGCCCATCGCATCCGAGCCGTAGAGCGAGGACATCGGCCCGCGGACCACCTCGATCCGCTCGATCGCCTCGAGCGGGGGGAGCAGGCCGCCTTCGCTGATGCTGCCGCCGTTGGTGCGCGATTCGCGCGAGGACAGGCGTTTGCCGTCGACCAGGATCAGCGTGTACTGCGGTGCCATGCCGCGGATGGAGATGTCGCGGCTGTTGCCCTCGCCCGGGGTGACGGTGACGCCGGGGATTTCCAGCAGCGCGTCCGTCACCTCGCGATAGGGAAGCCGCTCCAGATCCTCCCGCGTGATGACGCTGATGGAGGCAGGCGCGTCCTTGACCTGCTGTTCCCGGGCCGTGGCGGTGACGACGATCTCGTCGGTGTTGAGGCTCTGCTGCCCGGCGGGCACCTCTTCGGCGTGGAGCGGCGCGGCGACCGCTGCGGCGAGCGTCAGGGTCGCCGTTCCGGCGAGCCACCCAAAGCGAGACATGCATTCCCCCTGCTATTGCGAATAAGTCGCAGGCTCATTGTCGGCAGCGGCGCCGTTCGCCAAGGGGTCCGCAGCGTATATCGGCTATTCGCTGGACGAATGGCAGGCGGTGCCCAGCCGGTCGGCGAGCCAGGTGACCGCCGGATCCTGTGCGCTCCGCTCGTGCCAAAGGAGGGTGTAGTGGAGGGTGCCGACCTCGGCCGGGGCGTGCCGCAGCGCGAGGCCGTGGACGCGGGCAAAGGTGCGGGCTGCCCGGAGCGGCAGCATCATGAGGAGGTCGCTGCCGGCGATGACCCCGGCCGCGGCGTGGAAATAGGGGATGCGGGCGCTGACCTTGCGCGCCCGCGCGACCTCCCCCAGCACATGGTCCAGCCGTTCCACCTCGGCATCGCTGACGGTGATGCCGAGGTGGGCGCAGCCGAGCAGCTGGTCCAGGGTCAGCGCGCCGTCCCCGGTCGCGAGCGGATGCTCCGGCCGCATCAGGCAGGCGAAGCTGTCGGTGAACAGCGCGCGCCCGTGCAGCTGCGCGGGGTTATAGTCGAGGCCGGAGACGGCGAGGTCGATGTCGCCCGCGGCAAGCGCCGCCGCGGGCTCGAACGGCAGCGGCACGATGTCGATCGCGGCCTCGGGCGCGGCCTTCAGGATCGCCGGCAGCGCCGGAGTGATCGCCGCCATCACGCCGAAGTCGGTGGCGGCGATGCGAAAGCGCCGCCGCAGCGAGGCCGGCTGGAATTCCGGCGACTCGATCAGGACGGCGGCCGACTCCAGCCAGCTGCTGACCGGCTCCAGCAGCGCGTCGCCGCGCGCGGTGCGGCACATGCGGTTGCCGACGCGGACCAGCAGCGGATCGCCGATCGCGCTGCGCAACTGGGCAAGCGAGCGGCTGACCGTCGGCTGGCTGAGGCCGAGCTTGCGGGCGGTGGCGGTGACGCTGCACGTCCGCAGCAGCACGGCCAACATGGCCAGGAGGTTGAGGTCGAGCGAGGGGAGGTGCACAAACCCCGTTATTGCGAACGGCTGTCGATAGCAACACGGGCGTCCTTTCGGCTGCCGGTGCTGGCCGTCTCGTCGGTGCGCAGCGTCAGCACCTCGACGCCGGTGCGCGTCACCGCGACCGTGTGCTCGAACTGGGCGGAGAGGCGGCCGTCCTCGGTGACGACGGTCCAGCCGTCGTCGGCGGTGGCGACGCGGCGGCTGCCCTGGTTGAGCATCGGCTCGACGGTGAAGGTCATGCCTTCGCGCAGCTTGGGGCCAGTGCCGGGGCGGCCGTGGTTGAGGACGGAGGGTTCCTCGTGCATCTCGCGGCCGATGCCGTGGCCGCAATATTCGCGCACGACCGAATAGCCGTTCTTCTTGGCATGGCGCTCGATCGCGGCGCCGATGTCGCCCAGGTGCCCGCCGGGGCGGACCTGGCGGATACCCTCCCACATCGCCTCCTGCGCGACGCGCACCAGCCGGCGCGCGGCCGGATTGACGGTGCCGACCATGTAGGTCTTGCTGGAATCGGCGATGAAGCCGTTCTTCTCCAGCGTGATGTCGAGGTTGATGATGTCGCCGTCGCGGATGATGTCCTGCGTGCTCGGGACGCCGTGGCAGACCACCTCGTTGATCGAGCAGTTGAGGACGTACTGAAAGCCGTACTGACCCTTGCTGGCGGGGCGGGCGGCGAGGTCGTCGGTGATGAAGCGCTCCACCAGGTCGTTGACCTGGAGGGTGGACATGCCGGCGAGGTCCTGGCCGTCGAGCATCTCGAACACCGAGGCGAGCAGCCTGCCCGAGATGCGCATCAGCGCGAGTTCTGCCGGGGTCTTCACCATTTCAGGCGGCCGCGGCGTGGGTGGGCGGCAGGTCGACGGCGGCGGCGAGTTCTGCCTTCACGATGTCGCTGAAGGAGAGGGTGGGATTGGCTTCGGCGAGCATGCCGATCTTCATCCAGAACTCGGCCTGGGCGTTGATCGAGCGGCACATCACGGTGCTGGCGCGGCGCACCTCTGCATGGAGGTGGTCGTCGATCTTCACGATGCCCATGGGGGTCCTTTGCGGTAGTGGATATGCGAAGCGTATATGGATCGTATATCGGCCGGTCAACCGGAGGGCACCGCCGGCTGGCATGCGGTGCGGCTTTGCGGTAGCGCCGGGACCATGAAGCAGCCGCATATCGTCGCCATCGGCGGAACGCTCCGCGCCAGCTCGGGCACTGCCCGCGCGCTGGAGATCGCGCTCGCCCAGGCCGAGAGCCTGGGGGCGCGCACCACCTTGCTGACCGGGGCGGCGATCGACTTTCCCAACTACGAGCCCGAAAGCGCGCTGGAGAACCCGGTGATCGCGGCGTTCCTGGCGACGCTGCGCGATGCGGACGGGATCGTGATCGGATCGCCGGGATACCACGGCACGCTGTCGGGGCTGGTCAAGAACGCGCTCGACCATGTCGAGCTGATGCGCAGCGACGAGCGCGTCTATTTCGACGGGCTGCCGGTGGGGATCATCGCGACGGCGGCAGGCTGGCAGGCGGCGGTGGCGACGCTGGGGACGTTGCGCACGGTGGCGCACGCGCTGCGCGGCTGGCCGACGCCGATGGGGGTTGCGATCAACACGCTGGCGAGCCCTAATGCGATCCACGAGGCCGAGCCGCAGATCGCGACCATGGTGGGGCAGATCATGGGCTTCGTGGGGCGCGGCTGAGGCAGCGCTTCACGTACATCGACACGACATTCGCAAGGCAGGACGTACCGACACAGCAGTTCCCGACAAGGAGACAGGCGATGGTGGAGAGCGTGGTGACGCGAAGAGGGTTGCTCCAGGCCGGGGGAGGCGTGGCGGCCGCCTCGCTGGTCGCCGCGGCAGGTCCGGCGACCACGCTTGTCCAGGGGAGCGGCGGCGCAAAGCTGGCGGGACAGCCGCTGCCGGGCGGGGCGAAGCTTCCTGCCACGCCGCCGGCGCGCAAGGCCGCCGACAGCGTCGGCTTCGCGATCGTGGGGCTGGGCGGCTATGCGCTCAACCAGATGATGCCGCGCTTTCCCCAGGCGAAGCGGGCGCATGTCGCGGCGATCGTCTCGGGCAATCCGGAGAAGCTGCGCCAGGTGGGCGATGCCTATGGCGTGCCCGCGGACGCGCGCTATTCCTATGACGACTTCGCCAGGATCGCCGCCGACAAGCGGATCGAGGCGGTCTATGTCGTGCTGCCGACCGGCTTGCATGCCGAATGGGTGATCCGCGCCTTTGCCGCGGGCAAGCATGTGCTGTGCGAAAAGCCGATGGCGCTTTCGAGCGCGGAGTGCGAGCGGATGATCGCGGCGGGCAAGCGCGCCAACCGCAAGCTGATGATCGCCTATCGATCCCACTTCGAGCCGTACAACGTCGAGGCGATGCGGCTGATGCGGCAGAAGGCGGTGGGCACCATCCGGCTGCTGCGCACCGAGCAATCCTATCGCATGGGGCCGACGAGCCCGGCCGAGAACTGGCGCGCGAACCGGGCGCTGGCGGGCGGCGGGCCGCTGGAGGACTACGGCATCTATGGCCTGCAGTCGGCGCTCTACCTGACCGGCGAGATGCCGGAGAGCATCAGCGCCACGACCTTCCGCCCCTCAGGCGACCCGCGCTTTGCCGAGATCCTGGCGCATGTGTCGTCGCAATGGCGCTTCCCGTCGGGTGCGGTCGCACAGCTGGTGACGTCCTATGACTCGGCCGGCATCAACTTCGCCGAGGTGCGCGGCACAGAGGGCGTGCTGAAGATGGACCCGGCGACCAGCTATTCGGGCCAGAAGATGTGGATCGAAGGGCGCGGGGGACGCGAGTTCGCCCCCGGCGACCCGGAGGTGCAGTTCGCGGGGCAGCTCGACCATTTCACCGACGCCATCCGCACCGGCTCGCCGATCCGGACGCCAGGAGAAATGGGGCTGCGCGACCTCCGCCTGATGGAGGCGATCTACGCGTCGGCGGAGCGCGGCCAGACGGTGAAGCTGGCGCCGGACGGACGCATGCGGGGCTGATCGGGCTCACGGGCCGCCGGTTCCTGCCGGCGGCCCGGGATCCGCGCCCGGATCAACTGGTGGACCGTGCCGGGGGCAGCCGGTCCAGCTCGGCATCGAGGATGGGCCGGTCCTCGCCCGCTGCGAGCGCGAGGTGGCGGCCGGTGTCGCCGACCCGTGCGGCGACGTCGCGCGCGATCGCGTCGCGATTGGTGCTGCACCAGCCCGGGCGGCTGCCGCTCGCCACGTCGTTGCGGACGAAGCTGCGCGAGAAGGAGGCGTCCTGCCCGCGCGTCGCGGCGCGATCGACCGAGAGGTGCGCGGTCCAGGCGCAGCGCAGCGTCGAGGGACGCCCGCCTGGGGCGACCGTGCCCAGCTGGCGGTGCTCGACCTGAACCGTGCCGCGATAGTCGGCCTGCACGGGGCCGGAGGGGTGCTGGACGGTGACCTGATGCGCGCCCGCCGGGGTGGCGGCGGCTAGGAGCATCGCTCCGATTGCTAGAGACATGATGAGACTTCCGGATCGTCTGAAAAGGGGCCGGGGGCGGGCGCTGACTGATGCCATCGCCCGCGGGCCGCCGGCGGGGTGGATGCGGCGGGCCCGGTCAGGCGGGCTGCGGGCGGCGGCTCATGGCGTGCAGCCGATCCTTCACACGCAGGCGCAGCCGTTTCAGCCGCAGCAGGTTCAGCGTGTCGGGGGTGCGCCGCTTCGTTTCGGCGCGGATCTGCTCGTCGAGCCGCTGGTGCAGCTGGGTGAGTCTGTAGACGAAGGTGTTCAAAGCCTCTCTCCAATCCGAGATTGAAAGATCGGATGATCGGCGATGAAAGGGGGCAGGAAGCCAGGCCAACATCGAGATCACCCGATGCGGTCCGACATCACGTTTCTCCCGAAGGAGAAGCGCCAGAGGGGCCCGGCCCGCACCCTCAAGCTAGGGTGCGGTGCGCCTCCGTCAAGGCACTGGCGTGTAACAAAGTGGGTCTGGTTGACAAAGCCGGCCGGCGGGATCACCCTTCGTCCATGTCCGCACAGGCGACATATCAGCGCTTCCGCGACCACGCCGGCCAACTCGCCGCGCGCGCGTAGCCCGGGTTCGGCGGCGTGCCGCCCGGGCCCGGGACTTATTCGATCCGAACGTCGGGACGCGCCCTGCGCGCCCGGTCCTCGAGTAAGCGGAATCCCTGTCATGACCGAAGCAGTTTCGATGACCCCGGCGCGCCGTCCGGTGGCGGATGCGTCGCAGATCCACGCCGAGCCCGCGCCGCGCGAGCTGGTGATGCGGCCGGAGCATTTCTTTTCCAACACCTTCCACCTGGAGATGGAGGGCACCGACGCCGGCCGCGAGGAGGCGCTGGCATCGTTCCGCGCCGCCCCGACGCGCGACGAACCGGGCGCGCTGAGCCTGGTGCTGATGATCCTGCTGATCGGGGTGCCGGCGCTCGTGGCGCTGGCGCTGTTCTCGGCAGCATAGCCCCGAGCCTCCCGCCGGTCGGGCAGGAGGCAGCCGGTGCCGGTTAGGCGTTGACCTCGTGCGAGGGGCACCCGTGCCGACCTGGCTGAAGGCGCTCCTGCTGGTGGTCGCAAGCGCGCTCTGCTGGCTCGGCGCGTGCCGGCTGGCAGGGGTGCGCGAGCCGTGGGATGCGGAAGCCTATTGGCGGCTGTGGGTGCCCACGTCGCTTGCGCTGTCGGCAGTCGCCGGATGGTTCTGGCGGAAGCCGGGGTGGCCGGCCGGCGTGCTGATCACCCTTGCCCAGCTGCCGGTGCTGTGGATCGCAAACGGGGAGAGCGGCGGGCTCTGGGTCGCCGGGGTGCTGATCCTGGGTGCGCTGGCGCTGCCGGCGGCGGCGGTTTCGGCGCTGGCGGCGCGGCTTCGGCGCGGAACGCGGCGCTAGAGCGATCCTGCTTGCGCCGAGCGGGATTTGCGATCAGCTTTGCGCAGAAGGCGTTCCTGCGCCGAGGCACGGAACGTCGCGCTTTGAGGGAGGCGGCCGAATGCACGTCAGCATCGCAAAGGCAGGTGAGTCGGTGGGCCGGGGAGGCGTGCAGTGATCGCGGCCGTGATCGCCGCGCTGCTGCTGGGGCAGACCCAGGTTCCGCAGGAGCGCGCGCCATCGCTCGCCTCGGCATCCCCGAACCTCGCCGGCGAGACCGCACGCCCGGCGCGCGCGCGGACGGCGGCGGACCCGGCCTCGCTGGCGGAGATGCAGGCGTTCGGGCGCTGTGCGGCGCGACGCGCGCCCGCCAAGGCGGCGGCGCTGCTGCAGATGGACTATACGACGCCGCAATATCAGCAGGCGCTCCGGAAGCTCGCCTTGTCCAACGCCAGCTGCTCGCCCGGAAAACAGGGCCGGTTCGCCGGGGTGCTGTTTGCGGGCGCGGTCGCGGAGGAGTTGCTGTCGCATGCCGGCAACCTGCCGGAGGCGCTTGCCTATGACCCGGCCAAGACGGCGGTGAAGACACTGGGCGAGACCGACCGGACGGCCAACTGCGTCGCGCGCACGGCCTCCCGCGAGGTCGCGGCCCTGTTCGCGACGCCGGTTGCGAGCGAGGCGGAACGCGCGGCGATCCGCACCCTCACGCCAGTGGTGGAGACGTGCATGGCGAAGGGGCAGACGGCGCGCTTCAACTATCCGGGGCTGCGGGCGATCCTGGCCACCGCCTCCTATCGCATCGTCGAGGCGAGCCGGACCTCGGCAGCCGCAGGCTAGCCCAAGAGGGCGGACGGCGGCGTCGCGCCTAGCTTGCGCGGTTCAGCCAGTGGCGGTGGACGAACCAGCCGGTGATGCCGGCAGCGAGCAGGACGCAGACGCCGATCACGCCGGCAAAGGCCCAGGGTTCGTGGGCGAAGGGGATCCCCTCGACGTTCATGCCGAGCAGGCCGGTCAGGAAGGTCAGCGGCAGGAACACCATCGCGACGATCGCGATCTGGAGCGAGCGCTGGTCGATCTGTTCGGCGCGCAGATCGGTGAGTGTCTCGTGAATCAGCGCGGCGCGTTCGCGGATCGCCTCCAGTTCCTCCGCCATGCGCGCGGCCTGATCGGCCGCGGCGGCGATGTGGAGGCGGTCGTCGGCGCCGAGCCAGTCGCCGGGCAGCGCCGAGAGCTTTTCGAGCGCCGCGCGCTGCGGGCTGAGGAAGCGGCGATAGCCGATCGCCTGAATGCGGGCGCGGCTGACGATGCGGCGCAGCTCGAAGACGCGGTCGGCGCTCAATTCCCCCTCGCAGTCGTCGAGCGTGTCGCCGAGGTCGGCGACGAGCGGGTCGAGCTCGCCCGTGATCTCCTCGGCGAAGGCGACGATCAGGTCGCCCGGGTCGGCGACCCGGGCCTGTTCGACCTCTTCGCGGACCGCAGGCATCGCGGTGAGGCGGTGGCGGGTGACCGAAAACACCCGGCCCGCGGCGGCGTAGAGGCGCACCGAGGCCAGCGGATCGGAGGTGGCGAGATCGTCGGGCGAAAGGCCGCGCAGGTTGACGAAGGCGCCGTTCTCGATGGCGGTGCAGCGCGGGCGCGTCTCGACCGCGACCAGTGGGTCGATGACCCAGGCGGGGAGGCCGGCGACGCCCTCCAGCCAGGGGCGCAGCGCCGGTTCCTCGCCATGGAGGTGGATCCACACCAGCGCGCCGTCTGCGGTGACGGCATCCTCCAGGGAGATGGTGCGGGCCGTGCCGTCCTTCACCTGCATCGCAAAGCCGTTCAACGCAGCATCTCCAGCAGGATCGTAAGGCCCGGGGCGTCGGGCGGGGGGGTGTCGCCGGCCAGGCGATCGGCATCGGCGCGCGCGCGGTCGAGGATGGCGGCGGGCACGTCGGGGGCGTGGACCAGCCGGTCGGCGCGGGCGAGCAGGCGGGCTTCGCGCAGGGTGAGGTCGTCGGGGTCGGGCGAGCGCAGGGTGATGCGGACGTGCTCGGACGGCGGCGCCTCGGCGGTGTCGAGCCAGCGGGCGACGGCGTCGTCATCATGTGCCGTCAGCGGGTCGAGCGCACCGCCTGCGGAGAGCGCGGTGCCGAGCGCGCGGCGGCGGGCGTCGCCGTCGGGAAAGCGCTGGCGCAAGGCAGCGCGGGCGGCGTGGAGCTGCTCGGCAAGGCGGCCGAGGCCGGCGGGGAGCAGCGTCTCGAGCCGCTGGCGGACGGCAGCGGCGAGGCCGGCGGAGATGCCGCCGGTGGCGACCGCGACCAGCAGCGGATCACGGTCGACGATCGCCGGCAGGGTGAAGTCGCAGAGCTCGGGCCGGTCGACGGCGTTGACCAGGATGCCGCGGGCGCGGAGCGCGGCGATGGCGGCGTGGGCTTGCGTCTCGTCGGCGAGGGCGACGACCGCGAGGCGGGCGGCGGGGTGATCCTCGACCACCTGCGCGCCGGCGCGTTCGAGCAGGCGGCGCTTGGCGTCGGCGGCGGGGCCGACGCCCTTCAGGATCACCGGCCTGCCGGCCAGCCGCAGCAGGACCGGCAGGCCGATCATGTCAGGCGAGCCAGTCCGGCAGCACGTCCGCCTCGACCATCGACCGGATCGACGGGCGCTCGCGGACCACGGCGAAGCGATCGCCCGAGACCAGCACCTCGGGCGTGAGCGCGCGCGAGTTGTAGGTGCTCGACATGGACGCGGCATAGGCGCCGGCGGTGCGGAAGGCGACGAGATCGCCCGCCACGACGTGGTCCATGGTGCGGCCGGTGGCGAAGGTATCGCCGGTCTCGCACACGGGGCCGACGACGTTGACGGTCTCGCGCTGGCCAGTGGGCGCCACCGCCTCGATCGCGTGATAGGCGTCGTAGAGGCTGGGGCGCAGCAGGTCGTTCATGGCCGCGTCGACGATGACGAACGGGGCGTTGGCGCCCTGCTTCACGCGGATCACGCGGGACACCAGCACCCCGGCATTGGCGACGATGAGGCGGCCGGGCTCGAAGATCAGGCGCGCGTCCCAGCCGGCGGTGGCGCGGCGGACCATTGCGCCATAGGCGGCTGGCGAGGGCGGCGCGGGCTTGGCGGGATCGTAGGGGACGCCGAGGCCGCCGCCCAAATCTGCGGTAACGATGCTGTGGCCGGCCGCGCGCAGCTCGGCGATCAGCGCGCCGACGCGGCCGAAGGCTGCCTCCAGCGGGCCGAGGTCGGTGAGCTGGCTGCCGATGTGGACGGCGACGCCGCGTACCTCCAGGCCGGGCAGCGCCGCGACATGGGCGAAGGCGGCGAGTGCGCGATCATAGGGGATGCCGAACTTGTTGTCGGCGCCGCCGGTGGAGATCTTTGAGTGGGTGCCGGCGAGCACGTCCGGATTGACGCGGATCGCGACCGGTGCGGTGACGCCGCGCGCCGTCGCGACGGCGGAGAGCATGTCGAGCTCGGGTTCGGACTCGACGTTGAACTGGCCGATGCCCGCGTCGAGCGCCTGCGCCATTTCCTCGGCGGTCTTGCCGACGCCGGAGAAGACGATGTCGACGGGCCGCACCCCGGCATGGAGCGCGCGCGCGAGCTCCCCCCCCGAGACGACGTCGGCGCCGAGCCCGGCGCGGGCGAGGGTGGCGAGCACCGCGCCATTGGGGTTGGCCTTGACCGCAAAGGCGATCAGCGGGTCGTCGAGGCCGGCCAGCGCTTCGCGGAACACGGCGACGTGGCGGGCGAGCGTCGCGGTCGAATAGACATAGACGGGGGTGCCGACCGCGTCGGCGATCGCCGCCAGCGGCACGTCCTCGGCATGGAGCGCGCCGTCGCGCAGCTGGAAATTGTCCATGGGTTCGGGGGCTCAGTTGCGGGGCGGGATGTCGAACGGATCGTCCTGGCGTTCCGTCGACTCGCGCAGCAGCTCGTCGCTGCGGGTGGGGCGCTGCTGCGTGGTGGGCGTCAGCAGGTCGCCGGGCGTGGGCGTGGCGGTCGCGCCATAGGGCGGCGGCGGCAGCGCCTCGCCCTCGGCAGGCCGCAGGTCGCGGCGCGCGCCGCAGCCGGCGAGCGCGAGGCCAAGGGCGGCGAGCAGCAGCGGGCGACGGGTCATGCGGCTTCCTTGGCTCGAGCGGCGCGGGCCGCGGCGACGGCAGCGCGTACGCGATCGGGCGCGGTGCCGCCGAAGCTGGTGCGGCTGCGCACCGAAGCATCGACCGTCAGCACGGTGTAAACGCTGTCGGTGATGCGCGGGTCGATGGCCTGGAGATCGGCGAGCGGCAGCGCGTCGAGCGCGATGCCGCGCTCCTCGGCGAGCTTCACCGTGCGGCCGGTGACATGGTGCGCCTCACGGAATGGGAGCCCCGCCTCGCGCACCAGCCAATCGGCGAGGTCGGTGGCGGTCGGGAAGCCGGCCTCCAACGCGGCGCGCATGCGGGCCGGGCGGAAGGTCGCGCTCTCGACCATGCCGGTCATCGCCGCGATCGACAGCGCGAGCAGGTCGGTCGCCTCGAACACGGGCGGCTTGTCGTCCTGCATATCCTTCGAATAGGCGAGCGGCAGGCCCTTCATGGTGACCATCAGCGCCGTCATGCACCCGAGGATGCGTCCCGAATGGCCGCGCACCAGCTCGGCGGCATCCGGGTTGCGCTTCTGCGGCATGATCGAGGAGCCGGTCGACCAGGCGTCCGAAAGGGAGACGAAGCCGAACGGCTGCGACGCCCACAGCACGAACTCCTCGGCCATGCGCGACAGGTGCAGCGACGCCTGCACGGCGGCGGTGAGATACTCGATCGCGAAGTCGCGGTCGGACACCGAGTCGAGCGAGTTGTCGGTCGGCCCGTCGAAGCCGAGCGCGCGGGCCGTCGCCTCGCGATCGATCGGGAAGCCGGTGCCGGCGAGGGCCGCGGCGCCGAGCGGGCAGCGGTTGAGGCGCGCGCGGGCATCGGCGAAGCGGCCGCGGTCGCGGGCGACCATCGCATTGTACGCCATCAGGTGATGGCCGAGCGTCACCGGCTGGGCGACCTGGAGGTGGGTGAAGCCGGGCATCACCGTCTCGGCATGCTCGTCGGCGCGCGCGATCAGCGCGTCCTGCAGACCACCGAGCGCGGCATCGACCGAATCGATCGCGTCGCGCACCCACAGGCGGAAGTCGGTCGCGACCTGGTCGTTACGTGAGCGCGCGGTGTGCAGGCGACCGGCGGCGGGGCCGATCGCCTCGGCCAGCCGCGCCTCGGTCTGCATGTGGATGTCCTCGAGCGCGAGATCCTCGGCCACGCCTTCGCGCGCATAGTGCTCGGCGACGCCGTCGAGGCCGGTGCGGATCGCGGCCGCGTCCTCCGCCGTCAGGATGCCCTGGGCGGCCAGCATCGCGGCATGGGCCTGCGATCCGGCGATGTCCTGCTGCCACATTCGCTTGTCGAACGGGATGGAGGCATTTATCTCCCGCATCACGGCCGAGGGACCCTCGGCGAAGCGCCCGCCCCACATCGAATTGGAGCCTGCCTTGCGCTCGGTAATCGCGCTTCTCCTTGCCACAACGCTGCTGCTGACCGGGGCTTGCGATAGGCGACCCCAGCCTGACGGGCAAGACGAAGCCGGCACGGTTCCCGAAGTCGCTGCGACCGGCGGCGGCGAGGTACCGGCAAAGGCGGGTGCGGCCGATCGCAGCCACAAGGGGGAGGCGGCGCCGGACGTGCAGTTCGAGCGGCCGGACGGCACCCCGACGAGCCTGGCGTCGTTCCGCGGCAAGCCGGTGCTGGTGAACCTGTGGGCGACCTGGTGCGCGCCGTGCATCCAGGAGATGCCGACGCTCGACGCGCTGGCGGGCGAGGGGAAGCTGAAGGTGGTGGCGGTGAGCCAGGACCTGGAGGGCGGCAAGGCGGCGGCGCCGTTCCTCGCCAAGAACGGCTGGAAGAACCTGGCCGCCTATGCCGATCCCAAGCTGGGGCTGTCGACGGGGCTGAACGCGAACCTGCCGACGACGATCCTGTACGATGCCGCGGGCAAGGAGCTGTGGCGGGTGCAGGGGGCGATGGAGTGGACGGGCGCCGAGGCGCGGGCGTTGTTGGGTGAAGCGGCGGGCTGAGCGGGCGCCGGACGGAACTGCCCTGCGGCCACGTCCGTATCCCGCGCAGGCGAGATTTCTGCGAAACCCTTTTTCGTGCTCCCGCGCAGGCGGGAGCCCAGGGCCACAAGCGCCGCACGTGCTTGTTCTGCTTGGCCCTGGATCCCTGCCTGCGCAGGGATGCGGAAGGTTTAGGGGCGATTGTCGCGCCTTTCGCAGAGGCCCCGCACAGGCGGGGATTCAGGGCGACGCAGCGTAACCGCCGGCAGCGTGCGGAACCCTGGGCTCCTGCCTGCGCAGGAGCACGGTGGTGCGGGAGGGCGGTGGGGCTTGGTCCCCATGAATCTTGCGGGCCGGGAAGCTGCTGGTTGCGCGGTGGCATCGCGCCGTTACCCTTTGCTCCTGCTGGTGCCGAGGCGCGTCCTCGAAGCAGGAGATACGGTTTGTCGCGGATCCCGTTCGTCGTGCCCCTTCTCCTCACACTCGGCTTCGCTGGCGCGGCCTGCGGTCAGAGCGGCGGGACCGACAAAGTGCCTGCGGAGGTCGTCCTCCCGAAGAACGAGCGTGCGGGCGTATGGCAGCCTCCTGCCGGCGGGGTTCAGATGCCGCTCTGGCCCGCGAGCACGCCTCTGGCCAAGCCGGACTCGGGCGATCGGCCGGAGGGGACCGGCAACGGAACGGGGCTCGTGGGAGGGCGCAAATGGCATTGGGCAAGCTATGTCACCCGGCCGACCATGACCCTGTATCGCCCGAAGGGAGGCAACAACGGGACCGCCATGCTGGTCCTGCCCGGGGGCGGATTTCACGTCGTCGCGACCGATCTGGAAGGCACCGAGATCTGCGACTGGGTGGTGCAGCAGGGAATGACCTGTGCCGTGCTGAAATATCGGGTGCCGCAAGCGTGGCCGAGGGAGAACGGGAAGCAGCAGCGGCCCAAGGTGCTGTTGGGCCTGGAGGATGCGCAACGCGCGATGGGGCTGCTGCGGCAGCGGGCTGCTTCCTACGGGATCAATCCGCACAGGATCGGCGTGATCGGCTTTTCCGCGGGTGCCTATCTGGCGGCGAACATGAGCAACACCGAAGCGCGCACCTATCCGCTTGCAGACGCCGCGGACCAGCAATCGCCCCGGCCCGACTTCGCGATCATCGCCTATACGGCGCGTATGCTGGACGACAGCAAGGGCAGGAACAGTCTCGAGCTCAAGCCCTGGGTGACCATCAGTCCCAAGGCACCGCCGACGCTGATCCTGCATGCGATGAACGATCCCATGGACCCGATCCGACAGCCTTTGGCCTATGCGCTGGCGCTCAATGATGCAGGTGTGCCGGTGGACATGCGGATCTATGCCAAGGGAGGCCATGCCTTTGGCAAGCGGCCGACGGCCGATCCGATTTCGCGGGAATGGCCCGGCCAGGTCAAGCAGTGGCTGCACAACCTCGGCATGCTGTAACGTCCTGAGGCGGTATGCATCTCGTGTCGGCCGGGTGGGTAGTCCCCGGTCCGGCGAGGGGCCGGACCGGGGATCGGATCACTCCGCCGCCACCATTTCCTCCGATGCCTCGGCCGGGCTGTCGGACAGCGGCTGCGCGAGCCGCGTGAGCATTTCCTTCGGCACTACCTGCCAGAAACGGCCGCGGCTGCGCGCCCAGTCTTCCAGGATCTCGCCGGACCAGCGGCTGTCGGTGGCGCGGTGGTGCTGTTCGACCAGGTCGCGCAGCATGCCTTCCCAATGCGCCGAGTCGAGGCGCTGCCAGACGATGCTTTCCGGGTTGGCGTGGCGGGGGAAGCGGTCCTCGGCGTCGTAGACGAAGGCCATGCCGCCGGTCATGCCCGCGCCGAAGTTGGTGCCGGTGTCGCCCAGCACCACCGCGACGCCGCCGGTCATGTACTCGCAGCCGTTTGCGCCGCAGCCCTCAACCACGACGGTCGCGCCCGAGTTGCGCACCGCGAAGCGCTCGCCCGCCTGGCCGGCGGCGAACAGCCGGCCCGAGGTCGCGCCATAGAGCACGGTGTTGCCGAGGATGGTGTTGTGGTGGCTGACGAGCTTGGAGCTCACCATCGGGCGCACGACGATGACGCCGCCCGACAGCCCCTTGCCGACATAGTCGTTGGCGTCGCCGAACACTTCGAGCGTGATGCCCTTGCACAGGAAGGCGCCGAGCGACTGGCCGGCGGTGCCGCGCAGGCGGATGGTCACGTGGCCGTCGGATAGCTTGGACATGCCGAAGGTGCGGGTGATCTCGCTGGAGAGGCGCGTGCCGACCGCGCGGTGCGTGTTGCGCACCGAATAGGTCAGCTGCATCTTCTCGCCGCGCGAGAAGACGGCGGCCGCGTCCTTGATCATCTGCGCGTCGAGGCTGTCGGGCACCTCGTTGCGGAAGGTGTTCAAGGAGAAGCGCCGCTCGGCGTCGGTCGCGTCGACCTTGGCGAGCACGGGGTTCAGGTCGAGGTCGTCGAGATGCTCGGCGCCGCGGCTGACCTGGCGGAGCAGCTCGGTGCGGCCGATCACCTCGTCCAGGCTGGAGACGCCGAGGCGGGCCAGGATCTCGCGCACTTCCTCGGCGATGAAGGTCATCAGGTTGATGACCTTCTCGGGCGAGCCGGTGAACTTGGCGCGCAGCTTCTCGTCCTGGACGCACACGCCCACCGGGCAGGTGTTCGAATGGCACTGGCGCACCATGATGCAGCCCATCGCCACCAGCGAAAGCGTGCCGATGCCGAACTCCTCGGCCCCCAGGATCGCGGCGATGACGATGTCACGGCCGGTCTTGAGACCGCCGTCGGTGCGCAGCGTCACGCGGCCGCGCAGGCCGTTGAGGGTCAGCGTCTGGTTGACCTCCGACAGGCCCATTTCCCAGGGCGTGCCGGCGTATTTGATCGACGTCTGGGGCGAGGCGCCGGTGCCGCCGACATGGCCGGAGACCAGGATCACGTCGGCATGCGCCTTGGCGACGCCGGCCGCGACCGTGCCGATGCCGGCCGAGGAGACGAGCTTCACGCAGACGCGGGCGCGCGGGTTGATCTGCTTGCAGTCGTAGATGAGCTGCGCGAGATCCTCGATCGAATAGATGTCGTGGTGCGGCGGCGGCGAGATCAGCGTGACGCCCGGCGTCGCGTGGCGCAGCTTGGCGATGAACTCGGTCACCTTGAAGCCGGGCAGCTGGCCGCCCTCGCCGGGCTTGGCGCCCTGGGCGACCTTGATCTCGATCTCGTCGCAGGCGTTGAGATATTCCGCCGTCACGCCGAAGCGGCCGGACGCGATCTGCTTGATCGTCGAGTTGGCGTTGTCGCCGTTCTCGTACGGCTGGTAGCGCGCCCTGTCCTCGCCGCCCTCGCCCGAAACCGCCTTGGCGCCAATGCGGTTCATCGCGATCGCCAGCGTCTCGTGCGCTTCCGGCGACAGCGCGCCCAGCGACATGCCCGGGGTGACGAAGCGCTTGCGGATCTCGGTGATCGCCTCGACCTTCTCGATCGCGATCCCCTCGTCGGGATAGTTGAACTCGAGCAGGTCGCGCAGATAGACCGGCGGCAGGTCGCGCACCCCGCGCGAGAACTGCATGTAGGTCGAGAAGCTGTCGCGGGCGACCGCCGACTGCAACAGGTGCATCAGCTGCGCCGAATAGGCGTGGGTCTCGCCGCCGTCGCGCTGGCGGTAGAAGCCGCCGATCGGCAGCGTCGCCACGCCGCGGTCGAACGCCGCCTGGTGCTTGAGCATCGCGCTGTAGTGGAGCGAGTGATAGCCTTCGCCCGAGATCTTTGCCGGCATGCCGGGGAAGAGGTCGTTGACCAGCGCGCGCGACAGGCCGACCGCCTCGAAGTTGTAGCCGCCGCGATAGCTGGAGATCACGGCGATCCCCATCTTCGACAGGATCTTGAGCAGGCCCTCGTTCACCGCATGGCGATGCTGGCCGAGGCACTGGTCGAGGGTCATGTCGCCGAACAGGCCGCGGGCGTGGCGATCGGCGATCGCGGCCTCGGACAGATAGGCGTTCACCGTGGTCGCGCCGACGCCGACCAGTACCGCATAATAATGCGTGTCGAGGCATTCGGCGGTGCGGACGTTGACCGACGCATAGGCGCGCAGGCCCCGGCGGACGAGATGGGTGTGGACGGCGGCGGCCGCGAGCACGCCCGGGATGGCGACGCGATCGGGGCCGACATTCTCGTCGGTCAGGAACAGCTCGCTGCGTCCTTCGCGTACGGCCTGTTCGGCCTCCTGACGGATGCGCTGGATGGCGGCGCGCAGCACTTCATGGTCGTCGCCGGCCTCGAACGTGCAGTCGATCTCGGCCGACTGGGCACCGAAATAGCGCTTGAGCCGCAGCCAGTCCTCGCTGGTGAGGACCGGGCTGTCGAGCACCAGCACCGCGTTGGGGCGGCCGCGGGTGTCGAGGATGTTGGAGAAATTGCCGAAGCGGGTGCGCAGCGACATGACGTGCCGCTCGCGCAAGGGGTCGATCGGCGGGTTGGTCACCTGGCTGAAGTTCTGGCGGAAGAACTGGCTGACCAGCCGCGGCTTGTCCGAGATGACGGCGAGGGGCGTGTCGTCGCCCATCGAGCCGATCGCTTCCTTGCCGCCTTCGACCATCGGCGAGAGGATCAGCTCCATGTCCTCCAGCGTCTGGCCGGCGGCGACCTGACGGCGCGCGAGCTCGGCGCGGTCGTAGCGGGGCAGCTGCTCGCCGGCTACGGGTGCGAGATCGTCGATGGTCAGGAAGTTCTGGATCATGGACGCGTAGTCGGCCTCGGCCGCGAGCTGGTCCTTGATCGTGCGATCGTCGAAGACGCGGCCTTCGTGCAGGTCGACGGCGATCATCTGGCCCGGCCCCAGGCGACCCTTGGCGAGCACGGTCGCCTCCGGCACCACGACCATGCCGGCTTCGGAGCCGACGATCAGCAGGCCGTCGTTGGTCTGGGTGTAGCGCAAGGGGCGTAGCGCATTACGGTCCATGCCGGCGACCGCCCAGCGGCCATCGGTCATCGCCAGCGCCGCCGGGCCGTCCCACGGCTCCATCACCGAGGCGAGATATTCGTACATCGCCAGGTGTCCGGCGGGCAGGTCTTCATTCTCCTGCCAGGCTTCGGGCACCAGCATCAGCTTGGCGGTGGGCGCGTCGCGGCCGGAGCGGCAGATCGCCTCGAACACGGCGTCGAGCGCGGCGGTGTCGGAGGCGCCGGCCGGGATCACCGGCTTGATGTCCTCAGAACGCTCGCCGAACGCCAGGCTCGCCATCTTGATCTCGTGGCTGAGCATCCAGTTCTTGTTGCCGCGGATCGTGTTGACCTCGCCATTGTGGGCGAGGCAGCGGAACGGCTGGGCCAGCCACCATTGCGGGAAGGTGTTGGTGGAATAGCGCTGGTGGAAGATCGCGACGCGGCTTTCGAACCGGTCGTCCTTCAGGTCCGGGTAGAAGTCCGAGAGGGACTCCGCGAGGAACAGCCCCTTGTAGATGATCGACCGGCACGACAGCGAGCAGATGTAGAAGCCGCTGATCTGCGCTGCGATCACGCGCTTCTCGATCCGGCGGCGGACGAGATAGAGGTTCTTTTCGAACTCGGCCGCGTCCACGTCGTCGGGCAGCGGCCCGGCGATCATGATCTGCTCGATCTCCGGACGGGTCGCCTGCGCCTTGAGGCCGATGACGGACACGTCGACCGGCACCTGGCGCCAGCCGTAGATGGTGTAGCCGGCGTCGATGATCTCGCTCTCGACGATGGTACGGCAGGTCTCCTGTGCGCCGAGGTCGGTACGCGGCAGGAAGATCATGCCGACCGCGAGCCGGTTCGGACGCATGCGGTGGCCTGCGACCGCGACCGCATCCTCGAAGAAGCGGGTGGGGAGATCGACGTGCAAGCCGGCGCCATCGCCGGTCTTGCCGTCGGCATCGACCGCGCCGCGGTGCCAGACGGCACGCAGGGCATCGATCGCCGACTGGACGACGCGGCGCGAGCTGGTGCCGTCGGTGGCGGCGACCAGGCCGACGCCGCACGCGTCGCTCTCGAACTCGGGGCGGTACATGCCTTCGCGAGCGAGGCGGAGGCGTTCGGATTCGAGGGTGGGCATCAGTCGGCGCTTTCGGGCTTGGGCGGCGGGGGCAGGTGGGCGGTGGCGGCTTCCACCTTTTTCATGATCTGCGGCATCGCCCGCATCAGCAGCGGGGTCGTCTTGGACATTTCGCGCAGCATGTCGGGATCGGCGAACA
This sequence comes from Sphingomonas sp. MJ1 (PH-R8), assembly GCF_048058635.1. Classification (NCBI taxonomy): domain Bacteria; kingdom Pseudomonadati; phylum Pseudomonadota; class Alphaproteobacteria; order Sphingomonadales; family Sphingomonadaceae; genus Sphingomonas; species Sphingomonas sp. MJ1 (PH-R8). The sequence continues at coordinate 20,728 of NZ_JBBEFX010000002.1, forward strand.
GCGACAGGAAATTGTCGGCGAAGGCCTTGCCCGAGGAGGTCGCGAAAAAGGCGTTCATGTCGGCGAGCTGGGCCACGGTGAAGCGGCGCGCGAAGGCGGATGCGAGGCCAGCGCGGACCTGCGGTTCCACCTGCGTCATGATCGGCGCCAGTTCGTCGCCCATGACCTTCGTCATGATCCGTATGCGCTCGTCGAAGGCAGGGTCCTTGGCGCGGGCGGCGTCCAGGATGCTGCCGGGCGCGCTGCCGCCGGCATCCTCCGCGGAGATTCCGCCCATGCTGGTCAGCATCGCCTCCATCATGCGCGGATATTGCTCGCGCATCATCCGCGCATAGATGCCCTGCGGCACGAGCAGCGCCACGGTGCGCTCGGCGGCGGCGCGGCGCGCGGGATCGACTGCGGTCGACCCGGTCGCGGGCGGCGCTGCGGTCTGCGCGCTCGCGACCGGGGCCGCGAGCACCGCCGCTGCCAGGCAGAGCGCACGCATCATGCCGCGACCATCGTCGCCTGGCGCTCGGGCACGGGGGCGGCGCCGGCCTTTGCGGCCTTGGCCTTTTCGCGCAGGTAGCGGTGCATGTGTTCGGACACGTCGCGGCCGTCGCGGATCGCCCAGACGACCAGCGAGGCGCCGCGCACGATGTCGCCGGCGGCGAACACGCCGTCCAGGCTGGTCATCATCGACTTGCCGTCGACGCGCAGCGTGCCCCAGCGGGTGACGCCGAGGTCGGGGCTGCCGAACAGGGTGGGCAGGTCCTCCGCATCGAAGCCGAGCGCCTTGATGACGAGATCGGCTTCCAGCACGAACTCGCTGCCGGGATCGACTTCGGGCGCGCGGCGACCGGTGGCGTCGGGGGCGCCCAGGCGCATGGCCGTCGCGCGGACGGCGGTCACCTTGCCCTCGCCCTCGAACGAGGCGGGGGCGGAGAGCCAGACGAACTCGGCGCCTTCCTCCTCGGCATTGGCGACCTCGCGCTGCGAGCCCGGCATGTTGGCGCGGTCGCGGCGATAGAGGCACTTCACCGAGGTCGCGCCCTGGCGGATGGCGGTGCGGACGCAGTCCATGGCGGTGTCGCCGCCGCCGATCACGACGACCTTCTTGCCCTCCGCATTGAGCGCGCCGCCGTCGAAGGCGGGGACCGCGTCGCCGAAGCTCTTGCGGTTGGAGGCGGTGAGATAGTCGAGCGCGTCGACCACGCCGTCGGTGGCGACGCCCGGCGCCTTGATGGCGCGCGGCTTGTAGACGCCGGTTGCGACCAGCAGCGCGTCGTGGCGCTGGCGCAGTTGCTCCATGGTCGCGTCGCGGCCGACGTCGAAGCCTTCGTGGAAGACGATGCCGGCGTCCTTCAGCCGCTGCACACGGCGGGTGACGACGTGCTTCTCGAGCTTGAAGCCGGGGATGCCATAGGTCAGCAGGCCGCCGGCGCGATCGTGCCGGTCATAGACATGCACCTCATAGCCGGCGGTACGCAGCCAGTCGGCGGCCGACAGCCCTGCGGGCCCCGCGCCGATGATGCCGACGGACTGGCCGCGCTCCGGCCCGACGGCGACCGGCTCGACCCAGCCCTCGTCCCAGGCCTTGTCGGTGATGAACTTCTCCACCGATCCGATGGTGACGGCGCCGTGGCCGGAGAATTCGATGACGCAATTGCCCTCGCACAGCCGGTCCTGCGGGCAGATGCGGCCGCAGATCTCTGGCATGGCCGAGGTCGCGTTGGACAGCTCATACGCCTCGCGCAGCCGCCCTTCAGCGGTCAGGCGCAGCCAATCGGGGATGTGGTTGTGGAGCGGGCAGTGCACCGAGCAATAGGGCACACCGCACTGCGAGCAGCGGCCGGCCTGATCCTCTGCGGCAGGCGTTGCATAGCGGTCCGCGATCTCGCGGAAGTCCTCCGCGCGCAATTCCGGCTCCCGCTTGGCCGGATAGGCCTGGGGGCGCGCAACGAACTTGAGCATCTGGTCAGCAGCCATGACTTCCTCCGGCGTGTGCGAAAAGCACAGCCAGAGGGCCAAGTCACGCAATATTCTGTCGTTAGGTCAGCAGTGCTGACCTTGTTCTTCGCAGAGAGTGCGGGAGTTGCGAAACGCTCGCATCTTCAGCGAAGAAGATGTGGCCGATCCGGACCTACAGCTGCGACAGCCAGACGATGGCGACGCCGCCGGCGACGATTCGATACCAGGCGAAGGGCGTGAAGCCGTGGCGGGTGACGATGCCGAGGAACCAGCGGATCACCAGCAGCGCGACGACGAACGAGACGACGAAGCCGATCGCGATCGCGAGCCAGCCGTCGCTGCCGATCGACTCCGCATTCTTGTAGAGGTCATAGGCCGAGGCCGCGAGCATGGTGGGGACGGCGAGGAAGAAGCTGAACTCCGCCGCGGTCTTGCGATCGACGCCCAGTCCCAGCGCGCCCATGATGGTGGCGCCCGAGCGGCTGACGCCGGGGATCATCGCCAGGCACTGGATGAGGCCGATGCCGAGCGCCACCTTCCAGCTCATCTGCTCGACGTTGGTCACCCTGGGCGCGCGGACCAGCCGTTCGATCACCAGGATGGCGATGCCGCCGACGACCAGCGCGACCGCGACCGTCATCGGGCTTTCCAGCATCGCCTTGACCATCTTGTAGACGATCAGGCCGATGACGGCGGAGGGCAGGAAGGCGAGCGCCACGTTGCGGGTGAAGGCGATGGCACGCGGATCGCGCCGGCCGAGCCCCACGAACACGTCCCAGAAGCGCCGCCAGTAGAGCACGATCACCGACAGGATCGCGCCCAGCTGGATCACGATCTCGAACGTGCCCGACGCCTCGCCCTTGAAGCCCAGCAGGGCCCCGGCGAGGATCAGGTGGCCGGTCGAGGAGACGGGCAGGAACTCGGTGACCCCCTCGACGATGCCGAGGAGGATGATGGTCAGGAGATCGGTCATGAGCGTCCCGTCAAAGGCCCTCAGGCCGTGTGCGCGTGGCGCGAGAAACGGCCGTAGCGGCGGAACTGGACCAGCCACTGCGGCGCCACCGATTCGAACGGGGTCGGCGTGACGCCGAGCTCGACCAGCCCTTCCGCGCCCGGCGACACCAGATTGTCGTGGCCGAGCATGCGCAGCTGGTCGCGGGTGATCGGCGTGCCGGGAAGCGCCGCGACCAGCCCGGCGGTGCCGGTGCCGAGCTCGACGGTGCGGATCTTGCGATCGAGCAGCGATGCGATCTGCCGGATCAGCTCCGCCATCGACAGCACGTCCGGGCCGCCGAGTTCGAAGGTGCGGCCGCCGAAGCGCTCCGGATCCTCGAGCGCTGCGACCGCGGCGGCGGCGACGTCCACGACATAGACCGGCTGGAAGCGCGTCTTGGGCGCGATCACCGGCACCACCGGCAGCTTCTCCACCATGCGGGCGAAGCGGTTGGCGAACTGGTCCTCGCGGCCGAAGATCAGCGACGGGCGCAGGATGGTGGCGTTGGGGAAGTGCTGACGCACCGCCGCCTCGCCCTCGCCCTTGGAGCGGGCATAGGGGGTCTCGCCCTGGGCATCGGCACCGATCGCCGAGAAGTGGACCAGCGCCTCGACCCCGGCGGCGCGGGCCGCCTCTGCCACGGCGGCGGCGCCCTTGGCCTGGACGGCGTCCGCATCGCTGCCGAGCGTGCCGGCGAGGTTCACCACCGCGTCGGCGCCCATCATCGCGCGGGCGATGGTGTCGGGGCGGCGGACGTCGGCCGCGATGAACTGGGTCTGGCCCAGCGCGCTCTGGGTGCGCAGGAAATAGGCCTGGCGCGGATCGCGTTGCGCGATGCGCACCCGCGCGCCGCGGCGCAGCAGGGCCTGTGCGACATAGCGGCCGACGAACCCGCCGCCGCCGATCAGCGTGATCACCTTGTTCTTCATCGTGCTTGCCTTGGTCTGCCCAGGTTTTTTCGCAAGTCCAGCCCATGCCGCGCCCAGCCCCGAAGGGCAAGGGAGCGCGGGCCGGTGCGAAAAAACGCAGCGCCCCGGAAAAAGTCGTAACGGGGCTGTTGACACCCCCGGCGGGGACCCGTAGAGGCGCCGGCCTACCCCGTGCCCAGATGGCGGAATTGGTAGACGCACCAGCTTCAGGTGCTGGCGATCGCAAGGTCGTGGAGGTTCGAGTCCTCTTCTGGGCACCATTTCCCTGTTCGCGGAAGCCCGCCAACAGTTGAGAAAACCGCGGAAATCTGCGATAAATCGGCACGACCTGGTCGCTGCCGTCCGCCATCGTTTGCCCACAGCCGGGCACTTTTGGGGGCCACGTTGGGGGCCATTTCAAAATGTGCTTCTGGAGTGGCCCCCATGCCCCTGAATGACGTTGCGATCCGCGCTGCCAAGCCCGGCCCCAAACCGATCAAGCTCTCCGATGAGCGCGGCCTGTTCCTGCTGGTGCAGCCTTCGGGCGGTAAGCTGTGGCGGCTGAAGTATCGGATCGCAGGCAAAGAGAAGAAGCTGTCGCTGGGCCGCTATCCAGATGTGGCGCTGAAGGAAGCGCGCGAACGGGGCGCTGAAGCACGCAAGCTGATCGCGGCTGGTGTCGATCCTTCGGAGAAGAAGCGGATCGATCGGCTGGACGCGACGCTGAAGGCGGCAACCACGTTCAAGGCGGTATCGGACGAGTATATCGAGAAGTGCGAGCGTGAGGGCCGCGCCGATGTGACAGTAGGCAAGGCGCGATGGTTGCTATCGTTGCTGGAACCCGCCCTAGGCACGCGGCCGATCGACGAAGTTAGCCCGGCTGAGCTGCTGGCGGCACTGAAAAAGGTTGAGGCGCGGGGGCATCTGGAAACGGCGCGGCGGATGCGATCGTTCGCAGGTCGCGTGTTCCGCTACGCTGTCGCCACATCGCGCGCTGCCGCTGATCCTGCCGCCGCTTTGCGCGGTGCCTTGGTGGCTCCGAAGGCGACGCATCATGCCGCCATCCTCGACACTAAGGGCGTAGGCGCGCTGCTCCGTGCGATCGACGGATACGAAGGCCAGCCGATGACGCAACTCGCCCTCAAGCTCGCGCCGCATGTGTTCGTGCGGCCGGGCGAGCTGCGGCAAGCCGAATGGTCGGAAATCGATCTGGAGGCGGGCGTGTGGAAGATCGCTGCTGAGAAGATGAAGATGCGCCAGCCGCACATGGTGCCGTTATCCCGCCAAGCGATCGACATTTTCCGGGCGGCACAAGCGTTGGCCGGCCGCCATCGATATGTGTTCGCATCGCTTTATCCCGGCGCGCGCCCCATGTCGGAAAACACGATCAACGCAGCGTTGCGGCGGCTGGGTTATGCGGGCGACGCAATGACGGCGCACGGCTTCCGTGCGATGGCGAGCACGCTGTTGAACGAAAGTGGGAAGTGGAATCCCGACGCGATCGAACGCGCCTTAGCGCACAAAGCAGCGGATGGCGTGCGCGGCGCATATCACCGGGGAGCGCATTGGGCTGAGCGCGTCGAAATGGCGCAATGGTGGTCAGACTATCTCGATCATCTTCGAACCGTTCGTCTGACCTGAAGGCCGACACACGCCGGGGTCGCTTCTGGAGATTTTTGCGGATAGTCCTCATCGAGGAGGCACTATGGCTACGAATGCGACTGACCATATCGGTATCGAAGAAGAGCGCGAAGGAAGCGAGGCGCTTGGAATCGAAACAGAACGTCCGGACCCGACCGGGGCGGCGATAGGTATCGAGCGCCCTTTCGACCCTGACAAGATTAAGGTCGCGCGTGAGAGTAAGACCATCTCACTACTGACAACGCGTATTGATCACGGCGAGATTGATCTTGCTCCCGAATTTCAGCGGCGTGCCCGTATCTGGGACAATGGCCGCAAAAGCCGCCTTATCGAATCGATACTCCTTCGCATTCCGTTGCCCGTTTTCTACGTTGCCAGTGACATGCAGGAGACTTGGGCGGTGGTCGATGGCCTTCAGCGCCTAACCACGATCCATGACTTTATGAATGGTGCATTTGGACTTAGTGGCCTTGAATATTTGGTTCAATTCAATGGCAATCGCTTTTCAGAATTGCCCCGAAGCATGCAACGGCGCATTGAAGAGACCGAGCTGGTTATCAACATCATTCAACCAGGCACTCCGGAAGAAGTGATGTTCAACATATTCTCACGCATTAATACGGGGGGGCTTACGCTGAATGGTCAAGAAATTCGTCATGCGCTTAACAAGGGCCCTGCGCGATCATTCTTGAAGGATTTGGCCCAATCTCGTTCCTTTCTCCGGGCTACAAGTGAGAGCGTCAGTGATACTAGGATGGCTGGTCGCGAGTGCGCGCTACGTTTTCTTGCATTTCGCCTCACCGACTGGCGTGAATACAGCACCAATGATCTGGATGGTTTTCTAAACGCCGCGATGCAGCGTTTGAATAATCTGAGCACGCAGGAGCTTCGGGAGCTTCGCGCCGATTTCGATCGGTCGATGGAAACCGCTACCGCGATTTTTCAGAATGATGCGTTCAGAAAGCGGTACGACGTCGATGCTCCCCGTAACCCGATCAGCAAAGCGCTCTTTGAAGCTTGGTCGGTAACGTTCGCAGGCTTGACGGATGATGAGCGCTCCGCACTCGTTTCACGCCGCAACGTGGTGAAGCGGTCCTTCATTGACCTAATGGTTAACGATCGTGAATTTGAGGTCGCCGTTTCATATTCGACAGGCTCCCCGGGGAGGGTGCACAAGAGATTTCTCGCAATTGAGCAGCTCGTGGTAGAGGTTTTGTCTGCATGACAATGCTCAGCGCACTTGATCTTCGGAATTTCAAATGCTTTCGCCGCCAACCCATTGAGTTTGGCGGTATTACGGTTCTCTCTGGCCTTAATGGCATGGGAAAGAGCAGCGCAATTCAAGCGTTGCTGCTTTTACGACAATCTTTCCTCGACGGTCGATCTCGCCGACTGAAACTCTCGGGAGAGCTTGCCGACCTAGGCACGGGCGCAGACGTGTTTTTCGACCTCGCCGATGAAGATGATCTGGGCTTTACCTTAGAGTTCGACAGAAAGATTCGGTACGATTATCAGTTTAAGTATGACAGGCGGAGCAACTCGTTGGCAGCTCGGCACAGAGATAGCCGGTTTGGAAACGTTGTTCAGCGCTCAATCCTAACCGATGGCGGGATGTGGGAGCCATACGAGCGGGTCGGTGTTCACTTTCGACCTCCTTCGCTTCTGCTTAACTCACGTTTCCAATATCTCGCTGCGGAACGGCTCGGACCACGTAAAATGCTTCCGTGGTCGGAGGAGCAAGTCGCTCGCCGCTCACTGGGTAATCAAGGAGAGCATGTGCTGGCATTTCTCGCCCGCTATGGGAGAGAGCCGCTCAGAGAGGGGGACCCGCGCCTAACGTCTACCGACGCCAAGGAGACAGTCGAGGGGCAGGTCACGGCTTGGTTGCAAGAAACCAGTCCCGGCTCAATGTTAGACATTAGTGAGTTGAGAGACATCGACGCTTACGCTGCGCGCTACGCTTACCAAAGGCGTGGGGACGTGCCTTCGCGCCCTTTCCGCGCGACTAATGTTGGTTTCGGATTATCCTATGTACTCCCCGTCCTGACGGCGCTTATTTCTGCGCGCCCGGATGACCTGGTTATCATCGAAAACCCGGAAGCACATCTTCATCCAAGGGGGCAAACGAAGCTGGGCGAACTTTCATCTCGCGCCGCTGCTGCCGGAGTACAGCTGATAATCGAAACGCATAGCGACCATTTTCTTGATGGCGTTCGCGTCGCAATTCGTAACCGCGTCATTGATCCGGCGGCTGCGAGAGTTCATTACTTCACCCGCCACGGAGCTGAAGCGGCTGTGATTAGTCCTGTGATTCGCTCTGACGGCAGTTTGACCGAGTGGCCCTCCGGCTTCTTTGATGAGCGCGACGAAAACTTAGTTCGGCTCCTAGCACCGATCCGCTAAAGGTGCGCGAACTCGTCCTCAATGACGCTTGCCTCGGTGGTGCATTGTCCATAGGCGACGCGGCGACGCTGGCTGAGGACATCGAGCGCGGACTGGCTGACCTGATTGCGGCTGGCCATGCCGTGTCCACCATGCGACTAACCTCCAGCACGGGGGAGGTGTTGATATCGCCCGGTGTAACGTTAGCCGACGTGCTGATGCATCTCCTGCGACACACGACAGGCGGTCGCCTTCTAACTCGCCTGGCGACAAAATACCCGGTCGAAGATGATGTGGCGGATGACGAGCTTGCTGCGTTGGTGGAGTGGTCTATCCCAGCTCACCCTCAGTCGCTTTCGTTGCTTCTGTGTGCCCGCTCCGGACGAATCGCAGTCACGATCAGTGACGATCTAAATTGGACGATCGACCCACTTACGCTGGTAGTGGCCACCGACCCGGCTAAGCCTGCTGCAACGACAAATGTCGAAATCGACAACGTGTTTTCCGCTGCGAGTGCTGCGGCACTCTCGGCCCGATTGATCGCGGCGTTTGTGGCTACGGCAACGCCGGCAGAGCTATGGAGAGACCGATTGCAGCTCTTTCCGAACGTGGACTTTGCGCCGCGTGTAGAGCGTGATCTCGCGGACCTGGGAGCGTTGCAATATGGATCGGCAGTGTCTCGCTTGCGAGAACTCGATAAGGCAAGTGGAAACTGGGAGGCTGAACACGCAAGCCCGACTTACTTGTCGAAGGTTACTGGTGAGTCAGGCGCGACGATGGATAAGTACGGAGCTTATCGCATCTTTCGCTCAGCTACCGGGTCGGATGAGACGTTTGAGTTGCACGCTAGACTGGCTGGCGGATTTAGACTGCATCTCCGCGAAATCATGGCTTCGCGCCGCATTGAGATCGGATATATCGGACCTCATCTTCCGATTGTGCGGGAGAACTAGGGGCGGAGGGCACGTTAGGGCGCTCACGATGAATGGACCGGGTCCCTTTCGATCGGAGAGAAGCCGCTGCGGGGGCGCGGAGCCGCGTTGCGCGATTTCTTGCCGAAATGCGTATGGACCCAGTGCGAAAAGGGCGACTTTTCTACCTCTGGCCAGAACGATGCCCTATTTCACCGTTCGAGCATAGTTTGGGGAATTCGAGAAATTCATGCCCTTTCCGCACTGCGTTCAGATGTCGCCCGCCAAATCGATTCCGTGCAGAAATGACTTCCCGTTACTGCTGTCGCGCTGGAAGCCTCGCGCAGACATCATTCGCGAGAAGGCCGGTTGCGACTTCGGGGTCATACCCGCTCGCTCCATAGCCTCTTGGTAAGACTCATAGAGCGGCGTGGTTCGACCTCGCAGACCCGGCCGAATTTCGCAGTCATTTTCGATCCATTCGCCGACTACATCGGTATCCGCTCGATATTGAGCGGTCTCGCGGGAAATGGATTTGGGAATATTCAGTCCGTGCTTCTGCCATTGCAGGCAGCCCCTGATACACCAATTGAGAATGCCGCTGCCCTCTTCCTCAAGAATCTCGCGGTCGAGTCCGTGCACCTGTTCGTGTGGCGCAAACTTGCGCTGAAACGGAAGCAGAATCAGTCGCCGCCACATGCCGTCGCCAGAGTCGAGAACGGCCGGCCGATGATTGCCTCGCACCCATAGCTTGTGGGTCGGGTCAAAATCGAAGGCTTCACCGTATAGATAGCGGGCGGGGATCGCTTCGCTGGAAGTTACTTCCTTCAGGCGTTGATCGTTGAACGCATCGTTCTGGCCAACCTCATTCACAAGCACCATTCGCGCTCCGCGCAATCGGACCTTATGGCGGGAGACTTCCCCCTCGTGTTTCGTGACCGCCAACAGTTCAAACCCGACCGTCACAGCATAGTCGCCCATGACGCCTGATAGGATGTTGGCCAGCACGCTTTTCCCGTTGGCTCCGCCGCCCTGCATGAAAAGCAGTTTCTCTTCAGCGACGGAGCCGGTGAGCGTGTATCCTGCAAAGCGCTGCGCGAATTTCACCTCCTCCTCGTCGGCTAGAATATCCGAAATGAAGGCTTCAAAGCGGGGGCAGGTCGCGGTTGGATCGTATCGCACGCCGACACACCTGCTAATTCGATTGGTCGGCGAGGGCGGAAGTAACTTCCCGGTGCGCAAATCGATCGCACCGCCTTCAACGCCAAGGAGGTAGGGGTTCGCGTCGAATGCCGACGAATCTGCCACACTCATCCCCGGTTCGGCCGCCGCCATCTCCAGCATTGCCATTACGCGTGGCATTGATCGGTGAACTTTGACGGCTTGAGTGTGAGAAGCCCGGTTCGCATCGGTCGGATTTTCTGCCAGCCGTTTGCCGGCCTCCAGCACAATTTCATCGACAACTGACTTCCCGGCGGCGACGTGCTCGCCCGTGTCGCACGGTTTCCAGATGCCATTGTCGTAGCGCCGCCACTGGCGGCTGGCGCGATCAAAAAGCAATTCACCGCGAAAGCGGCTGGCAAACCGCCGCCCGTTGTCGATGTCTCCCAAGGTTTCCAAGCGCGCGGGCGAAGCTGGGTCAGTCCAACCGTTTCGCTTGGCGTCGAAATAGATGCTGGCGATGGTTCGCCCGCCCGCCAGCCCTCGCTTTGCGCTGTCCCAGATGTTATCGAATGCCTCTTCCGACCATCGATCGGGCACGGTTAGGCTCCATGCGCGTGCAAACTCTTCGGCGCAGCTCCAGCCGGTGTCGTGAATTGCGAAAATCGTATCGCGCCATTCATTGCGTGAGCAATCGGCCGAAATAAATTCCAGCGCAGAACCTAGTCGCGCCACCTCCGCATCGCACTCGACAAACTCGGTGGTGGTTGGGCGGTTGGCATGTGCGGTGCGGCCGGATGGCAGTAATGGCTTCGGCAGATGGGTGAGAAGAAACTCGTTACCGATTAGCTCAAAACCTTTTCGCCAGCGATACTGCCCCCCTGACGCATGGCGGCTGGGTGCGATGACGGGATATTTGTTTCCACTGAGGACATCGACGCCTGGACCAAGGCTGGCTGGGTAAGCGGCTCCCGGCTCCGCGCGATAATAGTAGTGTTCGCCACCGCCACCTGTTTCAGCGATTACCGCCGTTTCTAGACCGTATGCAGCTTGCAGGTCGGCAAAGGTCTCCCTGCCTCCGTTACGGGGATCGACATCCAACACGACGACCTTCGCCAATCCGCAATGAAGACCAAGATTCCAATCCCCGCAGTTGGTCTCCTGCCTGATCTGATCGAAATCAAGGGTGGCTCCCCGGTCGGCTCCTGCCGCGACCGGATGTTTGCCCGGTCGCGTGCAGTTTGCCTTGCCACACCCGCAATCGCCGAACTCATCGATGCCATGCACCAGAAAAGTCGGTACACCGATCTTCGCGAGGCCGATCCGCATACCGATGAGCGAAGCTCGCCGCTTCCCCGTCATGCCAGCCCGCCGAAGCGAGGGAGGCGATCGATGAAGGCGCGAGCGCTGTCGGTGCGAATGAGCGTGCGGCGGCCAAGCTTGATTGCTTCGATGTCGCCGGAGTGGATCAGTGCGTAGAGCTTCGTTCGCCCGATGCCGAAGTGGATAATCGCTTCTCCGATCGTCAGATTTTCAGGGGTGCGTTCCATGTCCGTTCTCCTGTGCGGTAGTGAGCACAGGCGAACATTGCCGACCGGAGCGTCCGGCGATCGGGAGCAATTCAAGCAATTTAGGGCGAATTGATCCCCTAAATGTCACGTAGCCCTCGCAAGTGGGGATGCCGGAGACCGTTCCACATGGACCTTAGATTCTTCAGCTCTCGATCGACGGCATCGCCGGATGGCGATTGGAAAGCGTGTTGGCTCTCTGGCGTCGCGAGCCGGGAGAGCGCTTCCAACGCATTGTCCAGAAATCGCATTGTCGGGCCACCTTCAGCCGCGCCGGATGCGGCATTGCCGGTGATCGCCTCATAAAGCTGAAGCAGTACGCCGATCAGCGTCCAATCATATTCCGCATCGCGACCGCGCTTGAAATCAAGATTGTTCGATCCGATCCAGTATTCCCAGTCCGTCACGCCTTCGGTTTCGGGGATCATTGGAGGCGGGTAGTCGCGATCCTGAAGGCTAAGCAGCGTGGTTTGGAATCGCTTGTACGCGCTTTCCACCTTGCTCACGTCTTTGCGCGTGAGGGCGACTCTCTTGTCGCGGGCGGTATTGCGCTCCGCCCGTTCAAGCGCGCGGGCAAGCCATTCGCCGACAACCTCCGCCTGCCGTTCTGACGGAACGCGATTAGGTAGCGCAGCGCGCCACACCGCATTGACGGTCTCAATCGGAAGTAACTTCAACGCCACACCCTCGCTTTGCCTCGCGACAAGCCGATGCCCGTTTCCGTTGCGAACGGGACTCGAAAGGCATTACAGTTCCAAGCGTTGCAACGAAGTTATTGGGGGCCAGAACACATGCCGAGGGGACGGCCGCGCAAGGATGCTGCGCCGGCGCAGAAGAAGGCGTCCAACGGCGCGACATTGGGTTTCGAGGCGCAGCTTTTCCTAGCCGCTGACAAGCTCCGCAAGAATCTGGAGCCATCCGATTACAAGCATGTCGCGCTAGGCCTGATTTTCCTGCGGCACATCTCGGTCGCGTTCGAGGCTCGGCATGCGGAGTTGCTGGAGGAAGACGCGCTCGCGGCTGAAGACCCGGACGAGTATCTGGCCGACAATATCTTCTGGGTGCCGGCCGAAGCGCGGTGGTCTTTCCTTCAGGCGAGCGCGCGTCAGCCGACGATCGGCAAGCTGGTCGACGAAGCGATGAAGGCGATCGAAGATGCCAACGCTAATCTTAAGGGCGTGCTGCCGAAGGATTACAACCGCCCCGCGCTCGACAAGGTGATGCTGGGGGAATTGATTGACCTGATTTCAAACATCGTGGTCGACGCGCCCGGCGAGCAAGCGCGCGACCTGCTGGGCCGCGTCTATGAGTATTTCTTGGGTGGCTTTGCCGGCGCGGAAGGCAAGCGCGGCGGCGAATTCTACACCGCGCAATCGGTAGTGCGCGTGCTGGTCGAGATGATCGAACCGTATAAGGGCCGCGTGTATGATCCGTGCTGCGGATCGGGCGGCATGTTCGTGCAATCCGAAAAGTTCGTCGAAAGCCACGGCGGCCGGGTGGGCGACATCGCCATCTATGGGCAGGAAAGCAACTACACCACGTGGCGGCTGGCGAAAATGAATCTCGCCGTGCGCGGGATCGATTCCGATATTCGGTGGAATAACGAAGGCAGCTTTCACAAGGACGAATTGAAAGACCTTCGCTTCGACTATGTGCTCGCAAACCCGCCTTTCAACGTGTCCGACTGGGGCGGCGAGCGGTTGCGCGAGGATGCTCGATGGACGTTCGGAACGCCGCCTGTCGGCAACGCAAACTACGCCTGGCTACAGCATATTCTCCATCATCTCGCGCCCGGCGGTAGAGCTGGCGTGGTACTGTCAACGGCCGCGTTGACCACAAAGCTGTCCGCCGAGCTTTCGATCAAGCAGCGGCTGATCGAGGGCGGGTATCTAGATTGCATCGTCGAACTTCCTAGCCAGCTCTTCTATTCGACGCCGATTCCTGTTTCGCTCTGGATCATATCTCGAAAGCGCGCCGATTGGAAAAGGCCTGACCAGTGCCTCTTCATATATGCAAGATCGCTAGGACGGATGACGAGCCAGACTCACCGCGAGCTGGAGGTAGATGATATCAAGACAATCTCCAGCACATTCCGGGCATGGTCCCAGTGTTCTGCAGACTATGTCGACAAGCTTGGTTTCTGCAAATCGGCAACAATCGCAGATATCAAGCGGCATAAGTATACCCTCGCGCCCGGCCGCTATGTTGGATTTGTGGATGAATTGGACAGCACGGAACCAACCGGCGACAGGATAAAAAGATTATTGGCCGAGTATCAAGATAAGAAAATCCATGTAGCCTCTCTTGAAACAAGTTTCAGTGCGGCGCTCGGTGCTTTGGATATCAAAGTATGAAGAATGTTCTCGAAGAGTTGGCGGTTACCATCTTCCGATCGCAGTTTGTCAAATTCGAAGGATGCTCACGATTTGACGAGAGCGAACTCGGCGATGTGCCGCATGGCTGGCGAGTATGCGAACTGGGCGAGCTGTTAGATGTGCTCGAAACCGGCTCGCGCCCTGCCGGTGGAGTGAAGGAATTTAACTCCGGTATGCCGAGCATTGGCGCAGAAAGTATCATCGGGCTGGGAAAGTTCGACTACGCGAAAACCAAATTTGTTCCAGTCTCATTCTTTGAAAAGATGCGACGCGGCCACATACAGGATATGGATGTCCTCGTTTACAAGGATGGCGGCAAGCCCGGGCAGTTCGAACCACATATTTCGATATTCGGGGCGGGGTTTCCCTACGAGCAAGCATCGATCAACGAGCATGTCTATCGCGCGCGAGTAAAACCGCCGCTGACTCAAGCCTTCCTGTATTTCTGGCTGACGACGCCGCTCATGATGGAGGAAATGCGGAGAAGAGGTACTGGCGTCGCTATTCCGGGCCTCAATTCGACGGCAGTCAAAGAGCTGCCAATAATCGTACCGCCCAGCGACGTGGTGCAAAAGTTTGACGCGATCGCGGAGCCGATTATCCGCAAATTGCTGATCGAGGCCACTCCAACATTTCCGCTGCCCGAAGCCACGCGTTTTCATGAAGCTTCCGGCGGGGCAGCCGCCGCATGAAGTTCGCCGAAAGCCACGTCGAGGAAGCGGCGCTCGAATGGCTGGCGGAATGCGGCTGGGTCACTGCGAACGGCTTTCTGATCGGCCCAGATGGCCCCGAGCCGGAACGCGAGAGCTACGGCGAGGTGGTGCTTGCCGGACGGCTGATGGCGGCGATCGAGCAATTGAATCCGGCGCTCTCCCCCGACGATCGCACCAGCGTTCTCGCCAAAGTGCTTCAGGCAGAATCGCCTTCACCGATGGAGGAGAACCGGCGGCTGCACCGCTATCTGGTGGAGGGCGTGCCGATCGAGGTGCGGCGGCCGGATGGCAGTATCGGCGGCGAACAGGCGCTGCTGGTCGATATGGAAGACCCGCTCGCTAACGATTGGCTGGCAGTCAATCAATTTACGGTGATTGAAAACAAGGCGAACCGCCGGCCGGATGTGGTGCTTTTCGTCAATGGCCTGCCTTTGGGCGTGATCGAGTTAAAGAATCCGGGGGATGAAAACGCCACCCTGGATGGCGCATTCAATCAGCTCCAGACGTACCGTGAGCAAATCCCGTCGCTTTTTCGCACCAATGCGGCGCTGGTGATTTCGGACGGCCTAGCCGCCCGCGTCGGATCGCTGACGGCCGATCGCGAGCGGTTCATGCCCTGGCGGACGATTGACGGCGAGGAAATTGAACCCAAGGGATCGCCTGAACTGGAAACAGTGCTGAAGGGCATGTGCGATCCGACGCGCTTCCTGACGCTGATCCGCGGCTTCACGCTGTTCGCCGATACCGGCGAGACGACGATCAAGATCATCGCCGGCTATCATCAATTCCATGCCGCGCTGCGCGCAGTTGAAGCGACGGTACGTGCATTGCCGGGCGTCGAAGTCGGCATGTTTGCGCCAAAGCCGAAACCGGGCGCGGTTCCGATATCGGCAACGCAAGGCGGATCGGCACGCGAGAATCCGCGCTGCTATGGTCTGCCCGCTGCTGAGAATCATCCGCCGGGCGACAAGCGCATTGGCGTGATCTGGCACACACAGGGATCGGGCAAGAGCCTGTTGATGGCCTTCTATGCCGGCTTGATCGTCAAGCATCCGGTGATGGCCAACCCAACGCTGGTGGTGCTGACGGATCGCAACGATCTTGACGATCAGCTCTTCGCAACATTTGGCATGGCACGCGAACTGTTGCGTCAGACGCCACAGCAAGCCGCCGATCGCGCCGATCTGCGGCGCCTGCTCGATCGGCAGTCCGGTGGCGTAATTTTCACGACATTGCAGAAGTTCGCGCCCGAAGGGGGTGGCGAAATCGACGCGCTTACGATCCGGCGAAACGTCATCGTCATCGCCGACGAAGCGCACCGCAGCCAATATGGCTTGCGCGCCAAGGTGTCGAAGGAGGGCGATGTCTCCTACGGCTTCGCCAAATACATGCGCGATGCTCTGCCGAACGCATCGTTCATCGGCTTTACCGGGACGCCCGTTGAAGCGCAGGATGTGAACACGCGCGCCGTCTTCGGCGACTATATCGACGTGTACGACATCGCGCGCGCGGTTGAGGACGGTGCGACGGTGCCGATCTACTATGAAAGCCGCCTGGCGCGCATCGAACTGGACGAAGACGAAAAGCCCAAGATTGATGCCGAAGTCGCCGACCTGACCGAAGAGGAAGCGGACAGCGAACAGGAACGTCTAAAGCGTCGGTGGGCCAGCGTCGAAGCCGTTGTCGGTTCGGACAAGCGGCTGGAGATGATCGCCGACGATTTGGTCCGCCACTTTGAGGCAAGGATCGAGGCGTTGGACGGCAAGGCAATGATCGTCTGTATGAGCCGCCGAATTTCTGTGGCCCTATATGATGCGATCGTGAAGCTGCGCCCGGAATGGCATAGCGACGATGACGAATTCGGCGCGGTCAAAGTCGTGATGACCGGCGCGGCCTCCGATCCCCCCGCCTGGCAGAAGCACATCGGCAAGCGCCCCAAGGCGCGGCGCGAACTGATTGCGAAGCGAGCAAAGGATGCGGCCGACCCGCTAAAGCTGGTGATCGTGCGCGATATGTGGCTGACGGGCTTTGATGCTCCGTCGATGCACACGATGTATATCGACAAGCCGATGAAGGGGCATGGGCTGATGCAGGCCATCGCCCGCGTCAATCGCGTGTTCCGCGACAAGCCGGCCGGGCTGGTGGTCGATTACATCGGCATTGCACAGAATCTGAAGGCGGCACTGGAGCAGTATTCCGGCGGCGACCGCGAACAGACTGGCATCGACGAAGCGCAAGCGGTGCGCATGATGCAGGAGAAATATGAGGTGGTGCGGTCGATGTTCCGACCGGATCAGCCGGGCGGCTTCGATTATCGACCGGTGCTCTCGCCGGAAGCAACTTCCGGCAAGCGGCTGGCGATCATGGCCGGTTCGATGAACTGGATATTGGAGCTGCACCAAGCCGACGCGGCAAAGGCGACAACGGAAGAGGCGAAGAAGGCTGCGCATCGACGCTATCCCGATGCTGTGATTGCGCTCTCCAAGGCATTTGCTCTCGCATCGGCCACCACGGAAGCAGCCGTGATACGCGATCAGGTGGGATTCTTTCAGGCGATCCGCGCGGCCCTGGCCAAGAGCACGGCAACATCGGGTAAGCGCAGCGCCGCCGATCGCGAGATGGCGATCCAGCAAATCGTCAGCCGTGCCGTTGTCTCGACCGACATAATCGACATCATGCGGGCGGCCGGCATCGAGTCGCCTGACATCTCAATCCTGTCGGATGCCTTCCTCGCCGAAGTGCGCGACAACCCGCAAAAGAACCTTGCGATTGAGGCATTACGCAAGCTCATCAATGGGGAAGTGAAAGCGCGCAGCAAGGCGAACGTCACCCAATCGCGCGCGTTCACCGAACGGCTGGAGTCGGCCATCGCCCGCTATCATGCGAACGCGCTGACGACTGCCGAAGTGCTAGATGAGCTGATCCGGCTCGCAAAGGAAATCCGTGAAGCCCGGCAACGGGGCGAGGAAAGCGGCCTGAGCGATGAGGAAGTCGCCTTCTACGACGCGCTCGCGGAGAACGAGAGCGCGTGTGAGGCGATGGGTGAGCCGGCGCTGCGTGTCATTGCGCATGAACTCGTCGGACTGGTGCGCGAGAACGCGACCGTCGATTGGGTGCACCGCACATCGACACGCGCCAACATTCGGCGGCTGGTGAAACGGCTTCTGCGCAAATACGGATATCCGCCCGACCTTCAGGATGCGGCTGTTCAAACTGTGCTACAGCAAGCAGAAGCATTGGCTGGCGAGTGGACCTGATTCGCGGATTGGCTAACTGATTGCCAACTTTTTGCGGTTAGGAAATGCTGCTGGGGGCCATTTCGGGGGCCAAGCGCTTCTCCGAAGCGAAATTCATGTTATTTATCAACGGGATAGATGGCGATATCGAGTCCTCTTCTGGCACCACTCTTCCCGCGCTACGTGCGTCCGGGAAGGTCCGGCTTCGGGCCCCTGGCATACTCTCCGGAGGACCGGCTGTTCTTCTGGGCGAGTCCGGCTCACCTGGCCGGCCGGCCTGGCTCAGCGTTTCTGAGGAAACAGCAGGACGGCGCCGATCCTCAGGCCGAAATCGGATCCGCCCGTCGGGCTTTCCAGCCAGTATTTGCCGCCGATCGACATGCTCAGCGCCTGCTCGCCGATCTTCAGCACCTTGGAATAGGAAAGCGAGACCGGCAGCTCCCACTGCTTGTGTTTCCAGTCGTAGCCGACGTCGACGTTGGTCGAGATCGTGCGGCCTTGCCCGATGTGCCAGGCGACGAAGGGCTGCACTTCGGTGGCGCTGATATCCTCGCGGTCGTCCTTGCCCGCGACCGACCAGAGGTGATCGGCGGAGAGGCCGAAGGTCATCGTCGCGCTCTGCCTCAGCAGCAATACCGACGGCCCCATCGCAAGCTTGCCCGAGCCGAGCTTGCTGCTGGTGGCGGTGGGCAGGCTGACCTGCGGGCCGACCGCCCAGATGAATCCCTTGTGGTTCGCCGGCGTGAAGGAGATCGTCTGGTTGATGTCGCCGAGCCCGAAGACGCCCCCGCGCGGCCCCGCCGGATCGGCATAGGCGAGCGGGAAGTCGGTGTGCGAGATGAGGTTCCAGTCCGCAGTCAGCCGGAACGGCAGCACCGGCTCCACGTCCAGCAGATAGTGCTGGGAGTTGCCGGTCTCGTCGCCGCCGATGCTGAGTTCCGAATGGACCGGAACGCTGATCATGAAGGACGCGGGATTCGAGACCCTGCGGGCCAGTTCGTCGATGTCGGTGGAGGGGTGGTCCTGGTCCTGATCCTGCGCGTGGGCCGCGGTGCAGCCCAGCGTCGCCAGCGCCGCGGCGGCGACCATCGAACCGAGCCAGGATGCGCAATGCAGCGTCACGATGCAACTCCACCCGCAGGGTCGAAGAGGCGCGGCGCAGGTCGCCGGCCCCGACGGCATCGGGTGTATCGCGGCGCGTTCCGGCCTGACTAGCTGGGGGTTGCTCGCCCGACATTTGGTGGAAACGCCCGATAACCGAGGCCGCCCCGCTGCTTCAGCTTCGCACCGCCTCCGTCGCGCGGGGCAGCCGCCTCGGCTGGCCGGGGCGTGCGTCGTACACAAAAAACCACCGGCGAGGCGGCGGAACGAAGGCGCCGGGTTGCGGTGGATTGTCTTTCCCCGGGCGCCGCTCCGCCAGCCGGGAGCGTGCCCCTCGCATCGGAGCGCCCATGACGATCCATCCGCCCGCCTCCCCTCCCAGTGGCTACAACATCCTGCTGGTGGTGGTCGATCAGGAGCGGCACTTCGGCCGCTATCCGTTCCCCGTGCCGGCGCGCGAGCGGCTGATCCGCGAGGGCACCAGCTTCAACCGGCACCAGAACTGCTCCAACGTCTGCACGTCCTCCCGCTCGGTGCTCTATACGGGGTGGCACATGCCGGTGACGGGCATGTTCGACAACTTCGGCCTGCCGTGGATGACCAACGACCTCGATCCGGCGCTCGGCACGCTGGGGTCGCTGATGCGGCAGGCGGGCTATTACGCCGTCTACAAGGGCAAATGGCACCTGACGGCCGCGTTCGAAGGGGGGATCCACACCGAACCCCGGCTTGCCCAGGTGATGGAGCGGTACGGGTTCAGCGACTATCACGGCATCGGCGATGCGATCGGCTGGTCGCAAGGCGGCTATCTGTACGACGAGATCATCGCCGCCCAGACGGTGAACTGGCTTCGCGGCACCGGCCAGACGCTGCGCCGGGCAGGGCGCAACTGGTTCCTCGCGCTCAACCTGGTCAATCCGCACGACGTCATGTTCATCGACACCGACCGGCCGGACGAGCAGGTCCAGTGGACGGGCGCGATCAACGAGGGCGGCGTCTCGATGAACCCGGCGCAACCGCCGGAGAACGAACTCTACAGGGCGGAGTGGGCCGACGTCCCGCTGCCCGCCAGCCGCCACCAGCGATTCGACGAGCCGGGCCGTCCGCAGGCCCATGCGGAGTACCAGCGCGCCCGCGCGGCGCTGGTCGGCGACTCCGCGGACGAGGACCGCCGCTGGCGCAAGCTGCAGGACTATTATTTCAACTGCATCCGCGACAGCGACCGCCACGTCGCGCGCGTGCTGGACGAGCTCGACAGCCTGGGGCTCACGAAGAGCACCATCGTGGTCTTCACCTCCGACCACGGCGAACTCGGCGGGTCGCACGGCATGCATGGCAAGGGATCGTCGGTGTACCGCGAGCAGATCAACGTGCCGATGATCGTGGCGCACCCGGCCTATCCGGGCGGATCGGCATGCGAGGCGCTGACCTGCCACCTGGACGTGGCGCCGACGCTGCTGGCGCTGACCGGCCTTGCCGCCGAGCAGCGCGAGGCCATCCTGGGCAAGCGGCAGGGCGTGGATTTCTCTCCACTCCTGTCCCAACCGGAAGCCGCGCCCGTCGACGCGATCCGGGCGGACAGCCTCTATTGCTTCAGCATGTTCACCTATGCCGACGGCGATTACCTCGGGAAAGTCCAGGCGATCCGGCGAAGTGACGCGCTGACCGCAGAAGGGAAGCAGCTGGCGATCGGCAAGGTGCCGATGGACCTGACCAAACGGTCCGGCATCCGCTGCCTCTACGACGGCCGGTACAAGTTCGCGCGCTACTTCTCGCTCCGGCAGCACAATCTCCCGGAGACGGTCGAGGCGCTGACGTCCTACAACGACCTGGAGCTGTTCGACACGGTCGAGGACCCGGGCGAACTGCACAACCTGGCGACGGACGGCGACGCCCATCTGGACCTGATCGAGGCGCTGAACGCGAAGCTGAACGCAATCATCGCGCGCGAGATCGGCCGCGACGACGGCAGCTTCCTGCCCATGAGCGGCCTGCAGAGCTGGGATGTCCGGCTGGTGATCGAGTGAGGGTTGCCGTGCCCCGCCTGCGGATCACCGCCGGGCGCGGGGGAGCAGGAACCTTCCCGGGGCCGTGCGGTTTCAGTCGGACCAGCTGGAGGACCAAGCCGTGGCGCAAAAGACCCTGGACACCCTGTTTCACGACACGCTCAAGGACATCTACTACGCCGAGCGCAAGATCCTGAAGTCGCTGCCCAAAATGAAGCGGGCGGCGCAGTCGGAGGCGCTCAAGGCCGCGTTTGAAAAGCACAAGGAGCAGACGGAAGGCCAGATCGAGCGCCTGCAGCAGGTGTTCGAGATCATCGGCAAGGCCCCGCGCGGCAAGACCTGCGACGCGATCGAGGGCATCCTGGCCGAGGGCGAGGAGATCATGGAGGAGTATAAGGATACTCCGGCGCTGGACGCGGGGCTGCTGGCGGCGGCCCAGGCCGTCGAGCATTACGAGATCACCCGCTATGGCACGCTCAAGCGCTGGGCCGGCGTGCTCGGCCTGAAGGACGCCGTGGCGCTGCTCGACGAGACGCTGCAGGAAGAGTCGCAGACCGACGAGGACCTGACCGCGATCGCCGATGCCGAGATCAACCAAGAGGCGTTGCAGGAAGGCTGACCTGGGTTGTTGCACGGCGCGGAAGCGCGGGCGTAGCGCTCGCCGCATTGCGTGCCGCGGAACAGGCGGCGCGATGCGGAGACACGAGTGACGACGATCCTGATCAATGGCGAGGCCCGCGAGGTCGACGTGCCGCCCGACATGCCGCTGCTGTGGGTGCTGCGCGACGTGGTCGGCCTGACCGGCACCAAGTTCGGCTGCGGCATCGCCCAGTGCGGCGCCTGCACGGTGCATGTCGACGGCAAGCCGGCGCGCAGCTGCGTGCTGCCGGTCTCCGCCGTCGGCAACCGGGCGGTCACAACCGTCGAGGCGGTGGGCGAGACCGAGATCGGCCGCAAGGTGCAGGAGGCGTGGCTGGGCGTCGAGGTCGTCCAGTGCGGCTATTGCCAATCGGGCCAGATCATGTCGGCAGCGGCGCTGCTGGGGCGCAACCCGGCGCCCGACGATGCCGCGATCGACGCGGCCATGTCGGGCAACATCTGCCGCTGCGCCACCTATCCGCGCATCCGCGCCGCCATCAAGCGCGCGGCCGGGCTGCCGGCGGAGACCGTCTGATGCACGGACCGATCGGCCGGCCCGCCTATGGCGTGCTGGAGCCCGAGGACCTGAGCGTCGCCTCACGCCGCCGGTTCCTGAAGGCGGGCACGTTCATGTTCGGGTTCGCGGTGCTCGCGCGCGCGGGCAAGGCGGCCGCGCAGAGCCAGGGCGAGGAGCCCTCGCTGCGCGCGATCACGCCCGGCGGGCCGGAAAGCGGCGCCGCCTTCGACGGCTTTGCGCCGGGCGGCTTCATCCGCATTCCGCCCGAGGGCAAGATCACCTTCATCATCCCGTCGACCGAGATGGGGCAGGGCATCTACACCGGCGAGGCGATGCTGCTGGCCGAGGAACTGGAAGTCACGCTCGAGCAGGTGGAGGTGGTGCCGGCCCCGCCCAACGAGCTGCTCTACAGCCAGCCGATCCTGAAGAGCCAGGCGACCGGCGGATCGACCTCGACGCGCGGCGCCTGGGGCCCGCTGCGCCAGGCGGGTGCGGCCGCGCGCACCATGTTGATCGCGGCCGCCGCCCAGCGCTGGAACGTCGCGCCCGACACCTGCTTTGCCGACCAGGGCCGCGTCTATTGCCGCGCCAACGGCCAGTCGCTGCCCTATGGCGCACTGGTGCAGGCGGTGCGCAACCAGCCGGTGCCCAAGAACGTGCCGCTCAAGCAGCCGGGGCAGTTCAAGCTGATCGGGCGATCGCTGCAGCGGGTGGACACGCCGTCCAAGGTCAACGGCACGGCGGTGTTCGGCATCGACGTGAAGGTGCCGGACATGAAGGTGGCGGTGATGGAGATCTGCCCCGCCCAAGGCGGCCGGCTCCGGTCGATGGAGGACCGCGGCGCGCGCAGCGTGCCGGGCGTGGTCGACGTGCTGCGCATCGACAATGCGGTGGCGGTGGTCGCCGACCATTTCTGGGCGGCCAAGAAGGGGCTGGAGCAACTGGAGCTGCGCTGGGACTTCGCCGGCCACGAGAAGGTGTCGAGCGAGCGGATCCTCGCCGACCTGAAGCATGCGTCCGAGAACGGCAAGCCGATCCTGGGCCGCGAGCTGGGCGATGCCGACAAGGCGATGGACGACGCGCACAGCCGGGTCGAGGCGGTGTACGAGCTGCCGTTCCTGGCGCACGCCACCATGGAGCCGATGAACACTACGGTGCATGTGCGCCCCGACGGCTGCGACATCTGGGTCGGCACCCAGGCGCCGACCGCGGTGCAGGGGGCGGCCGCCAAGGTGCTGGGCATCCCGCCCGAACGGGTGATGGTGCACAACCACCTGATCGGCGGCGGCTTCGGCCGGAGGCTGGTGGCCGAGAGCGTCACCCAGGCGGTGCAGTTCGCGCGCCAGGTGGCCTATCCGCTCAAGGTGGTGCAGACGCGCGAGCAGGACATCCGCCACGACCTGTTTCGCCCGGCCTATTACGACCGCATTGCCGCGGGGCTCGGCCCGGACGGGCTGGTGAAGGTGATGACCGACCGGATCACCGGCGGATCGGTGCTGGGCAGCTACCTGCCGACCGGCCTTCCGGACGGAACGCTCGACACCGACGCGGTCGAGGGCGCGGACCGGACGCCCTATTCGATCCCGGCGGTGCGGGTGGACTGGATCCGGCGCGACCCGCCGATCAAGGTCAACTGGTGGCGCGGGGTGGGCCCGGCCCACAACGTCCATGTGGTGGAGAGCTTCCTGGACGAATGCGCGCATTCGGTGGGGCGCGATCCGGTGGAATATCGGCTGGCGATGTTGAAGGACAATCCGCGCTCGCACCGGGTGCTGGAGATGGCGGCGCGCCGGGCCGGCTGGGGCAAACCGCTGCCGCCGCGTACCGGGCGCGGGGTATCGCTGCACGACAGCTTCGGCAGCCATCTGGCCTTGGTGTGCGAGGCGCATGTGACCCCGGCGGGCGAGGTGCGGCTGCGCCGGCTGGTGGCGGTGATCGACTGCGGCCAGGTGGTGAACCCCAACAGCGTTCAGGCGCAGATCGAGGGCGGCGTGCTGTTCGGCCTCTCGGCCGCGCTCTACAACGCGATCACCATCAAGGAAGGTCAGGTCGAGCAGAGCAACTTCAACGACTATCGCCAGCTGCGCATCAACGAGACGCCGCCGTTCGAGGTGCACATCGTCCAGAGCACCGACGATCCCGGTGGCGTGGGCGAGGCGGGCACCGTGTCGGCGGCGCCCGCGCTTGCCAACGCGATCTTCGCGGCGACCGGCATCCGGCTGCGGCGGTTGCCGATCGACCGCGCGGCGCTGATGGAGAAGGACGCGCACAAGCGCGTGATCGCGCCGCCGGCGGTGGCACTCGGGCTGGGCGCGGCGGCGCTCGCCTGGGGTAGCGACACGGGAGGCGCGGCATGAAGGGCTCTCGCCTCAGGCGTTTCGGCCTGATCGCGCTGATCGTCGCCGGCCTGCTGCTGGTGGCGGCGATCGCCTTCTTCGCCTGGCCCGCCAAGCTGGAGGCGGTGGCGCCGAGCCCCGCCCAGCCGACCGGCCGCGCGCTGGTGGAGAAGGGGCGCTACCTCGCCACCGCGGCGGACTGCGTCGCCTGCCACTCGACACCGAACGGCGAGCCCTTTGCCGGCGGCCTGGCGTTCAAGCTGCCGTTCGGCACCATCTATTCGTCGAACATCACGCCCGATCCCAAGAACGGCATCGGCGCGTGGAGCGATGCGGAGTTCGTGCGCGCGGTACGCCACGGCGTGCGCAACGACGGGCAGCAGCTGTATCCGGCGTTTCCCTACACCGCCTATACCCACATGAGCACCGACGACGTGCTCGCGATCCGCGCGTACCTCAACACGCTGCGGCCGGTGAACCAGGCGGTGGCGGTCAACCAGCTCTCCTTCCCGTTCAACCAACGCTATCTGATGCGCGCGTGGAAGCTGCTGTTCATGCCCAAGCAGCCGCTGCGGCCGGACCCGAACCAGTCGGCCGAATGGAACCGGGGCGCCTATCTGGTGGAGGGTGCCGGGCACTGCGCCGAGTGCCACACGCCGCGCAACCTGCTGTATGGCCTCAAGAGCGGGCAGAAGTTCGCGGGTGCGACGACCCAGGGGTGGAAGGCGTACAACCTCACCAGCGATCCCGAGACGGGGATCGGCGACTGGTCGGTGGAGGAGATCACGCGCTACCTGGCGACCGGGCACACGCCGGGCCGCGGGGCTGCGGCCGGATCGATGGGCGAGGCGGTGAGCCTGAGTCTCAGCCGGCTGACGCCGCAGGACCTGCGCGCGATGGCTGTGTATCTGAAGACCATTCCGCCCAAGCCCGGCACGCCGGGGTCCAAGGTCAACCCGAACCCGCCGCTGATGGCTGCCTCCACCCCGTTCGCGCCGGCGCGGGCGGAAGTGGGCCCGGACGCCGTCGGGCTGCGCATCTTCGAAGGCGCCTGCGCCAGCTGCCACGGCTGGGACGGTACGGGGACGCACAGCCCCTATGGCGAACTACGCGGGGCGCAGACGGTGAACGATCCCGAGGCGACCAACCTGGTCCAGGTGATCCTCCATGGATCGGAGATCCGGACGCCGCAGGGCGGGGCGTCGATGCCTTCGTTCGGCCGCGCCTATAACGATGCCGAGATCGCGGCGGTGGCAAACTATGTTTTGCGCCACTTCGGCGGCAAGGCGGCAACCGTGACGCCCGAGCGCGTGGCCAAGGCTCGGCGCGAGGGGGAATAGCGGCGCCACGCGGGCATCAGGGGGGTGGGGCTCGTTCCTGCCCCCTTTGGCCCTGAAGGCAGGATTCGAGCGGGGCGCGGCTCGCTCTTGCCGAGGATGAAGCCCAGCATCTGTACGGATCGACCACCCCAGGCCATAGATCAGACGGTCTGCGTGCGGTTGGGGGGAAGACGGTGCGGCGCTTGCTTCGACGATCGGATCGAGAATCGGCTGAGGAGGTCAGCCAGGAACGGCCGGCCGAGGTGTCGCCGGACCTGGCCTATGAGCTCCAGTCGAAGCTGCTGGACCAGCTTGCGACGGTGAGCGTGGCCGGAGCGGGACTGGCCATCACGCTGATCGGAAGCTTGCTCCAAGGGGCACCGGGGTCGGTCTGGATCTCGGTGGTCTTCTTCGGGCTGGCGGCACTGACCGCGGTCGGCGGCAACGTCCGGCTGATCGACGGGATCTTCCATCGCAAGGCCGTCCTGCGCCGCAGCAGGTTGGACGTTCAGGTCGCGATGGCGATGATCGGTGCCGCTGCCGGATTCCTCAGCATGGAGATCTACTCGCAGTCGAGCCGGTCCCCGGAGCGTGCGCAGGCGGCGCAGCAAGCGACCGCGCCGGCATCTGGAGATGCTTCGAGGCCGCGCCCGTAACGAACAAAGAAAAGGCCAGCGCGTTCGGTAGAAGCGCTGGCCCGAGGGGTTCGGTGGGGGCCGAAAGGGGTAACTCGCCCGGGAAGAGCGAGGCCTTCCGCGGCATTGCGTGTTCTTCGCGGCAGCGCCGATCAGGCCATCCGGTCGGGATCGTCCTCCGGCGCTTCGGGCGGCAGGTTGCGTGCGTCCGTCTCGGGCGTGCCCGCCTCCGGTGCCTGCGGCGCGCGCTGGCCGGTGCCGCGAGCCTCGGCGAAGCTGGTGCCGGAGCTTTCCTCGACCACGATCGCGCCGTCCTCGGTCGGCACGGTGCGGCGCTGTTCCGGATGCCCGGCCGAGGGATCGCCACCGCGCTCGCCGCGGAAGCCCGAGACGCCCTGCGCCTGCTGGTCCGAATTGCCCTCGCGATCCAGGGGGATGCCGGTTCTCTTGTCGGTCACGGATGTGCGCTCCACTTCGATCTTCGGCAGACCAACCACGCGGCGGCGGTGCTGTTCCCCGCTGTCCGACGAAAAGCGCGTCAGCCGCGCCAGTCGCGGATGGCGCGATCGTAGCGATCGCGTTCCTGGTCGCGCAGGCGTTCGAGCCGTGCCTGCTCGGCCGCCTGGCGCTTTTCCAGGGCGCGGCGTTCGCGCGCGAGCTCGGCTTCGCGCCGGGCGAGCGCTTCCTGCTCCTTGGCGTGGCGGGCCTGCGCGTCCGCGAGTGCCTGTTCCGCCTCGTGCAGCGGCGTGCGGTCCGGCTTGGGCTTCGGCTTGGGCCTGGCCTTGGGCGCGCCGGAGGGTTTTTCTGCCTCCGGCGCCGCGCGCGCCCGGCGGGGCGGGTCCTTGGGCAGGGCGGCGATCTGCTCGGCGGTGGTGCCGCGCAGGCGGCGGATGACGGTGCCGGGGTTCGCCAGCGGCTCGCGGGTGAGCTCGGGATCCTCGACCCGTTCGGCGACGCCGCGCGCGAACAGGTCGTGGTCGCTGCCCCAGGCTTCCAGCGCCGCCTTTTGGCTGGGCGCGGCGACATAGGCGTCGTGGAAGCCGATGGGGGTGCGGAACACCTTGAGCTTGGCGGCGCGGGCCATGGGCGCGCCGCGGTCAGCCGGCGGAGCCCGGCTCCGACAGGCCGCGATGGGCCTGTGCGGCGGCCCGGTCCGGCAGCGCGTCGGCGATCGCGCCCAGCACCTTGTTCTTGAGCGTCGGCAGCACCTTGTCCTTGCCGGCCATCAGCGCATCGAATCCCGCCTTGGCGACGACGGCAGGATCGTCCTTGTTCGCCTGACCGGCGCGGGTGTCGTCCATGTCGGCGCGGTGGAAGAAGTTGGTTTCCGTCATGCTCGGCATCAGCACGGTGACGGTGATGCCGGTATCCTTCAGCTCGTTGCGCAGCGCCTCGCCGAACCAACGCAGGAACACCTTGGTGCCGCCGTACACCGCCTCGAACGGATCGGGCATGGTCGCGGAGATCGAGGAGGTGAAGAGCAGCTTGCCGCTGTCGCGCGCGACCATGTCCTTGAGCACGAGCTTGGTGAGCTGCACCGCGCCGCGGACGTTGAGGTCGATCATCTGGAGCTCGGTCTGGAGGTCGGTCTCCACGAACGGGCCGCCCAGGCCAATGCCGGCGTTGACGCACAGCACGTCGACCGGGCGGCCGGTGGCGACGATGGCGCGATACAGGGCGTCGACCGCCTGTTCCTGGCCGAGATCGCCGGCATGGATGTCGACCCGCGCACCGGTGCCGGCGAGTTCGGCCGCGGCGGCGCGCAGATGGGCCTCGTCCTGCGCGGCGATCAGCAGGTCGTAGCCGTTCTCGCCGAACTGGCGGGCGAGTTCGAGGCCGATGCCGTTGGAGCCGCCGGTCACGACGGCGAAGGGGCGGGGGGCGGTGTCTGTCATCGATCGGCTTCCTTGATGCGGGGCGCATCCAGGAACGGGCGACGAGGCGAAAGGCTGCGCACCCCGTCGGCGGGTGCTAGCGGCGGCGGCCGATCTTCACCAGCGCATAGCCCATGACGCCGCTGATCGCGACCGCCACGACCAGCCCCGCGACGGCTCCCCAGGTCGCGCCATCCGGCCCCGCGACGAGGCCGCCGAGCACCAGCCCGAGCAGCGGCAGCACGACGAGCGACAGGCATCCGACCGCAATCATGCGCCGGGCATAGGCCGGGGAAGGAGCGCGGCCAAGCCGTGCGGCGGCGCGGGAAGGTCCGGGAATGCGCCGGATCGACGCATGGTGGGCGCTGACGGGCTCGAACCGCCGACCCTCTCGGTGTAAACGAGATGCTCTACCAACTGAGCTAAGCGCCCGGTGGCCGTGCCGGTACGCGAATGGCGTGCCGGCTGCAAGGGTCAGCCGCGGGCGTTGAGGCGCTGCATCGCTTCTGCGGCGATGCGGGTGCTGCGGCGGCGGTCGGCGGGGTCGTACATGGCGCCGGTGATCATCACCTCGTCGACCTTGGTCCGCTCCAGGAAGGCGGCGAGGCCGCGCTCGACGGTCTCGGGGCCGCCGATCGCCGAGCATTCGAGCACCTGGTCGAGGATTGCGGAGCCCTGCGGGCCGATCGAGTCGCGATAGTTGGCGACGGGCGGCGGCATCTGGATGGCATTGCCGGTGCGGATGGCGACGAAGGACTGCTCGGTCGAGCTGGCGAGGAAGCGGGCTTCCTCGTCGGTGTCTGCGGCGAGCACGTTGAACGCGGCCATCGCATAGGGCTTGTCGAGCTGCGCCGAGGGGCGGAAGTCGCGGCGGTAGATGGCGAGCGCCTGGTCGAGCGCTGCCGGCGCGAAGTGCGAGGCAAAGGCATAGGGCAGGCCAAGTGCGGCGGCGAGCTGCGCGCCGAACAGGCTGGAGCCCAGGATCCACAGTGGCACGTTGGCGCCGCCGCCGGGAACCGCCTCGATGCCGGTGCGGCCGTCGGCCGCGAAGTAGCTTTGCAGCTCCATCACGTCCTGCGGGAAGGCGTTGGGATCGCTGTCTAGGGTACGGCGGAGCGCGCGGGCGACGCGCTGGTCGGAGCCGGGCGCGCGACCGAGGCCCAGGTCGATGCGGCCGGGGAACAGCGCGTCGAGGGTGCCGAACTGCTCGGCGATCGTGAGGGGCGCGTGGTTGGGGAGCATGATGCCGCCTGCGCCCACGCGGATGGTGCGGGTGGCGGCGGCGACATGGCCGATCACGACGGCGGTGGCGGCGCTGGCGATGCCGGGCATGCCATGGTGTTCGGCGACCCAGTAGCGCTTGTAGCCGAGTCCCTCGGCATGGGCGGCGAGATCGGCGGCGTTGGCGAGGGCGGTGCCCGCGTCGCCCCCGGCGACGATCGGAACCAGGTCGAGCAGCGAATAATCGGTCATGGACCAGAGATGGGGACGCATGCGCCGCGCGCCAACCATCCGGCCGATGCTGCGGCTTGCCCGGCGGAGGGCCGGTGCCTAAACGGGCGCCGTCCATGACCCCCGCGCTCGCCCCCATCCGCACCTGGATCTTCGATCTGGACAACACGCTCTATCCGGCGAGCGTGAGCCTGTTTCCGGCGATCGACGCGCGAATGACGGCCTATATCGCGGAGCATCTGGGGATGGAGCCGGCGGCGGCGCGCACGCTGCAGAAGCAATACTACCATGCCCATGGCATGACGCTCGCCGGGCTGATGGCCGAGCATGGTACCGACCCGCACCACTTCCTCGACTATGTCCACGACGTAGAGATGGACGTGCTGGAGGATTTAGGGCTCGCCGCGCGGATCGCGGCGCTGCCGGGGCGCAAGCTGGTCTTCACCAACGGCGACGCGACCTATGCGGCGCGGGTGCTGGACCGCATCGGCCTGGCGGACGCGTTCGAGGCGGTGCACGACGTGCATGCCACGCAATACCGGCCCAAGCCCGATCCGGTCGCCTATCAGGGGCTGTGCGACGCCTATGCGATCGACCCGACGACGGCGCTGTTCGTCGAGGATCTTGCCCGCAATCTCAAGCCCGCCAAGGCGATCGGCATGACCACCGTGTGGATCGACAACGGTTCCGAACAGGGGCCGGGCGCCGACCGCAGTTTCATCGACTATACCGTCGCCGACCTGGGCGACTGGCTCGACACCATCCTGGAGACACCCGCGTGACCGACCTCATGACCACCATCGACACCGCCTGGGACGCGCGCGCGGAGCTTGGCCTTTCCACCACCGGTGCGGTGCGTGAGGCAGTGACCGAGGCGCTCGCGCAGCTCGATGCCGGCACCGCGCGCGTCGCCGAGCCGGACGGCCAGGGCGGCTGGCGCGTCAACCAGTGGCTGAAGAAGGCGGTGCTGCTGTCGTTCCGGCTGAACGACAATGCGGTGATGGACGGGCCGGGTGGCGCCAACTGGTTCGACAAGGTGCCGTCGAAGTTCCGGGGCTGGGACGAGGCGCGCTTCCGCGACGCCGGCTTCCGCGCGGTGCCGGGCAGCGTCGTCCGCCAGGGTGCGTTCGTCGGCAAGGGCGCGATCCTGATGCCGAGCTTCGTCAACATCGGCGCCTATGTCGGCGAGGGGACGATGGTCGACACCTGGGCGACGGTCGGCAGCTGCGCGCAGATCGGCAAGAACGTGCACCTGTCGGGCGGTGCGGGGATCGGCGGCGTGCTGGAGCCCTTGCAGGCGGACCCGGTGATCATCGGCGACGGTGCCTTCATCGGCGCGCGCGCCGAAGTGGCCGAGGGTGTGCGCGTGGGCGAGGGCGCGGTGCTGTCGATGGGCGTGTACCTGGGCAAGTCGACCAAGATCGTCGACCGCGCGACCGGCGAAGTGACGATGGGCGAAGTGCCGCCGTACGCGGTGGTGGTGCCCGGGTCGCTGGGCGGCGGCGAGGGCAAGCCGGCGCTCTACTGCGCGGTGATCATCAAGCGGGTGGACGAGAGCACGCGCGCGAAGACGGGGATCAACGAGCTGCTGCGGGATTGATCGCCGGGCGTTAAGGCGCAGCTGACGTACACTTGTGCTCCCGCGTAGGCGGGAGCCCAGGGCGTCGAGCGCTGGCGTTTGTGGCCCTGGGCTCATGCCTTCGCAGGAGCACGGTTGGTGAGCCAGTATCTACCTCCTCGTACCCCGGCGGAGGCCGGGGTCCAGGTGCGGGCGGCGCGTGAGATGCGGGGAGGTCTCCCAACTGGGCCCCGGCCTTCGCCGGGGTACTGAAAGGGGCGTTACGCGTCTGCGATTCGCGGGATGCCGAGCCTGGGGATTTCGATGGCCGGGCAGGCGTTCATAATCACCTGCAGGCCAGCTGCCTCGGCGCGGGCGGCGGCGGCTTCGTTGATGACGCCGAGTTGCATCCACACCGCCTTGGCACCCACCGCGATCGCCTCGTCCACCGCATCCCCGGCGGCGTTCGAGTTGCGGAAGATGTCGACGATGTCGATCGGCTCGCCGATCTGGGCGAGCTCGCGGAAGACGAACTCGCC
The DNA here is from genome assembly GCF_048058635.1 of Sphingomonas sp. MJ1 (PH-R8). Classification (NCBI taxonomy): domain Bacteria; kingdom Pseudomonadati; phylum Pseudomonadota; class Alphaproteobacteria; order Sphingomonadales; family Sphingomonadaceae; genus Sphingomonas; species Sphingomonas sp. MJ1 (PH-R8). Next base: position 52,543 of record NZ_JBBEFX010000002.1, read on the forward strand.
GTGGACGTGCTCGCCGGTGATTTGCGGGTTGACCGGGATCACGCGATAGCCGTGGTCCCGGAGATAGGCCATCACGCCATAAGACGGCCGGCTGGGGCGATCGGAGGCGCCGACCAGCGCGATGGTGCGGGCGTTTTCGAGAAGCGTCCGGATGTCCTCGTCGCGGGTCAGCGGCATGCGGTTATCCCTGTTTGCGGTCCAGCCATTCGCCGACGGAAGCGGCAATCTGGTGGAACGCGGTCGCCTCCGGCCCGTTCCCGGCGGCCGGCGGCGTGCCCGCGTCGGAGGCCTGGCGCACCGCCATCGCGAGCGGGATGCGGCCGAGGAAGGGGATGCCGAGCTGGGCGGCCGCAGCCTCGGCGCCGCCCTGGCCGAATGGCTCGGACGCCTCGCCGCAATGCGGGCAGACATAGCCGGACATGTTCTCGACCAGGCCGATCACCGGCACCTCGGCCTTGGCGAACAGGTCGATCGCGCGGGTGGCGTCGATGAGCGCCAGGTCCTGCGGCGTGGACACGATCACCGCGCCTGCCGGCTTGTGCTTCTGGATCATGGTGAGCTGCACGTCGCCGGTGCCGGGCGGCAGATCGACCACCAGCGTGTCGTGGAGGCCCCAGTCGGCCTCTGCCAGCTGGGTGAGCGCACCGCCCGCCATCGGCCCGCGCCAGGCGATCGCCTGACCGGCGGGGACGAGCTGGCCCATCGAGAGGAGCGGCACGCCATAGGGCGTCTCGACCGGCAGCAGCTGCTTTTCGCGCGCTTCGGGCCGGGTGCCCTCGACCGCCAGCAGCTTGGGCTGCGAAGGGCCGTAGATGTCGGCGTCGATCAGGCCGACCCGGCGGCCGGCGCGGGCGAGGGCGATCGCGAGGTTGGCGGCGACCGTGGACTTGCCGACGCCGCCCTTGCCGCTCGCGACCGCGATCAGGCGGCGACCGACGCGCTCGCTGGTCTGGGCGACGCGCACTTCGGCGATGCCGGGCGTGGCGAGCGCTGCGGCGCGGACGTCGGCCTCCAGCGCGTCGCGCGCGGTGGTGGGAAGCCCGGTCACGTCGAGGACGATGCTGGCCCGCGAGCCCTCCACCCGCGCGGTGGCGCGGCCGGCGGCGACGGGGGCGAGGGCGGCTTGCAGGGCAGGACGGTCGGTCATCGCGTCGCAGATAGGCGCGCAGCAATGTCTTGCCACTGTAAATTGCGCTCCGTCCTCCTATAAAGAAGGGATGCGAAGCTTTTCCGGCTGGTTCGCACGCGCCGGCGTGCTCAGGAACGACAACATCAAGGGTCCCTGGGGCGGGCGCGGCGGTTCCGAAGGCGGATCCGGCGGCGGCGACGGCCCGAGCGGCCCGCGCAACCCGTGGAACCTGCCCCCCGACGGCCGGCGCGCGCGCCCGGCGACCGCGACCTCGCTGGAGGATTTCCTGCGCCGCGCACGCGGCGGCGGGGGTGGTGGCGGCAATGGCGGTCGCGGTGGGCCGAGCCTGCCGACCAACGCCGGCAAGCTGTGGCTGATCGGCCTGATCGTGCTGGTGGGGCTGTGGCTGATCACCTGCGTCCATGTGGTGGGCCCGCAGGAACGCGGCGTCGCCACCAGCTTCGGCCGTTACACCGGCACGCTGGATCCGGGCTTCAAGCTGACGCTGCCGACGCCCTTCGCCTCCGTCCAGATGGTGGACGTGAAGGAAGTGCGGACCGAGAACTTCCCGGCGGGCAACCAGCCCAACCTGATGCTGACGGGCGACCAGAACATCGTCGACCTGGGCTATTCGGTGCGGTGGGACATCAAGACGCCGGAGAATTACGTCTTCGAGATCGCCGACCCGCGCGAGACGGTGCGCGCGGTGGCGGAGAGCGCGATGCGCGCCGAGATCGCCAACGTCGAGCTGGACCAGGCGATCGGTGCCGGCCGCATCGGCATCCAGGGCGACGTGCAGCAGCGCATGCAGGCGCTGCTCGACGAATATAAATCGGGCATCCGCATCCTGGGCGTGGCGATCAAGCAGGCGGCGGCCCCGGCCGCGGTCGACGACGCGTTCAAGGCGGTGACGGCAGCGCAGCAGCAGGCGCAGTCGAACCTGAACGACGCGCGCGCCTATGCCCAGCAGGTGATCGAGCGGGCGCAGGGCGATGCCGCGCAGTTCGACCGCATCTACGAACAATATCGCGCCGCCCCCGAGGTGACCCGCCGCCGGCTCTATTACGAGACCATGGAGCAGGTACTGCGCGGCGCGGACAAGACGATCGTCGAGCCGGGCGTGCAGACCTATCTGCCGCTGCCCGAGGTGCGCCGCCGCGCCACCGCCCCGACGACGCCCGAACCGCCCACGCCCGAGGCGATGGAGACCGCACGATGAGCCGCAGCCTGTTCCGCAATCCCGTGGCGATCGGGATCGCGCTGCTGGTGCTCGCCATCCTGGCGGTGAGCTCGATCGCGATCGTGCCGGAGGCCAAGCAGGCGGTGATCCTGCGCGTCCAGCAGCCGATCGCCATCGTCAACCGCTATGAGCCGGGCCAGCCGTTCGGCCGCAGCGGTGCCGGCATCGTGCTGCGTATCCCCTTCCTGGACCGGCTGGTGTGGGTGGAGAAGCGCGTGCTGGCCGTAGAGCTCGACAACCAGCAGGTGCTCTCCAGCGACCAGCAGCGGCTGGAAGTGGACGCGTTCGCGCGCTTCCGCATCGTCAATCCGGTGCAGATGGTGGTGACGGCCGGGTCCGAGCAGAGCGTGGCCGACCAGTTGCAGCCGATCCTGGGCTCGACCCTGCGCGGCGAGCTGGGCAAGCGGCCGTTCGCGGCGCTGCTGAGCCCGGAGCGCACGCAGGTGATGGAGAATATCCAGACGGCGCTTCAGCGCACCGCCGCGCAATATGGTGCCGAGATCGTCGACGTGCGGATTAAGCACGCCGACCTGCCGGAGGGCAGCCCGCTCACCAGCGCGCTCAACCGGATGCGCTCGGCCCGGCAGCAGGAGGCGGTGACGATCCAGGCGCGCGGCCAGAAGCAGGCGCAGATCATCCGCGCCGATGCCGAGGCGCAGGCGGCGCAGATCTATGCGCAGAGCTTTGGCAAGGACGCGGACTTCTATGCGTTCTGGCGCGCGATGGAATCCTATCGCACGACCTTTGCCAAGGGGGAGGACAACGGCGATACCTCGATCGTGCTGTCGCCGAACAACGGCTATCTGCGGGAGTTCCAGGGTCGAGAACGCTGAGGAGACCGTGCCGGGGGGCATTCAAATCAAGTTCAGCATCAAGGACATAGCCTGGGATCGAACGATCCCTGTCGTTTAGAGAGGACCTATCCTAGTGCGTTACGCCTACGCCCTTACCTCTGCGCTGCTGCTCGGCGGCACCGCGGCAGCCTTCAGCTTCCAGCCCCCCGCCGGCGCGCAGACCGCGCAGAACGAGCCCGGCGCGATCGCCAGCACCGCGCCGCGCGCCGGTGCGCCGATGAGCTTCGCCGACCTGGTCGCGCGGCTCCAGCCGGCGGTGGTCAACATCTCCACCACCCAGCGTGTGACGGTGCAGCAGAGCAACCCGTTCGCCGGCACGCCGTTCGAGCAGTTCTTCGGCGGCCCGCGCGGGGGCGGCGCCAGCCCCCGCACCCAGGAAGCGCAGTCGCTGGGTTCGGGTTTCCTGATCTCGGCGGACGGCTATGTCGTCACCAACAACCACGTCGTCTCGGCCGGCACCGCCTCCGCGGTGGTCGAGTCGATCACCGTGACCCTGTCCGACCGGCGCGAGTTCAAGGCCCGGCTGGTCGGCCGCGACGCGGCATCGGACCTGGCCGTGCTCAAGATCGAGGGCGCGACCTTCCCGTTCGTGCGCTTCGGCGATTCGCGCCAGGCGCGCGTCGGCGACTGGGTGGTCGCGATCGGCAACCCGTTCGGCCTGAGCGGATCGGTGACCGCGGGTATCGTCTCGGCGATCAACCGCGTGACCGGCGGCGGCACCTATGACCGCTTCATCCAGACCGATGCCGCGATCAACCGCGGCAACTCGGGCGGCCCGATGTTCGACCTGCAGGGCAACGTCATCGGCATCAACTCGCAGATCCTGTCGCCGACCGGCGGCAACATCGGCATCGGCCTCGCGATCCCGGCCGAGCAGGCCAAGCCGATCGTCGACAAGCTGATGCGCGGCCAGGCGATCGAGCGCGGCTATCTGGGCGTCGGCATCCAGCCGATCGACGAGAACATCGGCGCGGCGCTCGGCCTGCCCAAGGACCGCGGCGAGCTGATCTCGCGCGTCGAGCCGGGCGAAGCGGCGGCCAAGGCCGGCATCCGCCAGGGCGACGTGGTGGTGGCCGTCAACGGCAAGGAAGTGACGCCGGAGCAGACGCTGAGCTACCTGGTCGCGAACACCGCGCCGGGCACCCGCATCCCGGTCGAACTGCTGCGCGACGGCAAGCGCCAGACGGTGACCGTCACCGTCGGCAAGCGGCCGCCGGAGGAGCAGCTGGCGCAGTTCAACCCCGAAGACGACAGCGGCATGCCGCAGGAAGAGGCGCCCCAGGATACGGGCGCGGCATCGCTGGGCATCGGCGTGACCCCGCTCACCCCGTCCATCGCGCGCAGTATCGGCGTCGATCCGGCGGTGAAGGGCGTGGTGGTCACGGGCACCGACCCGTCGAGCGATGCGGCCGGCAAGGGCATCCGCCGCGGCGACGTGATCGTCTCGGTCAACCGGACCCCGGTCGCCAACGCCGCCGACGTCGCCCGCCAGGTGGCGCAGGCCAAGGCGGCCGGTCGCGACCAGGTGCTGCTGTTCGTCCAGCGCCGCGGGCAGGGCATCTACATGCCGGTGCGCATCGGCGGCTGAGCCGGTCCTTCGGATCGCATTGCGGCCCGTCGCTCGCAGGAGCGGCGGGCCGTTTGCGTTTGGGGGGAAATGGTCGCCCTCTTTCGGGCTCCCGCGCAGGCGGGAGCCCAGGGCGGCGGGCGGTGCCGGTTGTTCTGTGGAGCCCTGGATCCCCGCTTTCGCGGGGATACGGGTGATCGGGGGAGGGTTGCCCGGAGTTGCGGGCGTACCCCGGCGGAGGCCGGGGTCCGGTTGGGTTGCCGGCCTTGAGGAGCGTTGCTCTTGTGCGCCGTGGCGGCTCAGGACGGGCGTAGAGACCCTCGCTGTCGTCCCCCAACTGGGCCCCGGCGAACTGGGGGGAGGGGCTCTCCCCTCCCGCCGGCTTACATCACCGAGAGCAGCGACTGGATCTCGACAAAGGCGAAGGCGACGGAGCTGTCGGCGACGCCATAGGGGATGAAGAGCTTGTCGCCGTGGCGCAGCGCGCCGCAGGAATAGACGACGTTCGGGACATAGCCCTCGCGGTCCTCGTTGGCGGCGGCGAGGATCGGCTCGCGGGTGCGGCCGATCACCTTCGAAGGATCGTGCTTGTCGAGCAGCACCGCGCCGATCGCATATTTCCGCATCGCGCCGACGCCGTGGGTCAGCACCAGCCAACCCTCGTCCAGTTCGATGGGCGGGCCGCAATTGCCGATCTGCACCAGCTCCCACGGATATTCGGGCGTGAGCAGCAGCTGCCCCTCGTCCCAATGGGTGAGGGTGTCCGATTCGATCAGGAACAGATTCTCGCCGTCCTGGCGCCCAATCATCATGTACTTGCCGTTCACCTTGCGCGGGAACAGGCCCATGCCCTTGTTGCGCGCCGCGCTGCCGGTCATCGGTACGAGATCGAACGCGCGGAAGTCGCGGGTGCGCAGCAGCTCCGACTGGATCTGCGAGCCGTTATAGGCGGTGTAGGTACCCAGCCACTCCTGCTGCCCGTCGTCATGGGTGAAGTGGACGAGGCGCATGTCCTCCAGCCCCTTGGACTGGGCCTGGGTGATCGGGAAGATCACCGTACCCGACAGCGTCGAGTCGCGGTGGCGGTAGACGGTGACCGCACCGGAGGGCGCCGTTTCCTCGTCGCCGATCGCGTCGGTTGCGGTCGCGAACGGCGGTTCGGGCGCGAGGCGCATCTCGTTCTGGTCGGTGATGATGCCTTCGCGGAAGGCCACCGAGGAGATGTGGCCCTCGCCCACCGCGCGCATCGACATCAGGATGCGCAGGCTTCCCGGCTGCATGCCCGTCTGGTCGAAGTGCGGTACGGCGCTGGGGTTCATCAGCGCCGCGGCGGCATAGCTGTATTCGTGGCAGAAATAGGCGCCGATCAGCTGGCGCTTCTCGTCGCCGATCTGGCTGCCGTCGAGCCCCAGCTGCGCCTCGATCTCGTCATAGCGGGTCATGAACACGCGCCGCGTCTGCCAGTGGCGGGCCTCGAAGTCCTTCAGCACCACCTCGAGCTGGTGGCGGGTCTCTTCCGGCGACATCGCCAGCACGGCGTTGACCATCCGCTCGGTGCGGCTGGGCGTGGTGCCGTTCGACTGCCAGGCGATGTGGAAGGGCCGAACCACCACCCGCGAGGGATCGGCGTGCAGCCGCAGCGGGTGCGTGACCAGATTCAGCATGCGAAACCTCTGGGAAGCCTTCGAATTGCGCGCGTTCGCCCGTTCAGGCGACGGCGCGGCCCTCTGCCACGACCGGGGGGCGCTTTGAAAGACGGGAAATCGCACAGGAGGCGAGTTGCAGGGCAAGAATCGATTCCGCGCCCTGATTCTGGTTCAGACCGTGCGGCATCAGACCGTCGAAGCAGCCGCCGTCCGCACCGGAGGCGAGCGGCAGGTCGAGGTCGTTGACCCCGAGGTACCAGCGATAGGCCTTCATCGCCTCGCCCGCCCAGCGCTCGTCGCCGGTGACTTCGTGCGCGGCGATGCAGGCGTCGATGGTGGCCTGCGCCTCCAGCGGCTGCTGATCGAAGGGCAGCGGGTCCGCATAGGGGCGGTGGAAGCTCTCGGTGCCGACTGCGCGGAAGCGCCCTTCGGGCGAGGTCTGGCGGGCGACGATCCAGTCGAGCGTCTCCAAGCCGACCTGGAGGAGGTCGGGACGTTCCAGCGTTTGGCCGGCGCGGATCATCGCTTCGGGCAGGCGGGCGTTGTCATAGGCCAGCACGATCTCGAACCACTGCCACTCGGGGCGGCGTGCCTCGTGCAGCAGCTCCACCAGTTCCTCGCCGAAGCGGGTGAGGATGTCGCGCGCGAGCGGGTGGCCCGGATAGACGTCCAGCATCGCAGCGGCGCCGAGCATCGCAAAGGCACGCGCCCGCGGGCTGCCGAGTTCCAGCGCGATGCCGGCGGTGGCATCGAACAGCGCGATCGCCCAGTCGCGGTGCTTGCGCGCCCGCGCCTCGCGCGCGGTGACGCCCAGCGCCCAGAGCGCGCGGCCGTTCGAATCCTCCGAACCCTCGTCCTCGCACCAGCTGCGGTCGAAGTTCATGAAGTTGCGGAAGCGCCGCGTGTCCGGGTTCCAGGCGTGCTGGAGGAAGGCTGCGTAGACGCTGGTCCACTTGTCGCGCGTCGCCTCGTCGAGCTCGTCGATGCGGTGCATCAGGATCAGCGCGCGGGCATTGTCGTCGATGCAATAGCCGTGGCGCCGATCCGGGATGGAAAAGATCGAATGCTGGAGCATGCCGGTGGCATCGCTCATCCGCTCGACGGCGGCGATGGTGGGCTTGAGCGGGGCGAGCTCGTTGGTGCGCGGGATGCGGTGGGGGAGGGCCGCGACCGCATCGGCGACCTCCGCCATGGCGCGCTCCGCCAGGCGCGGCCACAGCATCGTGCGGCCATGCGCATAGGCACGCTCGGCAAGCGAATGGCGGGCGCTCGCGTCGCCGAGCAGGCGGTTGATCTCGCGCGCAAAGGCGCCGCTGTCGCCGAACGGCACCAGCACGCCATGATCGTCGGCGAGGATCTCGCTGGCATGCACATAGGGTGTCGAGATCACGACCTTGCCCATGCCCACGGCATAGGAGAGCGTGCCCGAGGTGATCTGCGCGGGGTTGCTGTAGGGGGTGATGTAGAGGTCGGCCGCCTGGAGATAGTCGAGCAGTTCCTCATGCTCGACGAATGCGTCGACGAAGACGACGTTGTCGGCGACGCCGCGGTCGCCGGCGAGCGCCTTCAGCCGGTCGCGATAGGCCTCTCCCTCATGCTCGACGAGGTGCGGGTGGGTGGCGCCGAGCACCACGTAGAGCGCGCGCGGGTGCGCGCCGACCACCGCCGGCATGGCCTCGATCATCGTCTCGATGCCCTTGTTGGGCGCGAGCAGGCCGAAGGTCAGGATCACGTCGCGATCGGCCCAACCGAAGCGGCCCTTCATGGCGGCGGGCTCGACATAGGCGCGATTGGGAACGCCGTGCGGGATCATCACGAGCTTGCGCGGATCGACGCCGTGGACGCGGGTCAGGATCTCGCGACCCTTGTCGGCCATGACGATCACGCGCGCGGCACGGCGGAGCAGGGCATCCATCACCCGACGCTCGTCGGCGCTCGGCTTCTCCAGGATGGTGTGGAGGGTGACGATGACGGGAACGGTGACCCGGTCGAGCAGCGCCAGCAGATAGTCGCCGGCCGCACCGCCGTAGATGCCATATTCGTGCTGGACCCACAGCGCCTTTGCGCCGCTCTCCGCGATCCGGCGCGCAGCCTCGCTATAGGCGGCGCGGTCGTTCTGCGGGATGCTGTGCGTGACCGCGGGCGGATAGGCGTGCAGCCCCGGCCGGTCGTCCATCGCGTAGACGTCGACCTTGAGGTCCGGGAAGCGCTGCTTGAGCGCGTTGTAGGTGTCGGTGGTGAAGGTCGCCAGGCCGCACTTGCGCGGCAGGAAGTTGCCGATCAGGGCGATGTGATCCATGCCACCCGGTGCGGCGATACTCGGCGCCATCCACGTTCCTCACGCTGGAATGGCCGGCGAAACACTCGCCGGCTACAACAGGCAAATGCGTGAGGGGGAAGTTAGTTTCACCGATGGTGCGGTGCAATATCGGAAAACCGACGCAGCAGGCCGGATCGCGCTTCTTTCCTGCTGCGTCGCGTCAGGAACGTCAGCCGCGCCCGCGATAGCCGGGGACGTCCTGCGACGGGATCCAGACGCCCGCGGGCGGCTCGCCCGACTGCCAGAACACATCGATCGGAATGCCGCCGCGCGGATACCAATAGCCGCCGATGCGCAGCCACAAGGGCTTCATCTCGGCAAACAGCCGCTCGCCGATGCCGACCGTGCAATCCTCGTGAAAGGCGGCGTGGTTGCGGAACGAGCCGAGGAACAGCTTCAGCGACTTGGATTCGACGATGGTGGCGTCGGGTACATAGTCGAGGACCAGGTGCGCGAAATCCGGCTGGCCGGTGACCGGGCACAGCGAGGTGAATTCGGGCACGGTGAAGCGCACGCAATAGCGCGAGCCCTCCCGCGGGTTGGGGACATAATCGAGTTCGGCCTGTTCCGGCGATGCGGGAAGCCCGCTGCTCTGGCCCAGATGCTTTGGTGTCATGCGCGCGCATGTAGGGTGCCGACCCCCGAAAGGGAACGGGCGATCCGCCGTCCGATGCCTCAACGGGACGATGCCTCGACGGGACGGGCGGCGATGCGTAGAGCACGAGGCGAGACAGCGAAGGAGACGGCATGGACGCGCTGGTGACGACACACGAACTGGCGGCGCAGCTGGGAAGCCCCGGGCTTCACCTGCTGGACGCGACCTGGTTCGGGACGCTGGGTGCCGAGGGGCGCGACGCGGCAACGGAGTTCGCCGCCGGGCACATCCCGGGTGCGGCCTTTCTCGACCTCGGCCATCTCTCCCAGGCGGCGGTCGAGGGTGCCACCGCCGGCGTCGCCCGGCTGCTGGGTGCGCTCGGCATCGACGATGGCGCGACGATCGTCCTCTATGACGACTCCCCCTATCATAGCGCGGCGCGCGCCTGGTGGCTGCTCAAGCGGTACGGCGTGGCGGCGAGCCTGCTCGACGGCGGGATCGCCAAGTGGCGCGCGGAAGGGCGGCCGCTCCAGACCGGCCATGGCGCGGCCCATACGGTGACGCGCCACCTGCACTTCGATCCGAGCCGGATGCGGACCAAGGCGGATGTGCGCGGGAACCTGGACAGCGGTGCCGAGCAGCTGCTCGACGCGCGTTCGGCCGCGCGCTTCACTGGTGCCGAACTGGACCCGCGCGGGCTGCCGACCGGGCACATCCCGGGCTCGTTCAACCTGCCTTACGGCAAGCTGTTCGCCACCGATGGGACATGGAAGCGGGGCGAGGCGCTGCGCGCGGGGTTCGAGGATTCGGGCGTCGATCTCGACCGGCCGATCGTCACCACCTGCGGTTCGGGGGTGACGGCGGCGGTGCTGGCGTTTGGCCTCCACCTGCTTGGGCGCGATGCGGCGCTGTACGACGGCAGCTGGACGGACTGGGCATCGGACCCGACGACGCCCAAGGCGACGGTGACGCTGTGAGCGGAGCGGGGGAGGGCCGAAACGGGGACAAGGGCGCCGGTACGCGCGTCGTCGGTGCGGGGCGGCGGCCGGAATGGACTCAGCGAATCGTCAACCCGCCGGTGTGGCGGGCGTCGACCATCCTCTACGACACGGTCGAGGAACTGCGCGCCACCGCCGGCCGGGACACCCACCACAAGCTGTTCTACGGCAGGCGCGGCACGCCAACCCAATGGTCGCTGGCCGATGCGCTCACCCAGCTGGAGCCGGGTGCCGAGGCGACGTTGCTCTATCCCTCGGGCGTGGCGGCGATCTCGACCGCGCTGCTGGGGGTGTTGTCGCCGGGCGACGAGCTGCTGCTGGTCGACAGCGCCTATGATCCGACGCGCCACCTGGCCGACGGGCTGCTCAAGCGCTTCGGCATCACCACGCGCTACTACGACCCGATGGTGGGCGCGGGGATCGCCGAGCTGATCGGGCCGAACACGCGCGCGATCTTCATGGAGAGCCCGGGGAGCCTGACCTTCGAGGTGCAGGACGTGCCGGCGATCGTGGCGGCCGCCAAGGCGCGCGGGGTCACTACGCTGCTCGACAACACCTGGGCGACGCCGCTGCTGTTTCCGGCGATCGAACTGGGCGTCGACTATACGATCATGGCGTGCACCAAGTACGTCGTCGGCCATTCGGACGCGATGCTGGGATCGGTGACGGCGGCGCCCGGCAAGTTCGCGGCGCTGCGCAACGCCAGCTATCAGCTGGGCCAGCATGTCTCGCCCGACGATGCCTATCTGGGCTCGCGGGGGCTTCGCACCATGGCGGTGCGGCTCGACCGGCATGGCGAGAGTGCGCTGGCGATCGCGCGCTGGCTGGGCGAGCAGCCGGGGGTCGCCCGCGTGCTGCACCCGGCGCTGCCGGGAACGCCGGGCCACGACATTTTCGCGCGGGATTTCCGCGGGTCTTCGGGCCTGTTCTCCTTCGTCCTCGACGGCGGGGACGAGGCGGCGCGGGCGGCGCTGATCGACGGGCTGGAGCTGTTCGCGATCGGCTATAGCTGGGGCGGGTTCGAGAGCCTGGCGGTGCCGATCGATCCCGAGCGCTATCGCAGCGCCACCCCCTGGCAGGCGGAGGGACCGATGGTGCGGCTGCAGATCGGGCTGGAGGACGTGGACGACCTGATCGCCGACCTCGACGCCGGGCTCGCCCGCTTCCGGGCGGCGCGGGGGTGACGGCGTGGTGAGCCGGCTCGCCGAATTCGGCATCACCATTCCGGGCACGCCGGCGCTCATCGAGGCGCTGTTCGCGGCGGCGCTGGTGTTGCTGGCGCTGACGCTCGGCTGGCTCGCCGGCCGGCGGCTCGGGCCGGGGATTGCCGGCTTCTGGCGCAACCACTTCGACGGGCAGGGCGAGGGGATCGCCCCCCGCCTGTGCCAGATCGCGCGCCATGCGGTGGCCGCCGCGCTGCTGGCGATCGTCGCCGGCAGCTATGGCTGGCACCCGCTGTCGGCGTTCGCCATCGGCCTGGTGCTCGGCTGGACCACCGCGCGACTCGCGATCGACATCTTGCGCGGGCTGCACCTGCCGCGCTGGGCGGCGTGGACGATCGGCGCGGTGATCTTCGTGGGCGTGCTGAGCAATGCGCTCGGCGGGTTCGACAATGTGACCGGCGCGCTGGAGCGGGTCGGCTTCGATGTCGGGCGGCGGCGGCTGTCGCTGCTGTCGCTGGTCTCGGTCGCGGTGGTGGCGGTCGGCCTCTATGCGCTGGTGCGGCTCGCCAACCGGCTGGTCAGCCATTCGATCGGCCGGGCCAAGAGCCTGGACGCGACGCAGAAGCTGCTGGCGCAGAAGCTGGCGGCGATCGGCGCGGTGGTGGTCGCCTTCTTCTTCGGCATCGACCTGCTGGGGATCGACCTCACCACCTTTGCGGTGTTTTCCGGCGGGCTTGGTTTGGCGATCGGCTTTGGTCTCCAGAAGACCGTCGGCAACCTGATCGCGGGCATCATCCTGCTGATGGACCGGTCGATCAAGCCGGGCGACGTGATCGTGGTGGGGGAGAGCTTCGGCTGGGTGAACAAGATCGGCGTGCGCGCGGTCTCTGTCATCACCCGCGACGGCAAGGAGCACCTGATCCCCAACGAAAATTTGATGACGCAGGAGGTGGAGAACTGGTCCTTCACCGACCGGAACGTGCGCGTGCGCATTCAGGTGAAGGTGGGCTATGAAAGCGACCTGAAGCTCGCCCAGGCGCTGATGCTGCGCGCGGCGAGCGAGAGCCCGCGGGTGTTGAAGAGCCCCAAGCCCAATGTGTGGCTCACCAGCTATGGCGACTATGCCGCCGAGCACGACATCCTGGTGTGGATCAGCGATCCCGAAAGCGGCGTCGGCAACGTGCGTTCGGACGTGCTCAACCGGCTGTGGCTGCTGTTCAAGGAGCACGGCATCGTCATCCCGGTGCCCAGGCGCGAGATGATCCTGCGCGATCCTGCGGGTGCAGCGGCGTTTGCCGTCCAAGGTACTGTCGATCCGGATGCGGGTCCGCCGCAGGCTACCCCGGGCCCCGACGCCTGAGCGTGGCAAAAACGGCTCGGCCGGTGCTTGGAGGGAGCCGGGCGCGTGCCTAGATTGCGGGGGTGAGCACCCCCGTCACTGCGCGCATCGCCGAGGGCGTGCTGTCCATCCCCGCCGCCGACTGGGACGCCTGTGCCGGCCCGGGCAATCCGTTCCTGAGCCACGGCTTCCTGGCCGCGCTGGAGCGGTCCGGATCGGTTGGCGGGCGCAGCGGCTGGCAGCCGCTGCCGGTGGTGGTGGACGGGGCCGACGGGCGCCCGGCCGCGATCGCCCCCGCCTATGCCAAGGCGCACAGCCAGGGCGAATATGTGTTCGACCATGCCTGGGCCGATGCCTGGGAGCGCGCGGGCGGCGACTATTACCCCAAGCTGCAGGTGGCGGTGCCCTTCACGCCGGTGCCGGGACCGCGGCTGCTGCTGCGCGATCCTGCCCAGGCGCCGGCGCTGATCGCCGCGCTGGAGACGCTCACCCGCCAGAACGGCCTGTCCTCGGCGCATGCGACCTTCGTCGATGCCGAGGAACTGCCGCGCTGGCAGGCGGCGGGCTGGCTGATGCGGGCGGGGACCCAGTTCCACTGGGAGAACCAGGGCTACGCCGGGTTCGACGACTTCCTGGGCGCGCTCGCCAGCCGGAAGCGCAAGGCAATCCGCAAGGAGCGCGCCGCCGCGGTCGAGGGGCTGACGATCCGCCACCTGGCAGGCGCCGAGATCACCGAGGCGCATTGGGACGCGTTCTGGGCATTCTACCAGGACACCGGCAGCCGGAAATGGGGACAGCCGTATTTGACGCGGTCGTTCTTTCCGCTGCTGTCGGATGCGCTCGGCGAGCGGGTGCTGCTGATCCTCGCCTATCGCGGCGACCGGCCGATTGCGGGGGCGCTGAACCTGGTGGGAGCGGATGCGCTCTATGGGCGCTATTGGGGCGCGGTGGAGGAGGTGCCGTTCCTGCACTTCGAGCTATGCTATTACCAGGCGATCGAGGCGGCGATCGCGCGCGGGCTCCAGCGGGTGGAGGCCGGCGCGCAGGGCGAGCACAAGCTGGCGCGCGGCTATGCGCCGGTCACGACCTGGTCGGCGCATTACCTTCCGGACCCGAACTTCCGCCGCGCCGTCGCCGAGTATCTGCAGCGCGAGCGCGAGGCGGTGGCGCACGAGCAGGAGTATCTGGGCGAGCTGACGCCGTTCCGGCGGGGGTAAGGGCGGCTGAGGCGCCGCTCTGGCGTCGCGCACCCTTATTGCCGCCATCCCGACTGGACCCCGGCCTTCGCCGGGGTACAGTCGCCCTGGTGGCGTCAGGACTCGCGGGTGGGGCGGTCGATGCGGCGGCCGGCGGGGCCGTAGAGGTCGGTGGGCATCAGCGTCGCGGCGCGCTGGCGGTGGTCGATGCGGAACACCGCGCTGGTGCCGTTGCGCCACAGCGGGATCAGGCCTTGTTCCAGCCGCCGGTCATATTTGGGCGGGCGGATCATCCAGACATAGTCGAACTTGTCGCGCGGGAAGCGGTGCAGGGCACCGGCGACCGGGCGCCACCATTCGCGCGGGCACTGGACGTCCGTCACGATCTGCGACGGATCGTGCGAGAAGCCGCGCGCCGGGTAGCGGGTGGTGAGCAGCTGGGCTCCGACCATCGACCATTGGTCGTTGGCATAGGCGAGGCGGCGTTCGAGGGCGATGCCGGGCAGGTGCTGCAGCCGGGTCATCGTCCATTCGTTGTGGCACGTCTCCCCGATGAAGGTGATGAGGCGGGCGCCGACCGGCACGTGCGGGAGCGCGGCGAGCTCCTGGTCATAGTCGCGGTCGTAGAGCCAGTAGCTGGCCGTCGTCGCGCCGATGCGGCCGACGAAGATGGCGAGGCCAATCGCCGCGACGGTCGCGGCATGGCGGATCGACATGCCGGGCTTCGGACGGAGCGCGATCAGCGCGATGCCGAACAAATAGGGCACCAGCCGCATGTCGGCATAGGCGGAGCCGAACACGATGCGGGGCAGCAGGAGGTAGACGGCGAGCAGGAACAGCGCCGACAGGCCCAGGTTGCGCGAATATTGGATGTTCGGGTCGCGCACGCCCTTGAACAGCACCAGGTAGAGCACCGCGAGCGAGGCGATGTCGTAGAGCTGCCAACGGTCGCGCAGCACCATGGTGACCCACTGCATCTTGAGCCGCCAGTTGAACCAGTCGGCGGTCTGACCGCTGACATGGCCCGAGCGCCACAGCAGCATGAGGAGCGCAGGGGGCGCGAGTACCAGGCAGTGCAGTCCGGCGTGGAAGAGGGCGGCGAACCAGTTGCGGCGACGGTCGTGCTCGCGGATCAGCTCGGCCGAGGCGGCAAGCACGCCCAGCGTCCCCCAGCCGAAGGTGTGGGTGAGCCAGATCAGCGCCGCCAGCGGCACAAAGATCACCCCGCGCAGCTTGAGCTTGCCCAGCCGCCCCAGCCGCAGCCACAGCGCAAAGGCGTTGAGGGCCAGCGCCATCGACAGCGCGAAGTTCACGAAGCCGAAGTGGAAGGGGTAGCTGTAGACCAGCGGCAGCGCGAACAGCGCCGTGGCCGGAATGCGGCCGTGCACCTCGCGCGCGATCCACAACAGGCCGACCGCGGTCAGCACGGGGATCGCCATCACGATCAGCTTGACCGCAAGTTCCAGGCCCAGGATCGGCTGGAGGGGCACGATCAGGAGATCGACCCCCAGGTTGCCCATCAGGCTCCAGTGGAAGTTGTACCAGTCGGTGAGCCAGGGCGCAGCGCCGGTGCCGATGGTCTGCTGCACGCGGTAGCGGCCCATGTGGCCGGGCAGGTCGACGAGCGGGGGGATCTCCGGCCACATCAGCGGCACGGCGGCCAGCACCGCCATCGCGAACACGAACCATCGCGTCTGCCACCAGTGTGGCGTTGCCCCATTCCCCTGCATGGGCCCGCTTTTACCCGGCATCTGCCCGGCGGCAAGCGAATGCGCGTCGGCATGCCGCCCGGCGCGCGGCGAAGAGGGGGGCAGAAGCTGCGACATGGGGAGGAAAGGAGCGGGGCCGGCGCGGGTGCACCGGCCCCACGAAGCTCTTAGCGGTCGCGGCGGCCGAGCAGGCGCAGGCGCAGCGCGTTCAGCTTGATGAAGCCGGCGGCGTCGCGCTGGTCATAGGCGCCCTGGTCGTCCTCGAAGGTAACGACCTTTTCCGAATAGAGCGAATAGGGCGACTTGCGGCCGATGACGTGGACGCCGCCCTTGTAGAGCTTCAGCCGCACGGTGCCGGTGACCTTGGTCTGGCTGTAGTCGATCGCGGCCTGCAGCATCTCGCGCTCCGGCGAGAACCAGAAGCCGTTGTAGAGCAGCTCCGCATAGCGCGGCATCAGCTCGTCCTTGAGGTGCGCGGCGCCGCGGTCGAGCGTGACCTGCTCGATCGCGCGGTGGGCGGCGTGCAGGATGGTGCCGCCTGGGGTCTCGTACATGCCGCGGCTCTTCATGCCGACGAAGCGGTTCTCGACCAGGTCGAGGCGGCCGATGCCGTGGGTGCGGCCGAGGTCGTTGAGCTTGGCGAGCAGGCTGGCGGGCGAAAGGCCCTCGCCGTTGATCGCCACCGCGTCGCCGCCTTCGAAGTCGACGGTGATGACCTCGGGCTGGTCGGGCGCATCCTCAGGGTTGACGGTGCGCGAGAAGACATAGTCCGGCACCTCTTCCCACGGATCCTCGAGCACCTTGCCTTCGGACGAGGTGTGCAGGAGGTTCGCGTCGGTGGAGAAGGGGCTCTCGCCGCGCTTGTCCTTGGGGACGGGGATCTGGTTCTTCTCGGCGAAGTCGATCAGCGCGGTGCGGCTGGTGAGGTCCCATTCGCGCCAGGGTGCGATCACCTTGATGTCGGGCTGGAGCGCGTAATAGCCGAGCTCGAAGCGGACCTGGTCGTTGCCCTTGCCGGTCGCGCCGTGGCTGACGGCGTCGGCGCCGACCATCTTGGCGATCTCGATCTGGCGCTTGGCGATCAGCGGGCGCGCGATGGAGGTGCCGAGCAGGTACAGCCCCTCGTAGAGCGCGTTGGCGCGCATCATCGGGAAGACATAGTCCTTCACGAACTCTTCGCGCAGGTCGTCGATGAAGATGTGCTCGGGCTTCACGCCCATCAGCTCGGCCTTCTTGCGGGCGGGCTCGAGCTCCTCGCCCTGGCCGAGGTCGGCGGTGAAGGTCACCACCTCGCACTGATATTCGGTCTGCAGCCATTTCAGGATCACGCTCGTGTCGAGGCCGCCCGAATAGGCGAGCACCACGCGATTGATCTTGTCGGCCATCAGCTCATTCTCCGAAATGCCCTCACCGGGGCCCGCGTGCCGGTGGCAGGGCGGGCCGGCGCTTCTCACGCGGGCAGGTTGCGCGCGCGCTCTATGCCTCGCGCGGCGCTTCCGCAAGCGGTTGGCCGACGGATCGCACCAGCCGCGGGAGCGCGAGGCCGAGGCCGGCGGCGCGGTAGAGGTAGCTGGCGAGCAGCGCGACCCACATGCCGAGTGCACCCCAGGGGCGCAGCAGCAGATCGGTGGCGAGGTAGAGCAGGGTGGCGGCGACGGCGGCGTTGCGCAGGCTCTTGCCGGCGGTGGCGCCGATGAACACCCCGTCGAGCAACCAGGCGGGCGCGCCGACCAAGGGCACTAGGGCAGCGAACGGCAGGAGTGCGGTGGCGTGGGCGCGGACGTCCGGATTGTCGGTGACGGCGTCGATGAGCGGCACGCCGGCGACGTGGATCAGGAGCGCGAAGGCGGCGCCGGCGGCGAGCGTGAACTCGCCCGTGAGGCGGGTGGCGCGCAGAAGCTCGGTGCGGGCGCCGCGGCCGATCGCCTCGCCGATCCGCGACTCGGCGGTGAAGGCAAAGCCGTCGAGCACGAAGGCGGAGACGGAGACGAACTGCATCAGCACGTGGTTGGCCGCGAGCGGCACTTCGCCGAGCCGCGCGCCCGCATTGGCGAACCAGCCGAACAGCACCAGCAACGCAACGGTGCGGACCATGATGTCGGCATTGACGGCGAACAGCCGGCGCAGCTTGTCGCGATCGAACAGCCGCGCGCTGAGGCCGGCGAGGGCGCCGGGGCCGAGGATGCGCAGTGCGAGGAAGATACCCAGCAGCAGCGCGCTCCATTCGGCGCAGGCGGTGCCGAGGCCGACGCCCTGTGCGCCGAGGCCCAGCCCCCAGACCAACCAGATGTCGAGCACGGCATTGACGAGGTTCATCGCGATCTGGAGCAGCAGCGCCGCGCGGGTGCGGCCGAGCCCGAGCAGCCAGCCGTTGAGCGCGAAGACGCCGAGGCTGGCAGGGGCGCCGAAGAAGCGGCCGCCGACGTAGCCGCTGGCCGCCGCATCGAGCGCGCCGCCGCCTGCCAGCAGCGCGAAGACGAGCGGGACCAGCAGCAGCTGGAGCGCGAACAGCACGACGCCGAGCCCGAAGCCCAGCGCCAGGCCGCGCAGCAGCATGGCGCGCACCTCCTCGGTATCGCCCGCCCCCTGCGCCTGGGCGGTCATGCCGGTCATCCCCATGCGCAGGAAGCCGAAGCTCCAGAACAGGAAGTTGATGACGGTGGTGCCGAGCGCGACGCCTGCGAGGGCGGCGGCGTCACCGGTGCGGCCAATGACGACCGTGTCGACCATGCCGACCAGCGGCACGGTGGTCTGGCCGAGCATGATCGGCCACGCCTGTTGGAAGATCGAGGCGCGGGTGAGCGGGGTGGGCGTGGTCATGGGGGTGGGGTGCTATGGTAGAGCGGCCGGGTGCAAGTGGTGCATGGGCGCGCTGCTAAGCCGCCCTCCCTCCCCCGTTCGCCTCGAGTAGCCGTCGAGCTTGTCGAGACGGCGTATCGAAAGGCGGTGGTGGCTCTCTCGATACGGGCTCTCGACAAGCTCGATTCCTACTCGAGACAAACGGGGTGGGAGGTGAGGGTTGACCGGACACCCTGCCCTGATTGCCCCATCGCTCCGTTTGCCCTGAGTAGCCATTGAGCAAAGTCGAGATGGCGTATCGAAGGGGCGCGCGCCACGTGCTTCGATACGGGGCTTCGACGGGCTCAGCTCCTACTCAGCACGAACGGGTGTGGGGGAGGGGCATGATCGTCTGCTTCAGGCGCCAGCCACCTCGTGCAGGCGCTGCTCCTCCTCCAGCATATAGTCGCGGGTCAGTGGCAGGGCGTCGCGCGAACGGGCGAACTGGAGCTGGTAGTTGACCATGCCGCCATAGTCGAAGCTGACCTGAGAGCCGGCGAGATAGAAGGTCCACATGCGGAAGAAGCGCTCGTCGTAGAGGTCGACGATCGCCTGCTTGGCGGCGACGGCGCGGTCGTACCAGTGGGCGAGGGTGAAGCCATAGTGGCGGCGCAGCACCTCCACGTCGGTGAGGAACATCTTGTTCCCCTCATGCGCGCGGACGATCTCCGACAGCGCCGGGATGTAGCCGCCGGGGAAGATGTACTTGGCGGTGAAATGGTCGGTGACGCCGGGCCCGCCGGCGCGGCCGATGGTGTGGAGGAGCATCACGCCGTCGGGGGTGAGCAGCTCGCGGCACTTGGCGAAGAAGGTGCGGTATTGCGGCGGGCCGACATGCTCGAACATGCCGACCGAGACGATGCGGTCGAACTGGCCCTGGACCGCGCGATAGTCGATCAGCTCGAAGCGGACCTTGTCGGCGACGCCCGCTTCCTCGGCGCGGCGGCGGGCGACCTTGAGCTGTTCCTCCGACAAAGTGACGCCCAGCACCTCCGCGCCGGTCTTGCGGTGGAGGTAGAGCGCCATGCCGCCCCAGCCACAACCGATGTCAAGCACGCGCATGCCCGGACGCAGCGCGAGCTTGGCGGCGATGTGCGCCTTCTTGTCGACCTGCGCCTGTTCGAGGCTGACCGCGGGATCGGTGAAATAGGCGCAGCTGTACTGGCGGTCGACGTCGAGGAAGAGGTCGTAGAGCCGGTCCGACAGGTCGTAGTGATGGGCGACGTTGCGCTTCGACTGGCGGGCCTGGTTGTAGCGATCGAGCCGGTGGAGCACGGCGTTGGCGACGAGGCGCATGCCGCGCGCCTTGAGCTTGCTCTCCCCCGCCTCCCAGAGGTTGTTCTTCTTGAACAGCACCAGCAGGTCGCGGATGTCGCCCTGCTCGATCACCAGCCGCCCGTCCATGAAGGCTTCCGCCGCCCCGAGGCTCGGGTCCCGCACGATCGAGGCGAGGACCTTGCGATCGGTGAAGCGGATCGTGACGTTGGGGAAGCCGGGGTCCGGCGTGCCGAAGCGGCCGGTACTCCCGTTGGCATGGTGGACGGTCAGCTGGCCCTTTTGAACGGCCCGCGCGAAGAACATGTCGATCAGTGCCATGGCGGCGAGGCTAATCGTTTCGGGGGCGGAAAGCTACCGCTCGGTTCGATTATACCTCCCGCTCAGTCGGCGAACAGCAGCACGGGCGTTTCCAGCAGCTTCTTGAGTGCCTGGACGAAGCTCGCCGCATCCCAGCCGTCGACCACGCGGTGGTCGCACGAGATCGACACGTTCATGAGCTTGGCGCGCCGGATCATGTCCCCGCCGCGGCCGTCGTCGACGAACACCGGGCGCTCGACGATGCGGTTGGGGCCGACGATCGCGACTTCCGGGCGGTTGATGACGGGGGTGGTGGCGATGCCGCCCAGCGGGCCGAGCGAGGTGACGGTGATGGTGCCGCCGGACAGCTCCTCCGATCGCGCCTTGCCGGTGCGGGCGGCCTCGGCCAGACGGGTGATCTCGGCCGCGAGCTGCCAGACGTTCCTGTCCTGCGCATCACGGAGGACGGGCACCATCAGGCCCGCGTCTGTCTGCGTTGCCATGCCCATGTGCACGCGCCCGTGGCGGGTGACCACGCCGGCCTCGTCGTCATAGCGGGCGTTGAGCATCGGGAAGTCGGGGAGCGTGCGGCAGAGCGCGGCGATGAACAGCGGCAGCAGGGTGAGCTTGGGCCGGTCGCCGCGGTTGGCGTTGAGGTCGGCCCGCATGGCTTCGAGCGCGGTTACCTCCACCTCCTCCACATAGGTGAAGTGCGGGATGTGGCGCTTGGACGCAGCCATGTTGTCGGCGATGCGGCGGCGCATGCCGATGACCTTGATCGGCTCGTCGTCGCGTGCGCGGCTGGCGTGGGGGGCGTGATAGCCCTGGGACTGGCCGTAGCGGAGATGGGCGTCGAGATCCGAGTGGCGGACGCGGTCGGATTCGGTGCGGACCTGTGCGAGGTCGATGCCGAGATCGCGGGCGCGGGCGCGGACTGCGGGGGAGGCGAGGATGGGGTGCTTGTGCCCTTGCCCCTTTTCGTACCCCGGCGAAGGCCGGGGCCCAGCATCGGTGTCCTTGGTGGCGGGTGCTGCGCTTTCCTCGCGGGCGTCTCCCAACTGGGCCCCGGCCTCCGCCGGGGTACGATCAGAAGAAGGGGAGGATGACGCATCTTCCCCCTCGGGCGGGGTGAGACAGGCGGGGGTGGCGTCCGTCGCGACTTCCACGCCGGGGTTTTCCGCGACGACGGTGTCGCTCTCGGTCTCCGCCTCGGTTTCGATCACCACCAGCGTCGAGCCGATCGGGATCGAGGCGCCGGGTTCGCCAGCGAGTTCGATCACGATGCCGGCGACGGGGCTTTCCATCTCGACCGTGGCCTTGTCGGTCATCATGTCGGCGATGCGTGCGTCTTCCTCGACGCGGTCGCCGATGGCCACGTGCCAGGCGACGATCTCCGCCTCGGAAATGCCTTCGCCGATGTCGGGCAGGCGGAAGCTGAAGCGTGCCATCAGGTCCTCATCACTTTCTTGAGCGCTTCGCCGATGCGGACGGGGCCGGGGAAATAGGCCCATTCCAGGCTGTGCGGATACGGCGTGTCGAAGCCGGTGACGCGTTCGATCGGCGCCTCCAGGTGGTAGAAACAGCGTTCCTGCACCAGCGCCGACAGCTCGGCGCCGAAGCCGGAGGTGCGGGTCGCCTCGTGCACAATCATGCAGCGGCCGGTCTTCTTCACCGACGCCTCGATCGCCTCGATATCAAGGGGCACGAGTGTGCGCAGGTCGAGGATCTCGGCATCGACGCCGGCTTCCTCGACCACGGCCTGGCAGACATGGACCATGGTGCCATAGGCGAGGATGGTGAGCGCCTCGCCCGGGCGGACCACCGCCGCCTTGCCGAGCGGGACGCGGTAGTAGCCGGTGGGAACGGTGGCGGCCGGATGGCCCGCCCAGCTTTTGGCCGGCCGGTCCCAATGGCCGTCGAACGGGCCGTTGTAGATGCGCTTGGGTTCGAAGAAGAGGACCGGGTCGTTGTCCTCGATCGCGGCGATTAGCAGCCCCTTGGCGTCATAGGGGGTGGAGGGGATCACCGTCTTGATGCCCGACACGTGGGTGAAGATGCCCTCGGGGCTCTGGCTGTGGGTCTGGCCGCCGAAGATGCCGCCGCCGAACGGCGAGCGCACCGTCATCGGCGCGATGAACTCGCCGGCCGAGCGGTAGCGCAGGCGCGCCGCTTCCGACACGAGCTGGTCGAGGGCGGGATAGATGTAATCGGCGAACTGGATCTCCGGGACGGGCCTGAGGCCATAAGCGCCCATGCCGATCGCGACGCCGACGATGCCGGTCTCGGTGATCGGCGTGTCGAAGACGCGGGTCTTGCCGTACTTCTTCTGGAGCCCGGCGGTCGCGCGGAACACGCCGCCGAAATAGCCGACGTCCTCGCCCATCACGATCACGTCCGGATCGCGCGCCATCATGACGTCGAGCGCGGAGTTGATCGCCTGGATCATGTTCATGGGCGCGGTTTCGCCCGGAGCGGAGGTGTCCGCCATCGCTGCTTCCTCGCTCACTTGCGCGCCCACGGCCGGCCGGAGGCGGCCTCTTCGGCGAGCATCTGCGCCTGCTGCTCGCGCAGGTGCCAGGGCATCTCCTCGAACACGCCGTCGAACAGGCTGTCGAGCGGCTGGTGCAGGCCGTGGCCGAGCACGCCGTTCTTCTCGGCCTCCTTCTGCGCGGCGCGGACTTCCTCCGCGACCGCACGGTCCATGTCGGCGTGGCGTTCGTCGTCCCATTCGCCGATCGCGACCAGGTGTGCCTTCAGCCGCGCGATCGGATCGCCCAGGGGCCAGGCGGTCGCTTCCTCGGCAGAGCGGTACTGCGAGGGATCGTCGGAGGTGGAGTGCCCCTCGGCGCGATAGGTGAAATGCTCGATCAGCGTCGGCCCCTGGTTGGTGCGGGCGCGCTCGGCCGCCCATTTGGTGGCGGCGTAGACCGCGAGCGCATCGTTGCCGTCGACCCGGAGCCCGGCGATGCCATAGCCGATCGCGCGCGCGGCAAAGGTCGTCGCCTCCGCCCCGGCGAACCCCGAAAAGCTGGAGATCGCCCACTGGTTGTTGACGACGTTGAAGATCACCGGCGCGCGATAGACGGCGGCAAAGGTGCAGGCGGAGTGGAAGTCGCCCTCCGCGGTCGATCCTTCCCCGCACCAGGCGGCGGCGATGCGGGTGTCGCCCTTGGCCGCCGACGCCATCGCCCAGCCCACCGCCTGCGGGTACTGCGTGGTGAGGTTGCCGGAGATCGAGAAGAAGCCGGTGTCGCGCGCCGAATACATGATCGGCAGCTGCTTGCCGTGGAGCTTGTCGCCGCTATTCGAGTAGATCTGGTTCATCATCTCGACCAGCGGATAGTCGCGGGTGATGAGGATCCCCTGCTGGCGATAGCTGGGGAAGCACATGTCCTCATAGTCGAGCGCCAGCGTCGCGGCGACGGCGACCGCCTCCTCGCCCGTGCACTTCATGTAGAAGCTCGTCTTGCCCTGGCGCTGGGCGCGGAACATGCGCTCGTCGAACGCGCGGGTGCGGGCCATCGAGCGCAGCATGCGGCGCAGCACCTCGGGCGCGAGCCGCGGGTTCCAGGCACCCACCGCCTGATTGTCCTCGTCCAGCACGCGCACCAGCGTGTAGGCGAGCTCGTGGAACTCGGCCGCAGGCGCGCTGGTGTCGGGGCGGCGGGCCGCGTCGGCGGGGGGGATGGCGACCTCCGCGAAATCGACGGGATCGCCGGGGCGGAAGCGGGGCTCCGGCACGTGCAGCGCCAGGGGCGGCAGATTGGGTCGCAGCGACTCTTCGCTCACTCGTCTCTCCTAGGTCTGCCGTCCGGGGCCGGAACCCCGCGCAGACTCGTTTCAAGCGAGTGTTATAAAATTTCAAAGCCCGGCGGAAGCCAGGATCGTCGCTGCGGTGCAGCGTCGCGGCGATCGGGTGGTTTCCGGCGGCAGGTGCACCCGCTTCGCTCGCCCTCGCGGCCGTGGCGGCCTATGGAGCGGCATGGCCATGCTCTCCAACCCCCTCCCGATGCGCGGCTTCGGCCTGGCGCTGATCCTGCTCGCCACCGCCTGCAACGGCGGGGGCACGGCAGCACCCGACAATGCGGCGACGGAGCCGGTGCCGGAAGCGACGGCGGCGGTCGCACCGGTGCCGACAGCCACCGCGCCCGCAGCTTCGCCCGAGCCGACCGCGACGGCCCTGCCGCAGAAGCCGCCGGCGGTCGACATCACCGAGGCGGACGTCGAGGCGCAGCTTTCGCCTGCGTTGGAGGCGTGCCTGAACTCCGGCGATGCGGCCAAGGGCGTGTCGGTGGCGATGGGGGCGTGCGTGCGGGACGAACTGGCGGTGCAGGACGCGCGGCTGAACGCGGCCTACAAGTCGGCGATGGCCAAGCGCGGGCCGGCGGAGCAGGCGAAGCTGCGGGACGAAGAGCGGGGCTGGATCAAGCGCCGTGACGCGGAGTGCGAAGAGCAGCGGACCGGCGGGACGATCGACATGGTCGAGGTGCCCATGTGCCTGCTGCACGAGACGGTGCGGCGGCGGATCACGCTGCAGCCGATGGCGGGCTGATCGCCGTGCGCGCGCTGTCCAACCTGCTGTTCGTGCTTGCGGGCGGCATCGCAGTTCTGGCGTTCCTGGTCTCGAGCTTCGCGCGTTCGATGGCGTGCGGCTATGCACCCAACTCCACCGGATGCCGGGCGGCCTGGCCCTGGGAGATGAACGGCGACGACCGATGGTGGCTGTTCGAACTGCCGTTGTTGCTGGTCCTGGGGCTGGTGGCCGGCGCGGTCCTCTTGCGGCGCAAGTCGCGCTGACGCTTCAACCTTCGGGGAAGGCGGCGCGCAGGGCGTCATACTGCCGGCGGCTGATCGGCAGCATCGAGCCGTGGCGGGTGCCGGCGGGCATTTCGTAGCGGTTCCATTCGGGAACGCCGCTGTTGCCCGACACCTGGAACCACGGCCCTTGCAGCGTCGGCGCCATCGAGAGGCCGTAGCTGGTGCCGGCATATTGCTCGTAGAAGAGCAACCAGTCCTTGTCGTCGGGCGAGCGGATCAGGGTCGGCGCCTCGCGGAAGTTCGGGCTGAGCGGGGCTCCCGGAAGTGGGTAGGGGCCGAGCAGGCTGGCGGCGCAGCTGATGCGGATCGTCTTGCCGGTGGTCCACTCGTAGGACGGGTAACGCTCGTCCTTGATCACCGCGCAGTATCCGCCGCGGGGATCGGGCTGGAGGATGGTGTCGATGGTGGCCATGTCCCAGGTGAACAGGCGGCGGGGCCTGGCGGCGAAGGTCTTGAGGTCCGGGGACTGGACGTAGAGCGTGCGCTGGCTGGCCCAATAGCGTTCCGGATCCTCACGGTTGCCGTCCTCGTTGGGCGTGTGCCAGGTGAGCAGGAACCGGCGCGAGGGCTTGTCGAAATAGAGCTTGGGGGCGCCGATCCGCTGCATCGCGTGCGGGTGGCCCGGGATGTCCTTGAGGTCGGGACGGTAGGTGCCGAACGGTGTCCAGCGGACGAGATCGTCGGAGACCCAGAAGCGGATCAGGGGATCTTCGTCGCTGTTGTTGCCGACCAGATAGTAGCGCCCGTCGGGGCCCTGGGCGATCGAGGCGTGGCCGTGATAGTCGGCGGATACGGGCTTGCCGCCGTTGAGGCGCGTCCAGTGGAAGCCGTCGAGGCTGACCGAATAGTAGAGGACGCCGTAGCGCTCCTTGGTCATGTGGGCGAAGAGATAGGCCCTGGCCGGATCGACATATGGGGTGACGGGGCTGCCGGGTGCCACCTGCGCGATTGCGGGCAGGGCTGCGGCAAGGGCGGCGAGCGCCGCGACGACACCGCGCTTCCAGAGGACTCGCATGGCTCTCTCCCGATGATCTTTTGATCATACAAATAGGAGAGGGCGGGTTTGTCCAGCGTCGCCCGGTCAGGGGAGCAGCGTTACCGACATGATGGCGCTGCGGGTGGCGCCGGGGGCGACGCGCATCATGCCGGGCTTGTCCCAGATCTCGCCGGTGAAGCCCACCGGGTCGGCGATGCCGTGCCAGGGCTCGACGCAGACGAAGGCCGCGCCGGGCTTGGTCCAGATGCCGAGCATGGGGGTTTCGGGGAAGCCGATCTCCAGCGCCGGGCCCTCGCCGGCGTCGTAGCGGAGCGACTGGCTTTCGAGCTGCTGCCAGACGAGCGCATCCTCGGTGAAGAGGTCGTCGGAGAGCGGCAGCACGCGGTCCTGGAGCGGGCTCGGGCGTGGGGCGGGGGCGATCAGGCCTTCCTCGATCGAGGCTAGGCTTGCCGGCTCGTGCTCCGCGAAGGTGATGCGGTGGGCGTCGCGCGGGCGGCCATAAGGGAGCGGCCAAGCAAAGGCGTGGTGAAAGCCGATGCTGGCCGGCAGGTCGCGGGTGTCGCGGTTGGTGACCGTGACGGTGGTGGTGAGGGTCGCGCCGTCGAGCGCGTGGGTGACGTCGAGCGCGAAGGCGAAGGGATAGACTTCGCGGCTCTCGGCATCGTCCTCAAGGCGGAAGCGGACGTGCGCCGCGCCCTGCTCTGCCAGCGTGAAGGTGCGGCGGCGGGCGAAGCCGTGCTGCGGCAGCGCATAGTCGCGGCCGTCGAGCCGGTAGCGGTCTCCCGCCAGCCGGCCCACGATCGGGAAGAGGATCGGCGCGTGGCCCGTCCAATAGGCGGGATCGGCGTCGGTCATCAGCTCGCGGCCCTGCGCATCGCGCAGCGACACGAGCTCGGCACCGAGCGGGTCGATTGCCGCCGTGAGCGTGCCGTTGCCGATCTCCACCCGATCAGCCACGCAAGGTAGCTCCCAGCTTGGCGGCGGCGGCGACGACCTTGTCGGCGACCCCCTTGATCTCCGCGTCGGTGAAGCTCTTCTCGCCCGGCTGGAGCGTGACCTCGACCGCCAGGGATTTCATGCCTTCCTCGACCCCGGCGCCGGTGAAGACGTCGAACAGGCGTGCGTCGACGATCGTCGCCTTGTCGGCACCGCGCACGCTGCGCACCAGCGCATCGGCGCTGACGCTTGCGGGCACCAGGAAGGCGAAGTCGCGCGTCACCGCCTGCAACGCCGGCGGCGCATAGGCCGGGCGCATGAAGCCGGTGCCGCGCTTGCCCGGCAGCGCGTCCAGGAACAGCTCGACCGCGACCACCGGGCCGGAGAGGTCGAACGCCTTGGCGAGGCGCGGATGGAGCGTGCCGAAGGCGGCGAGCACGGTCTTGGGCCCGAGCCGCAGCGTCGCCGACTGGCCGGGGTGATAGGCGTCGCCCGCCCCGTCCATGACCTGGAGGTTGGCGACCGGCGCACCGGCGGCCTCCAGCAGCGCGAGGGCTTCGGCCTTGGCATCGAACGCGTCGAAGGGCGCAGCCTTGCCCGCTTGCCAGCCGCGGCTGCGCTGCTCGCCGGCGAGGACGACGCCCAGCGTCAGGCGCTCGCCGTCGGCCAGATAGCGGCGGCCGATCTCGAACAGGCGCACGCCGGTGGCGCCGCGCTTGAGGTTGCGGTTCGCGGCCGACAGCAGCCCGGGGAGCAGCGAGGGGCGCATGACCTTCATGTCCTCGCTGATCGGGTTGGCGAGCGTCCAGGCGCCGCCGCCGAAGCTTGCGGCGGCATCCTCGGCGATGAAACTCCAGGTGATCGCCTCGTTGAGCCCGCGCGCAGCGGCCGAACGGCGCAGGCGGCGCTCCAGCTTCTGCTCGGGCGTGGCGGTCGGGCGGGCGACGCCGGCGGGGCGGGGCAGCGGCGTCGAAGGGACCTTGTCGATGCCCTCGATGCGGATCACTTCCTCGACCAGGTCGGCCGGGCCGTCGACGTCGCGGCGCCAGCTCGGCACTACCACGTTCCATTCGAGGTCGACCACGAAGCCGAGGCGTTCGAGGATCTCCTGCTGCCGCTCGGGCGCGACCGCGAGCCCGCCGAGCGTCTCGGAGAGGTTCGGATTGTAGGCGACGAGGCGCGGATCGGCCGGCGGCTCGCCGGCGCGGGTGACTTCGCTCGGGGTGCCGCCGCACAGGGCGAGCACCAGGCGGGTGGCGATCGCCAGCCCCTCGTCGAGGAAGGCGGGATCGACGCCGCGCTCGAAGCGCTGGCGCGCGTCGGAGGTGAGCGCGAGCTTCTGGCCGGTGCGCGCGATCGTCTCCGGCGTGAAATAGGCGCATTCGATGAGCACGTCGGTGGTCGTCTCCGACACGCCCGAATGCTCGCCGCCCATGATGCCGCCGATGTCGTGCACGGCCGCATCGTCGGCGATCACGGTCTCGCCGCCGTCGAGGGTGTAGGTCTTGCCGTTGAGCGCCAGCACCTGTTC
Source organism: Sphingomonas sp. MJ1 (PH-R8) (assembly GCF_048058635.1). Classification (NCBI taxonomy): domain Bacteria; kingdom Pseudomonadati; phylum Pseudomonadota; class Alphaproteobacteria; order Sphingomonadales; family Sphingomonadaceae; genus Sphingomonas; species Sphingomonas sp. MJ1 (PH-R8). Next base: position 80,994 of record NZ_JBBEFX010000002.1, read on the forward strand.
GCCGGCCGTCGCATGCCGCGCGACCAGGCCGCCCTGGAGCTTGGCGCGATCATAGACGTGCAGCGGGCGGCCGAGGCCGAGCATGACGAAGTTGGTGATGTCGACCAATGCCGAGATCGGCTTCTGGCCGACCGCGGTCAGGCGGCGCTGCAGCCAGTCGGGCGAGGGGCCGTTGGTGACACCGGCGACGGTCTGGGCGAAGAAGGCGGGGCAGCCCTCCGGGTCCTGCGTCGCCACGTCCGGGCCGGCGCCTTGCGGCACGATCGCGGGCAGGCCGCCGATCACCGCTTCGAGCGGGCGCAGCGTGCCGAGGCCGGCGGCAGCGAGGTCGCGGGCGATGCCGCGCACGCCCATGCAGTCCTGGCGGTTGGGGGTGATCGCCACGTCGATGACGGGATCGTCGAGGCCGGCATAGTCGGCAAAGGTCGTGCCGACCGGCGCGTCGGCCGGCAGCTCGATGATGCCGTCGTGATCCTCGCCGAGTTCCAGCTCGCGGGTGGAGCACATCATGCCGTTGGATTCGACGCCGCGGATCGCCGCCACGCGCAGCTCCATGCCGTTGGCGGGAACGACCGCGCCGGGCATGCCGAACACGCCGACCAGGCCAGCGCGCGCATTGGGCGCGCCGCACACCACCTGGAGCGGGCCGTCGCCGGCATCGACTGACAGCACCTGGAGCTTGTCGGCCTGCGGATGGCGCTCGGCGGTGAGGACGCGGGCGACGCGGAAGCCGTTGAGGCGCGCGGCCGGGTTCTCGACGCCCTCGACCTCCAGCCCGATGCGGGTCAGGCCGTCGAGGATCGCGTCGAGCGAAGCGTCGGTGTCGAGGTGCTCGCGCAGCCAGGAAAGGGTGAACTTCATGCGCCCACTCCCCCCGACAGCGTGGGCACGTCAAGCGCCGAGAAGCCATAGTGCTTGAGCCAGCGCAGGTCGCCGTCGAAGAAGGCGCGCAGGTCGTCCATGCCGTATTTCAGCATCGCGAGCCGATCGACGCCGGTGCCGAAGGCGAAGCCCTGGTACTCGTCGGGGTCGAGGCCGCAGGCGGCGATGACCTTGGGGTGGACCATGCCGGAGCCCAGCACCTCCATCCAGCCTTCCGACCCGCCGACCACGCGCTTGCCCTTCTGCATGGTGTAGCCGATGTCGACCTCCGCCGAAGGTTCGGTGAAGGGGAAGTAGCTGGGGCGCAGGCGCAGCACGATGTCGTCGCGCTCGAAGAACGCCTTGAGGAAGGTCTCCAGCGTCCACTTCAGGTGCGCGAGGGTGATGCCCTTGTCGATCACCAGCCCTTCGATCTGGTGGAACATCGGCGTGTGGGTGGCGTCGCTGTCGGAGCGATAGACCCGGCCGGGCGCGATGATGCGGATCGGCGGCTTCTGCGACAGCATCGTGCGGATCTGCACGGGCGAGGTGTGGGTGCGCAGCACCATCGGCCGCTCGTGCTCCCCGGCCAGATAAAAGGTGTCATGCATCGCGCGTGCCGGATGCGTCTCCGGGATGTTGAGCGCGGTGAAATTGTGCCAGTCGTCCTCGATCTCGGGGCCGGTCGCGACCGCGAAGCCGAGGTCGGCGAAGATCTCGGCGAGCTCGTCCATGACCTGGCTGACCGGGTGGACGCTGCCGGGGGCGGTGCGATCGACCGGCAGGGTCATGTCGAGCGTTTCGGAAGCGAGGCGAGCGTTGAGCGCCGCCTGCTCCAGCCCGGCCTTGCGAGTGGCGATCGCCTCCGTCACCGCCTCGCGCAGGCTGTGGATGCGCGGGCCTTCGACCTGGCGCTGCTCGGGCGTCATGCCGCCGAGCGTCTTGAGGAGGCCGGTGACGGCACCCTGCTTGCCGAGCGCATGGACGCGCACCGCCTCCAGCGCGTCGAGCCCGGCGGCCGCGTCGATCGCCGCCAGCAGGTCGGCTCGCAATTGTTCGAGATCGGTGGTCATTGAAATTCCGTTCGCAAGATTGGGAGGTCCGAACCTTAGTCGGCGGCTCAGGTCAAGCCGTTCCGGGGTCCGTCACGCTCGGGCGGCGAGCAGAAGGCCGCCGAAGCCGATGAAGAGCGACCCCGTCGCACGGTTGAACAGCCGCTGCCGGCGCGGCGGCGCGAGCCAGCGGGCGAGCGAGCGGCCGCCGAGCGCATAGGCGGCGTACCAGCCGCCCTCGATCACCACGAACGTCGCAACCAGGATCGCCAGCTGAAGCCAGAAGGGGCGGCTGGGGTCGAGGAACTGCGGGAACAGCGCGGCGGCGAAGACGATCAGCTTCGGGTTGGAGAGGCCGGTGCCGAGGCCCGCCGCATAGAGCGCGCCGGGGCGGCTGCGGGTGAAACCTTCCTTCTTGGGAGCGCCCGAGACGGGTGCCCGCCACGCCTTGATCCCGAGCCAGATCAGATAGGCGGCACCGGCGAAGCGCAGCGCACCGTAGAGCCGGGGCGACGCCTGGAGCAGCGCACCAAGTCCCATTGCCGAGGCGAGCAGGCACAGCAGGTTGGCGCTCATCAGCCCGGCCATGGAGAAGACCGCGCGGCGCGGGCCGTGGTGGATGCTCTGCACCATGACGTGCAGCATGTTCGGGCCAGGGGTGCCCGCGATCAGGAACACGGCGGTGACGTAGAGCCACCAGAGGTGCATCGCCATTCGTGCCTCTTCATTTGCCCTGGCCACCGAATGGCCAAGGGCGAAAACGAAAAGGGCGCCGGTGTTGCCACCGACGCCCCATGTTCGCGTAACGCTGCAGGTCGCTTAGGCGGCCTGGGGCAGCGCCGCCTTCGCCTGAGCGACGATGGCGGTAAATGCCTCACCTTCGTGCATCGCGATATCCGCCAGGACCTTGCGGTCCAGCTGGATGCCGGCGAGCTTCAGGCCGTGCATGAACTGCGAATAGGTCAGGCCCTCGGCCCGGACGCCGGCGTTGATGCGCTGGATCCAGAGGCCGCGGAAGGTCCGCTTCTTAACCTTGCGGTCGCGATAGGCGTACTGGCCGGCCTTTTCGACGGCCTGACGTGCGATGCGGATCGTGTTCTTGCGACGGCCATAATAGCCCTTCGCCTGATCCAGAATACGCTTGTGCTTGGTGCGGGTCGTGGTGCCGCGCTTGATACGTGCCATGTGTCAGACCTCCTTAGCGCAGACCGTAGGGCGCCCACGCCTTGACGTGTGCGACGTCGGCGTCGGCGAGCACCGAGGTGCCGCGGTTCTGGCGGATGTACTTGGCATTGTGGCTGATCAGGCGGTGGCGCTTGCCGGCCACACCGTGCTTCACCTTGCCGGTGGCGGTGAACTTGAAGCGCTTCTTCACGCCGCTCTTGGTCTTGAGCTTGGGCATTTTTTTCTCCTTGTGTGTCACGACCCAGCAGATCGCCGCGGCAGCCCTTTTGGCCGGGCGATCCCTCGAGACGGGCTCGAAGAGTCGTGGAAAGACGGCGCGCTTAGCGCAATGGCGGTGCATGCGCAACCGCAGCGGGCGGTGCGCGGGAACTCGTTACGCCAGCGGCGAGTTTTTGGCCGCATGGCTGATCGCGAACTGCCCCCTGTCGCGGACGATGTGCCGCCGCCGCCCGCCGAAACTCCGGCGGCGCCGCCGCGACGCGGGCGGCCGCGCTGGCTCACGATCCTGCTGCGGGTGGTGCTCGGCATCTTCATCGCGCTGTTCCTGGTGTGGGCGATCCTGTTCATCACCAAGGGCCGCTTCCTGAAGGGCACGTTCGAGAAGATCGCCTCAAGCTCGGCCGAGCGGCAGGTGCGGGTGGCCGGCGACTTCCAATTCTATTTCAACCCGATCAACCTGAAGTTCCTGGCCGAAGGGCTGACCGTGTCCAATCCCGAATGGGCGGGCGGCGGCAATTTCCTGGAAGCGCGGAAGTTCGACAGCCAGATCGCCACCTTCACCTTCCTGTTCGGCCAGCGGCGGATCAACTGGCTGGGGCTGGACGGCGCGCGCGTCGACCTGGCCTGGGACGCCGACCACCGCCGCAACACCTGGACCTTCGGCGACCCCAACGCCAAGGGCGAGCCGTTCGACATGCCGGTGATCCGCCAGGCAGCGGTGAGCAATTCAGGGCTGCGCTACAGCGATCCGTCGATGCGGATCCTCGCCAACGTCCGCTTCCGCACCGTGGAGGCGCGCGACAGCAAGGTCGCGAACGCCGTGCGATTCGACGGAGATGGGCGTGCGCGCGGCATCCCCTTCACGCTGACCGGCGCACTGCTGTCGCCCAACGCGGCGCTGGCGGGTGGGCAGACGCAGCTGGCGCTGACCGTGCGGGCGGTCGATGCGGTGGGCACCGTCACCGGCACGCTGCCCGAGCCGACGGTGATCGAGGGATCGGACCTGAAGGTCGACCTGCGCGGCCGCAACCTGGCGAACCTGTTCGAGGTGTTCGGGCTGACCGTGCCCGACACGCGGCGCTACCATCTCGCCTCCGCGCTCACCAAGCGGGGCGAGGAGTGGCGCTTCACCGGGCTGCGCGGCACGTTCGGCGACAGTGACCTCAGCGGCGCGTTCAGCGTGTTCCAGCGCGAGCCGCGCATGTACCTGACCGCCGACCTCGCCACCCGTCGGCTGGACATGATCGATGTCGCGCCCTTCATCGGCTACAATCCCGACCGGCTGGACAAGCAGGGCAAGGCGGGCACGGTGACGCGGGTGGGCGGCACGCCGCGGCTGCTGCCGGACACGCCGCTCAACGTCGACGCGCTCAAGAACTTCGACGCGAAGGTCAACTGGACGGTGCGGCAGGTGCGGTCGGAGAACGTGCCGATCTCCAACATCAAGCTGGGGCTGTCGCTCGAAGACCGGCTGCTCAAGCTCTCGCCGCTCAACTTCACCATGGCGCGCGGCACGGTGCTGTCGGACATCAGCATCAACGCGCGCCGGGCACCGGTCTTCACCGACTATGACATCCGCCTGACGCCGACGCCGATGGGCCGGCTGCTCGCGGGCTTCGGCGTGGCGGAGGCGGGCACCAGCGGCACGATTTCGGCGCGCGTGAAGATGACGGGCAGCGGCAACAGCGTGCACGACTCGCTGGCGAGCTCCAACGGGCGCATCGCCTTCATCATGCCCAAGGGCAGCTTCTGGACGCGCAACATCCAGCTGTCGGAAATCGACGTCGGCACGTTCATCCAGAAGATGTTCGAGGACAAGCTGAAGGAGCCGGTACAGATCAACTGCGGGCTGATCGGCTTCACCGTGCGCAACGGCGTGGCGGCGGCCGACCCGATCCTGATCGACACGCAGAAGAACGTCATGCTCGGCCGTGGCGGCTTCAGCTTCAAGACCGAGGCGATCGACTTGGCGTTCCGGGCGGACTCCAAGAAGTTCTCGCTGTTCGCGGGCCAGTCGCCGGTCGGGATCAACGGCTATTTCGCGGAGCCGGGCTTCGACGTGATCAGCCCGGAGCTGGTCGGGCGCGCCGGCATCGGCCTGGGCCTGGCGGCGGTTGCGACCCCGATCGGCGGGCTGCTCGCCTTTGTCGACGTGGGCGATGCCAAGTCGGCCGCGTGCGGGCCGATCCTCGCGGGTGCCACCGCCAAGGCGCAGCGTACCACCAAGGGCAAGCCGCGCGACGACGTCGGCGCGGGCACCACGTCGAAGGACGAGGATGGCAAGGCCTCGGGCGAGGAGAAGAAGAAGCAGCGCAAGAAGTTCCTGGGGATCTTCTGAGGCTCCGATCCATCGGTGTGAGCGAAGACCTTCTCAGGCTCGCTTGACAGCAAGACTGCGTCGCCCCCAACATTGCTTCGTGGGGTTCGACTCCCCGCCGGGCATTTCTCGAACGCGACACTGAAAGGTGCGGTCAGCACAGATGAGAGATGTCCTAGCTGTGGTAGCAAGTGCCTGTGAAGCGCTCCAACTCAAGCTTTCCGGCGCCAGCCCATCGGCAACCGTGGCGCGGCTTTGCGAGCTTCGGGCTCCCGCCGCGTCGCCGTGGCGTCGGAAAGTGAGTGCTTGATGACTCCGCTTCTTCTGGTCGTTCTCGTTGTAGCGATTGTCGGGCTCGCCCTGTGGGTGTGCCTTGAAGCGACCATCATCTACCCGCCGATGGTGGGGCTGCTCTACCGGGATGGCCGGTTTCAGCGGGAACTGCCGCCTGGCCGGCACAGCCGGTTCGATCCGCTTAAGCGCTCAAGGGTCGTTCAGGTTGCGGTGACCGAACGGGCCGCCTCCCTTCCGGAGATGACGGTTCTTTCCAAGGACCAGTTCTCGTTCCGCCTGACCCTGTCGCCGGCGCTGGCGGTGACGGATGCTCGTGCCTATTCCGAGTCGCAGCAAAGCCTCGATACACCGACGATCGGCTACTTCCTGGGGGGTGGCGGCGTTCACCCTGCGCTATACCCGTCCGTGGCGGCGGCGACCCTGGAGGCGGCGGGCGAGCGGACATTGGCGGACATCCTGGCGTCGCCCGCCGCGTTGACGGCGGACATCCTCGCCCGCATCGGGGGCGCAGTGCCCGGGGCGACGATCTCCCGGCTGCTGCTGACGGCGGTGAACCTGCCGCCCGAGACCCGCAAGATGTTCACCGACGTGGAGCGTGCGAAGATGGAGGCGCAGGGTGCGCTCGAGCGCGCCCGCGGCGAGCAGGCTGCGCTTCGCGTGCTCGCCAATGCCGCCCGGCTCGTCAGCGACAATCCGGCGCTTGCCAATCTGCGGCTGCTGCAGGCGATCGAGGCGACGAAGGGATCGACGACCATCATCCTGGGAGAGGGCGCCATTGCGCCGGCCGGGTTCGGCCAGGCCGGCGGCACCGGTCGCAGACGCGATGGCCTCGAAGCGGGAGGGTAGTTCATGAAAAAGCCGCAACCGGCGCAGGCGGTGCTGCTGGGCTTCCTGATCGTCGGGCTGGTCGCGTTCCTGTTCGCGTCAGGGTACGGCATCGGCAGGAACATCGCCGCACGGGAGCAGGCCGCCGGGGCGGGTGCCCGCTAAGCCGGCAAGAGGCGTCAGCGGACAGCGATTTCGGATCGAGGCGGTGCAGGGCCTTTGACCTTGCGCATGAACCTGCGCCATCAAGCTGGCATGGCTTCTTCCCCGCTTTCCCTGTCGCGACGGACGCTCGTCGCCGCCGCTGCCGCTGCTGCGGCGTTTCCGACCCGGCTTCTGGCGCAGCAAAGCCGCAGGGTGCTTGCCGGCACCTATGTGCAGGAGGGCGGCGCCGGGCTCGTGCCGCTGGAGCCGTCGAACGGCGGCTGGACGGCGGGCCGGGCGCTGCCGGAGATCGCGAACGCCTCGTTCGGCGTGCAAAGCGGCGGCACCGGCGTGCGCTATCTGGTGGATGAGCAGGCGGAGGGTGCGCTCGGAATCTATGGGCGCGACTTCCGGCGGCTGGCGCGGGTGTCGACGCTGGGCGCCGATCCTTGCCATGTCGCGCTGAGCCCGGACGGTCGTGCGCTGGCGGTGGCGAATTATTCGAGCGGGAGCGTGGCCGTCTGGAAGCTCGACCCCGCGACCGGACTGCCGATCGACGAGGCGGCGCGCATCGTCCATGCGGGCAGCGGCCCGGACCGGGAGCGGCAGGCGGGCGCCCATGCGCACTGGGTCGGCTTTGCGCCGGGAGCGCCGCTGCTGCATTCGGTGGACCTGGGCGCCGACGCGATCTTTGCCCACCACCTCGATCCGCGATCGGGCGCGCTGGCGAAGACGACGGTCGCCTATCGTGCCGAACCGGGATCGGGGCCCCGCCACCTGGCGCGGCATCCGCGGCTGCCGGTCGCGTATCTGGTGGCGGAGCTCGCCAACACGGTGACGATCCTCGACGCAGAGGGGGATGGGAGCTTTCGTCGGCGGGGCGTGGTGTCGACGTTGCCGGCGGGGTTCGCCGGGTCTTCGGCGGCGGGGCACATCGCGCTCAACCGCAGGGGGGACCGACTCTATGTCTCCAATCGCGGGCACAACAGCATCGCGGTGTTCGCCGTCGCCCGGGACGGCGGGCTGACGCTGCTCCAGCATGTCGGGTGCGGCGGAGACTGGCCGCGGATGTTCCTGCTGCTGGAAGAGCGGGACGAGATGCTGGTGGCGAACCAGCGTTCCGGCACGGTGGCGAGCCTGCGGGTCGGGAGCGACGGGAGGTTGCGGGCGGCGACGTCTCAGGGCGTTCCGGTGCCAGGTGTTGCGTATCTGACGGTCTGAAACCGCGAGGCGACAGCGAGGACCCGATCCGAGCTTCTCGCAACTGGGCCCCGGCCTTCGCCGGGGTACTGGTTAGGTCTGGCGTAGAGGTTGCGCCCAAGCGCGGCAGAGGGGAGGCCGTCGTGCCGCCTCCCCTTCGCAGCATTACCCCAGCAGAGCCTCGGCCTGGTCGAGCGTTTCCTTGAAGCTCTGGACGAGCTGCCGGTAGGGCTCCGGGCTCGTCATATCGAGGCCGGCGCGCTTGAGGATGTCGATCGGATAGTCCGATCCGCCTGCCTTCAGCACCGTCAGGTAGCGGTCGCGCTCCGCCGCGCCGCCGGTCAGCACCGAGCGGGCGAAATACTCGGCCGCGGTGATCGAGGTGGCGTACTGATAGACGTAGAAGTTGGAATAGAAGTGGGGGATGTACGCCCACTCGATTGCATAGGCCGGGTCGATCGCGACCTTGGGGCCGTGGTAGCGCTTGAGCAGGTCGAGGTAGAGCGCGGTGAAGCGCGCGCCCGACACGCCCTCACCCTTTTCGGCCAGCTCGTGCGCCTCCAGCTCGAATTCGGCGAACATCGCCTGGCGGAAGAAGGTGCCGCGGATGCTCTCCATGCGCTGCCCGAGGTAGAAGAGCTTCTCCTCGCGAGTCTTGGCGCGCTTGAGCATCATGTCGACCAGCAGCGCCTCGTTCGCGGTCGACGCGATCTCCGCGAGGAAGATCGGATAGTCGGCCATGTCATAGGGCTGGGCGCGGTTGGAGAGCAGCGAATGGATCGCATGGCCCCATTCGTGCGCATAGGTCGACAGCCCCTCGTAGTTCTCGCCGAGGTTGAGCAGCAGATAGGGGTGCACGTCGTACGCGCCGGGATTCATGTACGCGCCCGAGCGCTTGCCGGTGCGGGGGAAGGGATCCATCCAGCGGGCGGCGGTGCCTTCGGCGATCAGCTTGGCGTATTCGGGCCCTAGCGGCTTGGTCGCCTCCAGCGTGAGGGTGCGCATGTCCGGGAGGGTGAAGCGGCGGTCGAGCGACACCAGGGGCGGGTAGATGTCGTAGTAGGCCATGTCCGGCAGCTTGAGCATCCGGCGGCGCAGCTCGAAATAGCGGTGGAGCTGCGGCAGGCCGGCGTTGGTCTCCTGCACCAGCGTGCGGTAGACGCCCTCCGGGATGTTGCCGCCCGACACCGCCGCTGCCAGCGAACTCGGGTATTTGCGGGCGCGGGCGTTGAAGATGTCGCCCTTGATCTTGGCGACATAGGCCGAGCCGAGCGAGCTTTCGAACGCGCCGTAGCTCTTCCAGAAGGCGTCGAACACCTGCTTGCGATCGGCGCGGTTGGGCGCGTCGCGGTTGAGCGAATAGCCCTGGTCGTCGAGCCGCACCGACTTGCCGGTCGAAAGCTGGACGGTCGGGCGCGGCATGTCGGAGGAGCGCAGCTGCTCGGCGGTCTCGCCCGGACCCGACAGCGCGGCACCCGCGCTGGCGAGCAGCGCCTCGCCCTCGGGGCTGAGCGTGTGCTCGGCCTGACGCAGGACGTTCTTCAGCACCATGGCGAAGCGGGTGCGCAGCGTGGTGTTCTGGGCGGTGAACGCCTCGATCTTGGGGCGGCCGAGCGCGATCAGCTCGGGGCCGGTCCAGGCGGTCGCCTCGCCGAGTGCCACCCACAGGTCGGTCGCCTGGGCGCGGCGCTCCTGGTTGGCGGCGACGCGGACGTCCTCGTCCGCCTTGAGGCTGATGTAGGTGTAGATGCGCGACACGGTGCGGCCGACGTCGGACTGGGCGGAAAGCGCCTGGGCGAGCACGTCGGCGCTTTCGCCGAGCCGCCCCTTCCACTGGGCGAGCGCCTTGGCATCGGCGAGCGCCTTCACGCGGGCGGCGTCCCAGGCGGCGTCATTGGGATAGAGCTCGGTCAGGTCCCAGGCGGCGGCAGTGGCGCCGGGGGCGGGTGCTGCGGGCTGCTGGGCCCAGGCGGGGGTGGCGGCGGCGAGCCCGGCAAGCGCAGAGGTGGCGAGGGCTTCGCGGCGGCTGAGATCGGTCATGCGGGTTCCCGTGGATGGCTGCGTCGGACGACGCCTGGCGCCGATCATCGGGATTCGCGGGGCGGAAGGAAAGAGGGCGAAAAGAAAAGGGCCGGAAGGTTTCCCCTCCGGCCCCTTTCCTTGGGACGGCACCGGCAAAGCCGGTGCTGGCGTCGGACGGACTTCGGCGGGCCGAAGTCCGCCGGCCGATCCCGAGCGTGGCCTGCGCCAGCTTGGCTGGCGCAGGCCGCTACGGGATCAGAAGTCCATGCCGCCCATGCCGCCGCCGGGCATTGCCGGCATTGCGGGCTTGTCGTCGGGCAGCTCGGCCACGGTTGCTTCCGTGGTGATGAGCAGGCCCGCGACCGACGCCGCGTTCTGGAGCGCGGTGCGGACGACCTTGGTCGGGTCGATCACGCCGGCCGCAACCAGGTTCTCATAGGTGTCGGTCGACGCGTTGAAGCCGAACGAGGTGTCGTCCTGGTCGAGCAGCTTGCCCGACACGACGGCGCCGTCGTGGCCGGCGTTCTGCGCGATCTGGCGAACCAGGGCGGTCAGCGAGCGGCGAACGATGTCGATGCCGCGGGTCTGGTCCTCGTTCGCACCGGTCAGGCCGGCGAGTGCCTTGGTCGCGTACAGCAGAGCCGTACCACCGCCCGGGACGATGCCCTCTTCGACGGCTGCGCGGGTTGCGTGCAGCGCGTCGTCGACGCGGTCCTTGCGCTCCTTCACCTCGACCTCGGTCGCACCGCCGACCTTGATCACGGCCACGCCGCCGGCGAGCTTGGCGAGACGCTCCTGGAGCTTCTCACGGTCATAGTCGCTGGTGGTGACTTCGATCTGCTGGCGGATCGCGTCGGTGCGGCCCTTGATCGCGTCGGCTTCACCCGCACCATCGACGATGGTGGTGTTGTCCTTGTCGATCGTGACGCGCTTGGCGGTGCCGAGCATGCCGAGCGTGACGGACTCGAGCTTGATGCCCAGGTCTTCCGAGATGACTTCGCCCTTGGTCAGGATCGCGATGTCCTCGAGCATCGCCTTGCGGCGATCGCCGAAGCCCGGCGCCTTGACCGCTGCGACCTTCAGGCCGCCGCGCAGCTTGTTCACCACGAGCGTGGCCAGAGCCTCGCCCTCGATGTCCTCTGCGATGATCAGGAGCGGACGACCCGACTGAACGACGGCTTCCAGGATCGGGAGCATCGCCTGCAGGTTCGAGAGCTTCTTCTCGTGGATCAGGATGTACGGATCGTTGAGCTCGACCGTCATCTTTTCCGGGTTGGTGATGAAGTAGGGCGACAGGTAGCCGCGGTCGAACTGCATGCCTTCGACGACGTCGAGCTCGAATTCGAGACCCTTCGCCTCTTCGACGGTGATCACGCCTTCCTTGCCGACCTTCTCCATCGCTTCCGCGATCTTTTCGCCGACTTCACGGTCGCCGTTGGCGGAGATGATGCCGACCTGGGCGACTTCCTGGGTGCCAGCGACGGGCTTGGAGCGCGCCTTCACGTCCTCGACGACCTTGCCGACGGCGAGGTCGATGCCGCGCTTCAGGTCCATCGGGTTCATGCCGGCTGCGACCGAGCGCATGCCTTCGCGAACGATCGCCTGGGCGAGGACGGTCGCGGTGGTGGTGCCGTCACCGGCGACGTCGTTGGTCTTCGAGGCAACTTCGCGCACCATCTGGGCGCCCATGTTCTCGAACTTGTCCTTGAGTTCGATTTCCTTGGCGACCGAGACACCGTCCTTAGTGATGCGCGGTGCGCCGAAGGACTTGTCGATCACGACGTTGCGGCCCTTCGGGCCAAGCGTCACCTTGACCGCGTCGGCCAGGATGTCGACGCCCTTGAGGATGCGCTCACGCGCGTCGCGCGAAAACTTTACTTCCTTGGCTGCCATGTTGGCTATTCCTCTTGCTCAGGCTCCAGCAGACGCAGGAACCTAGGATTCTGGATGCTTGGCTCTGGGCTCCTGCCTGCGCAGGAGCACCGAACCGGGTCAGGAAATCAGCCGACGATCCCCAGGATGTCGCTTTCCTTCATGATCAGCAGGTCTTCGCCATTCACCTTGACCTCGGTGCCCGACCACTTGCCGAAGAGGATGCGGTCGCCAGCCTTGACGTCGAGCGGAGTGACCTTGCCGTCTTCAGCCTTGGTGCCGTTGCCGGCGGCGACGACTTCGCCTTCCTGCGGCTTTTCCTTGGCGGTGTCCGGGATGATGATCCCGCCGGCGGTCTTTTCCTCGGCTTCGACGCGGCGAACGAGCACGCGGTCGTGCAGCGGACGAAAGTTCATGCGCGCTTTCCTTTCTGTGAACAGTGATTGGCACTCACCCGCAGCGAGTGCCAGCAGCCCGCATATGCGATCGCCCTCGCACCTCGTCAACGGGTCGCCGAGCCGAAAAAATGCGGTCCGCGCCAGTGCGTGGTGGAAACGCGAGCGGCACCTGCGGAGCGGCAGGCTCGTCCTCCCCCGAACCCGGGAGACGCGCGGTTTACTCGCCTCTGGCCCTGCTTTAGCACCGCCATGACCTGACAAGGGGAAGATGCGCGTGAGACTGGTTCGGGGTGCCTGGAAGTTGCTGGTCGCGGTCAAGGACGGGCTCGTCCTGCTGGCGATGCTGCTGTTCTTCGGCCTGCTGTTCGCGGCGTTGGCCGCCAAGCCCAACCCGGCGATCAAGCCTGGCGCGCTGCTGGTGGCGCTGGACGGCACGGTGGTCGAGCAGCCGAGCGAGATGGACCCGTTCGCGACGCTGAGCGGTGCGAGCGTGGCGCGCGAACACCGGCTGCGCGACGTGGTGCACGCGCTGGACAAGGCGCGCGACGACAAGCGGGTGACGGCGGTGGTGCTGGACCTGGACCGCTTCGTCGGCGGCTACCCTTCCGTGGTGGCGGAGGTCGCCGCCGCGGTCGGCCGGGTGCGGGCGAGCGGCAAGCCGGTGCTCGCCTATGCGACCGGCTATACCGACAGCAGCTATCTGGTGGCCGCGAATGCCAGCGAGATCTGGGTCAACCCGATGGGTGGCGCGATGTTCACCGGGCCGGGCGGGGCGCAGCTCTACTACAAGGGGCTGATCGACAAGCTTGGCATCAATGCGCACGTCTATCGCGTCGGCGAGTTCAAGTCGGCGGTGGAGCCCTATACCCGCGCCGACCAGTCCGAGCCGGCGCGCGCCGCCAACCAGGCGCTCTACGGCGCGATCTTCGGCCAGTGGCGCGAGGCGGTGGCCAAGGCCCGCCCCAAGGCCAAGGTCGCCGACTTCCTGACCCAGCCGGACAAGCTGGTGGTCGCGGCCGGGGGCGACATCGCCAAGGCCAATCTGGCGGCCGGGCTGGTCGACCGGCTGGGCGACCGCGTGGCGTTCGGCAAGCGCGTGGCCGAGCTGGAGGGCGTCGGGATCGGCGACAAGAAGATCGCCGGCAGCTTCAAGGCGATCCCGCTTCGGAACTGGGTCGCGGCCAACCCGCTGCCCAAGACCGGCGATGCGATCGGCATCCTGACCATCGCGGGCGAGATCGTTGACGGGGACTCCGGCTCCGGCACCGCCGGCGGCGACACGGTGTCGAAGCTGTTGCTCAAGGGGCTGGCCGAAAAGGAGCTGAAGGCGCTGGTGGTGCGGGTCGATTCGCCCGGCGGCTCTGCGCTCGCGTCCGAGCAGATGCGCCAGGCGATCCTGCAGGCCAAGCAGAAGGGCCTGCCGGTCGTCGTCTCGATGGGCGGCCTGGCCGCGAGCGGTGGCTATTGGGTGTCGACGCCCGGCGACGTGGTGTTCGCCGAGCCGAACACCATCACCGGCTCGATCGGCATCTTCGGGCTGATCCCGACGTTCGAGAACACGCTCGCCAAGATCGGCGTGACGACGGACGGCGTGCAGACGACGCCGCTGACCGGCCAGCCCAACGTGATGGGCGGCACCAACGCTACCTTCGACGCGCTGGTTCAGGCGACGATCGAGAACGGATACCGCCGGTTCATCGGCCTGGTGTCGCAGGCGCGGCGGATGAGCCCGGAGCGGGTCGACCAGATCGGCCAGGGCCGGGTGTGGGACGGCGGCACCGCGCGGCAGCTGGGGCTGGTCGACCGGTTCGGCACGCTCTCCGACGCGGTGGCCGAAGCCGCGCGGCGCGCGAAGCTCGATCCGGCCAAGGTCCATGCGGAGTATCTGGAGAAGGAGCCGGGCGCGCTGGAGCAGTTCCTGGCGGCGATGAACGCGGGCGAGGAGGACGAGGATCGCGTCGGATCGGCCTCCACCGATCTCGTCTCCCGCCTGGCGGGGGAGCGGCGCGCGTTGCTGGCGCAGGCGCTGGGCGACGCCCGGCGGCTGGTGAAGGGTGGCGCTGCGATGCAGGCGCGCTGCCTTGAGTGCGCCGGGCTCGGTCCGGTGTTGCCGGCGCGCGAGGACGTGCGGCTGATGGACCTGATGCTGGCGCGGTTCGGCCTGTGATCGCAATCCGGGCGGCGACCGCTGACGATGCCGAGGCGATCGCGCAGATCTATGCCGCCTATGTGACCGGCAGCACGATCAGCTTCGAGGAGCAGCCGCCCGACGCCGCCGCCATCGCCGAGCGGATGGCGGCGCACGACGGCTTCTATCCGTGGCTGGTCGCGACCGGCACCGATCCGCTGGGGGAGACCGGGCCGGGCAAGATCCTGGGCTATGCCTATGCCGGGCCGTTCCGGTCGCGCGCCGCCTATCGCTTCTCGGTCGAGACGACGATCTACCTTGCGGGTGGCGCACACGGGCAGGGCGCGGGGCGGCTGCTCTACGAGGCGCTGATCGTGACGCTGCGCGCGCAGGGCTTCACCCAGGCGATGGGGGTGATCGCGCTGCCCAATGGGCCGTCGATCTCGCTGCATGAGGCGGTGGGGTTCCGCCGCGCCGGCGTGATCCGCTCGATCGGCTACAAGCAGGGCCAGTGGGTCGACATCGGCCTGTGGCAGTGCGAGCTGGCGCACACGGGCATGCCGCCCGCCGAGCCGCGGCCGTTCCGCGATGTCGGCGTCGTGCGGGGCTAGGCTTCGTTCCAGGAGCAGAGGCCGATGCCCGCGGCCCTGGGCTCCTGCCTTCGCAGGAGCACGGAGGCGTCAGTGCCGACCGCGATAGGTCGGCAGGCCGAGCTTCCAGTGGATGGCGGCGGCCCGGAGCAGGAAGCCGGCGGCGGAAGCGCAGAGCGCCGAGGCGAAGCTCGGCAGCCCGAGCGAGACCAGTACCACATAGAGGCCGGAGGCGAGGGCTGCGGCGGTGACGTAGAGCTCGGGGCGCATCAGGATCGACGGCTCGCCCGCCAGCATGTCGCGCAGGATGCCGCCTGCGCAGGCCGTCACCACGCCCATGATCGCGGCCGGGATCGGCGGCACGCCGAACTCCAGCGCCTTGGCGACGCCATAGACCGCATAGGCGGCGAGCCCTGCCGCATCGAGCCATTCCAGCGCCTGCTGGCGCCACCAGCGTTGCGGGGTGATCCAGATCAGCACCGCGACCGACAGGCAGAGCGCGGCGGTCTGCGCGTCGCGGACCCAGAAGACGGGCGCGCCGATCAGCAGGTCGCGGATCGTGCCGCCGCCAACACCGGTGATGAGCGCGAAGAAGGTGGCGGTCACGAGCGTCTGCGCACGCTGTGCCGCGGCGAGCGCGCCGGTGGCGGCGAAGACCGCGATGCCGAGCAGGTTGAGGACCTGCAGCACGGGCCCGAGCGAGAGGGTTTCCATCGGCACGACCTCCGCTCGCTAGCGGTTCGTCGCAGATTGCGGAAGCCCGGGGGTTGGCGATGGCGGACGAAGGAGGGAAAAGGGGCCATGCAACGTCTTCCGCTCTCCGTCCTGCTGGTCGCCGTGCTGCTCGCGGCGCTGGCCGGCTTCGTTGACGCGATCGCCTTCTCGGCCTTCGCCGGCTTCTTCGCCTCCTTCATGAGCGGCAACACGACCCGGCTGGGCGTGGCGATCGCATCCGGGCTCCAGGCCGAACTGCATACGGCGATCTCGCTGATCCTGGCGTTCGTCTCCGGCGTGATGGGGGGTGCGATCGCGGCACGCGCGGGCGGCGTGCGGGGTCGCGAGGCGGTGATGCTGCTGGTGACGGCGCTGCTGGCGCTGGCGGCGCTGTGCCTGGGGTTCGGGCCGCGGCAGCTCGCGCTGGTGCTGCTGGCAGGCGCGATGGGGGCGGAGAACGCCGTGTTCAGCCGCACCGGCGAGGTGCAGGTGGGGCTCACCTACATGACCGGCACGCTGGTGCGCTTCGGCCAGCGGCTGGCGGATGCGCTGATGGGCGTGGGACCGCGCACCGGGTGGTGGCGCGACCTGCTGTTCTGGGGCGGGTTCCTGTTCGGCACGCTGGGCGGCGCGGGGGCGTACCAGCTGGCGGGCGACGGCGCGGTGTGGATCGCGGCGGTGCTGGCGGGGTTGCTGACCCTGCTGGTGGCGCGGATGCCGGCGGAGGGGTGAGGGCGTAGAATCCGCCTGTCGGAGCAGCGTGCGAGCGGGCTCCTCCGGCCAGCCGGCTTCCTTCTTCGTACCCCGGCGGAGGCCGGGGCCCAGTTGCGGTGCCGTGGCGATCACGGCGCGCCCTTCAGCCGCTATCCCAACTGGGCCCCGGCCTTCGCCGGGGTACTGGTGGTCTGCGGAGATGCCGCCAGGATAGCGCTGGTGGCCCTGGGCTCCTGCCTGCGCAGGAGCCCGCGAGAGGATACGGGCGGGCGTCTCCCCCAGCCGTGCTCCTGCGCAGGCAGGAGCCCAGGGCGGCGGACGGGGCGCTTGTCGTCTTGGACTGCCCCCGCGCAGGGGCACAGGGCCGGATACGAAAACGGCGCCGGTGGGGTGCCACCGACGCCGATTTCTCTAGGCCAGAGTTCCGCCGATCACATGTGGATCGGCTTGCCCTGCACGGCCATGGCCGCTTCCTTGATCGCTTCCGAATGGGTCGGGTGCGCGTGGCAGGTGTAGGCGATGTCCTCGCTGGTGGCGCCGAACTCCATCGCCTGCGCCGCCTGCGCGATCATGGTGCCGGCGACCGAGGTGATGATCCACACGCCCAGCACGCGATCGCTCTTGGCGTCCGCGATGACCTTCACGAAGCCCGCGGTGTCGTCGATCGCCTTGGCGCGGCTGTTGGCCATCATCGGGAACTTGCCGACCTTGATCTCGCCGCGTTCCTTGGCCTGCTCTTCGGTCAGGCCCACGCCGGCGATTTCCGGGTGGGTGTAGACGACGCCGGGGATGACGTCGTGGTTCACGATGCCGGTGAGGCCGGCGATGTTCTCCGCCACCGCGACGCCCTCGTCCTCGGCCTTGTGCGCGAGCATCGGGCCGGGGATCACGTCGCCGATCGCCCACACGCCGTCGACGGCGGTGCGGAAGTCATGGTCGGTCTCGATCTGGCCGCGCTGGTTGAGCTGAAGCCCGATCTTGTCGAGGCCGAGCCCTTCGGTGTTCGGGCGGCGGCCGATCGCGACGAGCACGGCGTCTGCTTCCAGGGTTTCGGCAGCGCCGCCGGCTGCCGGCTCGACCGTCACGGTCGCGCGGCCGCCGTCGACGGCAACGCCGGTGACCTTGGTCGAGAGCTTGAGCTCCATGCCCTGCTTCTTGAAGATCTTGGCGGCCTCCTTGCGGACTTCGCCGTCCATGCCCGGCAGCAGCTGGTCGAGATATTCGACCACGGTCACCTTGGCGCCCAGGCGCTTCCACACCGAGCCGAGCTCCAGGCCGATCACGCCGCCGCCGATCACGACGAGGTGCTCCGGCACCTTCTCGAGGGTCAGCGCGCCGGTCGAGTCGACGACGACCTTCTGGTCGATGGTCACGCCCGGCAGCGGGGTCACCGACGAACCGGTGGCAATGACGATGTTCTTGGCGGTGACGGTGCGGTCGCCGACCTGGACGGTGTGCGCGTCCTGGAAGGTGGCGAGGCCCTTCACCCACTCGACCTTGTTCTTCTTGAACAGATATTCGATGCCGCCGGTGAGGCCGCTCACGGCCTTGTCCTTGTCGGCCATCATCACGGAGAGGTCGAGCTCGACGCCCGAGAGCTTCACGCCATGCTTGGCGAGGACGCCCGAAACCGCCTCGTCGAACTTCTCGGACGCGTTGAGGAGCGCCTTGGAGGGGATGCAGCCGACGTTGAGGCAGGTGCCGCCCAGCGTCTCGCGGCTTTCCGCGCAGGCGGTCTTTAGACCGAGCTGTGCCGCGCGGATCGCGGCGACATAGCCGCCGGGGCCGGCACCGATCACGAGAACGTCGAAGTCGTATTCAGCCATTTTCTTCTCTTTCTTGTGCTCCGGTGGGGACCGGGGCCCAGTTTCGAGACGGAATCTGGTGCGCGTCTCGCTTCGTTGCAAACCGGCTGCAATGGCACCCCGGCCTTCGCCGGGGTACCATTGCGTGTTCTTACAGGTCGATCAGCAGGCGGGTCGGGTCCTCGATCGCGTTCTTGAGCGCGGCGAGGAAGGTCACTGCCTCACGACCGTCGATGATGCGGTGGTCGTAGCTGAGGGCGAGGTACATCATCGGGCGGACGACGACCTGGCCGTTGCGGACCACGGGGCGCTCCTCGATGCGGTGGAGGCCCAGCACCGCCGACTGCGGCGGGTTGATGATCGGGGTCGACATCAGCGAGCCGAACACGCCGCCGTTGGAGATGGTGAAGGTACCGCCCTTCATCTCGTCCATCTTGAGCGTGCCTTCCTTGGCGCGCTTGCCGAAGTCGCCGATCGTCTTTTCGACCTGCGCCACCGACATCTGGTCGGCCGAGCGGATCACCGGCACGACCAGGCCCTGCGGCGCGGAAACCGCGACCGAGATGTCGGCATAGTCGTGATAGACGATCTCGTCGCCCTCGATGTAGGCGTTGACCGAGGGGATGTCCTTGAGGGCCATGCACGCGGCCTTCACGAAGAAGCCCATGAAGCCCAGGCGGACGCCGTGCTTCTTCTCGAACAGGTCCTTGTACTTGGCGCGCGCCTCCATGACGGCGGTCATGTCGACGTCGTTGAAGGTGGTCAGCAGGGCTGCGGTGTCCTGCGCTTCCTTCAGGCGGCGGGCAATGGTCTGGCGCAGGCGCGTCATCTTGACGCGTTCCTCGCGACGCTCACCGCCGGCAGCGACGGGCGCCGCTGCGGGAGCGGCCGCCGGGGCCGCGGCGGGGGCTGCGGCCGGCTTGTTCGACGCCGCGGCGACGATGTCTTCCTTGGTCAGGCGACCGTCCTTGCCGCTGCCCTTCACGGTCGCCGGATCGACGCCATGCTCCAGGATCGCGCGACGCACCGACGGCGACAGCGCAGCGGCGTCGACGTTGCCGCCGACCTCCTGCGGGGCGGCTGCCGGAGCCGGAGCCGCGGCGGTGCTGCCGGCCTCGGGCGCGGCCGTCTTCGCCGGGGCGCCGTCGCCCGCGTCGATGGTGGCGATCATCGCGCCGACCGAGACGGTGTCGCCCGGCTGGACGGCATGGGCGCCCATCACGCCCGCGACGGGCGAGGGGACTTCGACCGAGACCTTGTCGGTCTCAAGGCTGGCGATGGGCTCGTCGGCCTTCACGGGGTCGCCCGGCTGCTTGAGCCATTCGCCCAGCGTCGCTTCGGTGATCGATTCGCCCAGTACGGGAACAAGGACTTCGGTTGCCATGGGTCTTCCTCTTGGTTCCCCGCCAGGGGACGCAGACATTGGGTTCGGATCAGGCGGTAGGCTTGCCGACGGGCGCGTCGTCGGTCTTGCGCGTGCGGCGGATTTCCTCGCGCACGTTGTGGCCGAGCGCATCGGCGACCAACGCACCCTGTTCCGCGGTGTGGCGCTTCATGAGGCCGGTCGCAGGCGAGGCGGCAGCGGCACGGCCCGCGTAGCGAGCGCGCGACACGCGGGTGCCCGCCTTTTCCAGCGCTTCCTCGATCAGCGGCTCGACGAAGAACCAGTAGCCGTTGTTCTTCGGCTCTTCCTGAGCCCAGACCACGTCCTGGAGGTTCGGCATGCGCTTCAGGCGCTCGACCAGCGGCTCGCCCGGGAAGGGATAGAGCTGCTCGACGCGCACGATCGCGGTGTTCTTGTCGCCCGCCGCGTCGCGGGCCTCGATCAGGTCGTAGGCGACCTTGCCCGAGCACAGCACCAGGCGCGTGACCTCCGTGTCGGCCGGGGCCGAGGGATCGGAGAGCAGGCGGTGGAACTGGCTGTCGCCCAGGAACTCCTCGGTCGTCGACACGGCCATCTTGTGGCGCAGCAGCGACTTCGGCGTCATGAGGATGAGCGGCTTGCGGAAGTTGCGATGCATCTGGCGACGCAGCAGGTGGAAATAGTTCGCCGGCGAGGTGACGTTGGCGACCTGCATGTTGTCCTGTGCGCACAGCTGCAGGAAGCGCTCGGGGCGCGCGGAGCTGTGCTCCGGACCCTGGCCTTCATAGCCGTGCGGCAGCAGCATCACGAGGCCGTTGGCGCGCAGCCACTTGGCTTCTCCGCTCGCGATGAACTGGTCGATCATGATCTGCGCGCCGTTCACGAAGTCGCCGAACTGCGCCTCCCACAGCACCAGCGTCTTGGGATCGGTCAGCGCATAGCCGTATTCGAAGCCGAGCACGCCATATTCGCTGAGCGGCGAGTCGAGCACCTCGAACCGGCCGTGCTCGACCTGCTGGAGCGGCACGTACTTGTGCTCGTCCTTCTGGTCGACCCAGACGGCGTGGCGCTGCGAGAAGGTGCCGCGGCCCGAGTCCTGGCCCGACAGGCGGACGCCGAAGCCTTCGGAGAGCAGCGAGCCGAACGCCAGCGCTTCCGCCGTCGCCCAGTCGAAGCCCTGGCCGGTCTTGAACATCTGCCGCTTGGCCTCGAGCACGCGGCCGAGCGTCTTGTGGATCTCGATGTCCGCCGGGATCTCGGTGAGCGTGCGGCCGAGCGAGTCGAACAGCTTGGGCTCGATGCCGGTGTCGGCGGTGCGGCGTGCGGTCTCCGGATCGGCCGGCATGTGCAGGCCGGACCAGCGGCCCGCGAACCAGTCGGCGCGGTTCGCCTTGTAGCTCTTGGCGCTCTCGAACTCGCCTTCGAGCAGCGTCGTGAACTCGTGCGTCTTGCCGTCCACGAACGCCTGGTCGACCACGCCTTCCGTGATCAGGCGCTTGGAATAGATTTCCGAGACCGGCGGGTGGGTCTTGATCTTGGCGTACATCAGCGGCTGGGTGAACGAGGGCTCGTCGCCCTCGTTGTGGCCGAAGCGGCGGTAGCACCACATGTCGATCACGACGTCGCGCTTGAACGTCTGGCGGAACTCGATCGCGACCTTGCAGGCGAAGGTCACGGCTTCGGGATCGTCGCCGTTGACGTGCAGGATCGGCGCCTGGACGCCCTTGGCAACGTCCGACGGGTAGGGCGAGGAGCGCGCGAACTGCGGGCTCGTCGTGAAGCCGACCTGGTTGTTGATGACGAAGTGGACGCAGCCGCCGGTGTTGTAGCCGCGGATGCCGGAGAAGCCGAGGCACTCCCAGACGATACCCTGGCCGGCAAAGGCCGCGTCGCCGTGGATCAGCACCGGCAGCACCTGCTCATGATCGGCGAGGTCATTGCGGACCGTCTGGATCGCGCGCGACTTGCCGAGCACGACCGGGTTCACCGCCTCGAGGTGCGAGGGGTTGGCGACCAGCGACATGTGGACGGTGATGTCGTCGAAGCTGCGGTCGGTGGAGGTGCCGAGGTGATACTTCACGTCGCCCGAGCCGCCGACGTCCTCCGGGTTGGCCGAGCCGCCCGAGAATTCGTGGAAGATCACGCGGAACGGCTTTGCCATGACGTTGGCGAGCACGTTCAGGCGGCCGCGGTGGGCCATGCCATAGACGATCTCGCGCACGCCCATCTGGCCGCCGTACTTGATCACCGATTCGAGCGCCGGGATCATCGATTCGCCGCCGTCCAGGCCGAAGCGCTTGGTGCCGACGTACTTGCGGCCCAGGAACTTCTCCCACTGCTCGGCCTCGATGACCTTGGAGAGGATCGCCTTCTTGCCGTCGACCGTGAACTGGATGGCCTTGTCCTTGCCCTCCATGCGGTCCTGGAGGAAGCGGCGCTCCTCCACGTCGGCGATGTGCATGTATTCGAGACCGACGTTGCCGCAATAGTTGGCGCGCAGGATCGTCACCAGCTCGCGGATGGTCGCAGTCTCAAGGCCGAGCGTCCCGCCCAGATAGACCGGACGGTCGATCTCGGCATCGCTGAAGCCATAATATTCGGTGGTGAGATCGGCCGGCAGCTCGCGATGGGGCGAGAGGCCGAGCGGATCGAGATTGGCGGCCAGGTGACCGCGCACGCGATAGGTGCGGATCAGCATCTGCGCGCGGATCGCGTCGCCGGCTGCCTTGGCGATGTCGGCGGTGGAGGCCTGCGCGGGAGCCGCGGCCGGTGCCGGCGCGGGCTTGCCGCCGCCCTTTGCGGGCTTGGGCGCAGGCTCCATCTGGGTCGGGTCGAGCGCTGCGGTGAGCGCGTCGGTTTCGGTCAGCGGCCAGCGCTTGCTCTGCCAGCTGGGGCCGGAGACCGCACCCTCGAGCCCGTCGAACCACTGGCGCCAGCCAGCGTCGACGCTGGCGGGATCCGCCTTGTAGCGGGTGTAGAGCGTCTCCACGAACGCCGGGCTGACGCCGGCTGCGATATCGGAGAAATCCTGGCCTTCGTAGCCCATGGTGCGTCCTGTCCGTCCGTTCGTCCCGAGAAACCGTCGAGGGACGTGCCGCGCGCTCCGGCGTGTCCTTGGCGAACACGCAAGATGGGAACGCGCGGCGGTGTCCTTAACCCTTCAGCACTTCCAGCAGCGTCGAGCCGAGCTCGCTGGGCGAAGCCGCAACCTTGATGCCGGCTTCTTCCATCGCCGCGATCTTGTCCTCGGCGCCGCCCTGGCCGCCCGAGACGATCGCACCGGCGTGGCCCATGCGGCGGCCCGGAGGCGCCGTGCGGCCGGCGATGAAGCCTGCCATCGGCTTCTTGCGGCCGCGCTTCGCCTCGTCCTTGAGGAACTGGGCTGCTTCTTCCTCGGCCGATCCGCCGATCTCGCCAATCATGATGATCGACTCGGTCGCGTCGTCGGCGAGGAACAGCTCGAGCACGTCGATGAAGTTGGTGCCGTTGACCGGATCGCCGCCGATGCCGACGGCCGTGGTCTGGCCAAGGCCTGCGTTCGAGGTCTGGAACACCGCCTCATAGGTGAGGGTGCCCGAGCGCGACACGACGCCGACCGAACCCTTCTTGAAGATCGAGCCCGGCATGATGCCGATCTTGCACTCGCCCGGCGTCAGCACGCCCGGGCAGTTCGGGCCGATCAGGCGCGACTTGGAACCCGACAGTGCGCGCTTCACGCGGACCATGTCGAGCACCGGAATGCCTTCGGTGATGGCGACGATCAGCGGGATCTCCGCGTCGATCGCTTCCAGGATCGAGTCGGCCGCGAAGGGCGGTGGCACGTAGATGACCGAGGCGTCGGCGCCGGTCTTCGACTTGGCTTCGGCAACGGTGTTGTAGACCGGCAGGCCGAGATGCTCGGTGCCGCCCTTGCCCGGCGTCACGCCGCCGACCATCTGGGTGCCGTATTCCAGCGCCGCCTTGGTATGGAAGCTGCCGGTCTCGCCGGTCATCCCCTGGGTGATGACCTTGGTGTTCTTGTTGACGAGGATGCTCATCTAGTCTCTCGCTCCACTTGCACCCCGGCGGAGGCCGGGGCCCAGTTGGGAAAGGTCAGGGGCGGGCGATGTGCTCGAACAGATCATCCCAATCCGGGTTGAGCCCTTCGATCTCCCGCAACTTCCAGTCCCGTTTCCATTCCTTCATCTGCCGCTCGCGAAGCCTCGCAGCGTCGATGTCCTCGCACGCCTGATACCAGACCAAGCGCTTGCACCCATGCTGCCGCGTGAAACCCGCGACGGCGCCGGTGCGATGTTCCCAGATGCGCTTCGCGAGATCGCTGGTGCACCCGATGTAGATCGTGCCGTTCCGGCGGTTCGCCACCATGTAGACGTAACCGGCACGATCCATTTCCAACCGCTCCCAACTGGACCCCGGCCTTCGCCGGGGTACGGCGAAGGCCGGGAGATGGGCAGGATGGACCTTAGTTCAGGCTGGAGTCGATGCCCTTGCACGCGACCAGCAGTTCCTTGACCGCGTCGACCGACACGGTGAGGTTGGCCTGAGCCTCCTCGGAGAGCTTGATCTCGACGATCTTCTCGACGCCGTCCTTGCCGATGACGATCGGCACGCCGACGTAGAGGTTGTCCACGCCATACTGGCCGGTCAGGTTCGCTGCCGCCGGCAGGACGCGCTTCTTGTCGTAGAGATAGCTCTCGGCCATCGCGATCGCGGAAGTTGCGGGCGCGTAGAAGGCGGAGCCGGTCTTCAGGAGGCCGACGATCTCGCCGCCGCCCGAACGGGTGCGCTGGACGATCGCGTCGATGCGCTCCTTGGTCGAGAAGCCCATCTCGATCAGGTCGCTGACCGGGATGCCCGAGACGGTCGAATATTCGAGCACGGGCACCATGGTGTCGCCGTGGCCGCCGAGCACGAAGCTGTTCACGTCCTTGACCGAGACGTTGAACTCCTCGGCGAGGAAGTGGCTGAAGCGCGCGGAGTCGAGCACGCCGGCCATGCCGACGACCTTGTTGTGCGGCAGGCCAGAGAATTCGCGCAGCGCCCACACCATCGCGTCGAGCGGGTTGGTGATGCAGATGACGAATGCGTCGGGGGCGTTGGCAGCAATGCCCTCGCCCACGGCCTCCATGACCTTGAGGTTGATGCCCAGAAGGTCATCGCGGCTCATGCCCGGCTTGCGAGCGACGCCGGCGGTGACGATGATCACGTCCGCGCCTGCGATGTCGGCATAGTCGTTGGAGCCGGTGATCTTGGCGTCGAAACCCTCGACCGGGCCGCACTGGCTGAGGTCGAGCGCCTTGCCCTGGGGAACGCCCTCGACCACGTCGAACAGGACGATGTCGCCAAGGTTCTTGAGCGCTGCGAGGTGGGCGAGCGTGCCGCCAATGTTACCGGCGCCGATGAGCGCGATCTTCTTGCGGGCCATGAATCCTCCCGTGTGGATGCCGCGGTTCATTGGGAACCGCAATCGGGCGGGCATTACTCCCTTTGGAGAGCCCGAACAACCCGGGAAACCCACTATCTTTGCAGCTGCGAAGCAATTGCAATAAGGATCAGGCGCCGCGGAAAACCGAAGCTTGCAGCGGGATGAACAACGCGCTTGGCGGCAAACGGTTGCCCCGTCCACGGCACCGCTGGCCGGGCTGGGGAGGCGGTTGAACGCCCCCGCTCGGGTCAGGCGCCGTCCGCCGCCGCCTCGCCATGGCCGGCGGCGAGATAGTCTTCCGATCGCATTTCGTTGAGGCGGGAAACGGTGCGCTCGAACTCGAACGCGCCGTCGCCCTGCTCGTAGAGGTGCTCGGGAAGCGCGTCGGCGGCGGCGAGCAGCTTCACCTTGTGCTCGTAGAGCGCGTCGATGAGGGTGACGAAGCGGGCGGCTTCGTTGCGGTTCTCCGGCCCCAGGCGCGGGATGCCGACCAGGATGACGGTGTGATAGTGGCGCGCAATGGCGAGATAGTCGGGCGCGCCGCGGGCCTCGCGGCACAGCCGCTTGAAGCTGAACACGGCGACGCCCTTCAGCGACTTGGGAACGTGGAGGGTGCGGCCGCCGTGCACGGCGAGCTCTTCGCTCGGCACATGGTCGCGATCCTCGACCGGATAATCGGTGAGGCGGAAGAAGGCCGCGGAGAGCTTGGCGGTCGCCTCCGGCCCGTTCGGGACGAGCCAGGTGTCCATCACGCCCAGGCGGTCGCGGCGATAGTCGACGGGGCCGTTGAGCGGCATCACGTCGAGCCGCTCCTTCAACAGCGCGATGAAGGGCAGGAAGCTCTCTCGCTGGAGGCCGTTCTTGTAGAGATCGTCGGGCGGACGGTTGGAGGTCGCGACCACGGTCAGGCCGTGCGTCATCATCTCGCTGAACAGGCGCGAGAGCACCATTGCGTCGGCGGTGTTGTTGATGACCATCTCGTCGAACGCGAGCAGGCGCAGGCCCTCCGCCATCGCGGCGGCGACGGGCGGCACGGGGTTGCCCGCCTCGCGCTTGCGCTCGACGTTCAGGCGGTCGTGCACTTCCAGCATGAACTCGTGGAAGTGGACGCGGCGCTTTTCGGGAATCGCGACGCAGTGGAACAGCAGGTCCATCAGCATCGACTTGCCGCGGCCGACGCCGCCCCAGAGGTAGACGCCGCGTGGGCTGGGTGCGTGACGGCCGGTGAGGCGCGCGAGCAGCCCGCGGGACGGCGGTGCCTCGAGCTCGGTGGCGAGGCGATCCAGGCGGACGGCGGCGGCGCGCTGGTCGGGATCGGCGCGCAGTTCGCCGGCGGCGATCAGCGAGTCGTAGCGGGCGAGAACCTGGGCCAAGCGGGACACTCCCGCACCGCCGGTTCGCGCAGTCGGCAACGGTGCGTCGGGCGCCGTAGACGGGCGCTAGGTGTCGCGACTGCGACCGACAAAAAGGAAAGGGGCCGCCCGCAGGCAGCCCCGGAGGATCAGAGCGTGCGCTCGAGTTCCAGCTTCTTCACTTCGGCGATCGCCTTGGCCGGGTTCAGGCCCTTGGGGCAGACGTTCGCGCAGTTCATGATCGTGTGGCAGCGATAGAGGCGGAAGGGATCTTCCAGCTCGTCGAGTCGCTCGCCGGTCATCTCGTCGCGGCTGTCGGCGAGCCACCGATAGGCCTGGAGCAGGATCGCCGGGCCCAGGAACTTGTCGCTGTTCCACCAGTAGCTGGGGCACGACGTCGAGCAGCAGGCGCACAAGATGCACTCGTAGAGGCCATCGAGCTTCGCGCGGTCCTCCGGCGACTGCAGCCGCTCCTTGCCCGAGGGGGCCGGGGTGACCGTCTGCAGCCACGGCTTGATCGAGCTGTACTGCGCGTAGAAATGGGTGAAGTCCGGAACCAGGTCCTTGATCACGTCCATGTGGGGGAGCGGCGTGATGCGCACCTCACCCTTGATGTCCTCGATCGCGGTCGTGCAGGCGAGGCCGTTGCGGCCGTCGATGTTCATCGCGCACGAGCCGCAGATGCCCTCGCGGCACGACCGGCGGAAGGTGAGCGACGGGTCCTGCTCGCTCTTCATCTTGATGAGCGCGTCGAGCACCATCGGGCCGCATTCGTCGAGGTCGATCTCGAACTTGTCGTAGCGCGGGTTCTCGCCCGTGTCGGGGTCGTAGCGGTAGACCTTGAACTTCTTGACCCGGCCGGCGTCCGCAGCCGCCTTGTGCTCGCGGGACTTGCCGGTGATCTTGCTGTTCTTGGGCAGGGAAAATTCGGCCATTGCGCGGATTCCGTCAGCTCTGGATGCGGTGGGGCGACGCAGGCCCCGGGGCGATTTGGGCTTCCGATACATGACCCCCGCCGCTGTCGCAAACGGCAAGCGCGCTTTTCTGGGGTCAAGGAGGATTGGGGTGAGGGGGAACCGCGCACAAGCTGGTACCCTGGCGGCCGGAGCCCAGTTGCGGTGAACTCCCGGTCGGGTGCCTGCCTCAAGCCGCTACCCAACTGGGCCCCGGCCTTCGCCGGGGTACGGGCCTGCGTGAGAGGTCCGCGCCTCAGATCACGTCGAGCACCAGGCGGCGGCGCTTGGCTTCCTCCGCCTCGATGTACCAGTTGGAGGGGGCCTTTTCGACCAGCTCCTCGAACGGCACGTCGGAGCCGGCGACGAGATCGCGGAAGCCCTCTTCCTCGATGCGGATCGAATGCTCGATCTCGTGGAGCTTGGCCTTGAGCGTGTAGCTGAGCGTCTTGAGCGGCCCCGAGAGCTCGACGGAGCTGGACATGAGTCGCTCGTGCAGCATCAGGCGCGTGCCCTTGGTCAGGAAGCGTGTCTCGACCGGGAAGGCGGCCATGAAGGTGGCGCCGGCGGAGTAGACCGCGACCTTGCCGAGGAAGAGGATCTCGCGGCCGGAATATTCGCGCAGCAGGCGTACGTCGTCGCCCATGGCGCGCGCGACCTCCGGATCGCCACCCAGGGTGGAGATCGAGATCACCAGCGAACCTTCGGCAGGGGCGTTGGCCATCTGCTGCCGGAAGTTGGCGTACATGGAATGGTCCACCGGCCCGGCAAGATGGACATGGGGCGCGGCGAGGAGCGGGTACTGGGTGGCGTCGGTCATGGCGCGCTAACCGAGGCGCTGTCCGATGGTTCCGAAGACGCGCGAGTCGCGCCCAAAGAAAAAGGGGCAGACGTTGCCGTCCGCCCCTTTGTCGGGTTCGTCGTTTCGACGGGATCAGTACACGCGCTTCTTGGGCTTGATGTAGTCGATCTCGTCGGTGAGCGTGTAGTCGTGCACCGGACGCGTATCGAGGCTGGTCGAGCCGCCCTTGCCGCCCCAGCCATCGAAGGTCGCGATGGTGTGCTTCATCCAGTTGGCGTCGTCGCGCTCCGGGAAGTCCTCGTGCATGTGCGCGCCGCGGCTTTCCTTGCGGTTGATCGCGCCGCGGATCGTCACCAACGCCTGGCCGATCAGGTTGTCGAGCTCCATGGTCTCGACCAGATCGGTGTTCCAGATCAGCGAGCGATCGGTGATGCCGATGTCCTGCATGCCCGCATAGATGCCCTCCATCTTGGTGACACCCTCGGCCATCAGCTCGTCGGTGCGGAACACGGCGCAGTGGCGCTGCATCGTCTTCTGCATGTCGAGGCGCAGCTGCGCGGTGGGCGTGCCGCCCTTGGCATTGCGGAAGTGGTCGAGGCGGCCGAGCGCCATTTCCTCCGAGCCCTTGGGCAGCGGGTTGTGCGCGGTGCCGGGCTTGATCGTCTCCTTGATGCGCAGGCCGGTCGCGCGGCCGAACACCACGAGGTCGATCAGCGAGTTGGAGCCGAGGCGGTTGGCGCCGTGCACCGACACGCAGGCCGCTTCGCCCACCGCGAACAGGCCGGGGACGACCGCATCCGGGTTGCCGTCGCGCTTGTGCACGACTTCGCCGTGGAAGTTCGTCGGGATGCCGCCCATGTTGTAGTGGACGGTCGGGACGACCGGCAGCGGCTGGCGCGTGAGGTCGACGCCGGCAAAGATCTTGCCGGTTTCGGTAATGCCCGGAAGCCGCTCGGCCAGCACCTTGGGATCGATGTGGTCGAGGTGCAGGAAGATGTGGTCGCCTTCCTTGCCGACGCCGCGGCCCTCGCGGATCTCCATCGCCATCGAGCGCGACACGACGTCGCGCGACGCCAGGTCCTTGGCCGACGGGGCATAGCGCTCCATGAAGCGCTCACCCTCGGAGTTGGTGAGGTAGCCGCCTTCGCCGCGCGCACCCTCGGTGATGAGGACGCCGGCACCGTAGATGCCGGTCGGGTGGAACTGCACGAACTCCATGTCCTGGAGCGGCAGCCCTGCGCGCAGCACCATGCCGCCGCCGTCGCCGGTGCAGGTATGGGCCGAGGTCGCTGAGAAATAGCAGCGGCCGTAGCCGCCGGTCGCGAGCACCGTCGCATGGCTGCGGAAGCGGTGGATCGAGCCGTCTTCCATGCACAGCGCGATCACGCCGCGGCACTGACCGTTCTCCATGATCAGGTCGAGCGCGAAATACTCGATGAAGAAGTCGGCGTCGTACTTCAGGCTCTGCTGGTAGAGCGCGTGCAGCATCGCGTGGCCGGTGCGGTCCGCCGCGGCGCAGGTGCGCTGCGCGGGCGGGCCTTCGCCCATGTTCTGCATCATGCCGCCGAACGGGCGCTGGTAGATCTTGCCTTCCTGCGTGCGGCTGAACGGCACGCCGGCGTGCTCCAGCTCGTACACGGCGGCAGGCGCCTCACGGCAGAGATATTCGATCGCGTCCTGGTCGCCGAGCCAGTCGGAACCCTTGACGGTGTCGTACATGTGCCAGGTCCAGTGGTCCGGACCCATGTTGCCGAGCGAGGCGGCGATGCCGCCCTGCGCCGCGACCGTGTGGCTGCGGGTCGGGAACACCTTGGTGATGCAGGCGGTCTTCAGGCCCGACTCGGCGATGCCCATGGTGGCGCGCAGGCCGGAGCCGCCGGCGCCGACCACCACCGCGTCATAGGTGTGGTCGATGATCTTGTAGGCTTCAGACATCAGGCGGGCGTCCCCGTGAAAGCGATGCGCAGGATCGAGAAGATGGCGAGGCCGGCCCCGAGCGCAGTGAGCAGGTTGAGCACGACGAGCAGAACGACTCGCGTCTCGTCATGCTGATAGTCCTCGATCACGACCTGGAGGCCGAGTCGCGCATGATAGAAGAGGGTGGCGATCAGCAGCGCCATCGGCAGCGCCGCCCAGCCCGAGCTCAGCCATTTCGTGAGGCTGGCGACGTCGTAGGACGGCAGCATCGCGATCGAGAAGAGGAACCACAGGAGCAGCAGCAGGTTCGACCCTGCCGTCAGCCGCTGGTGCCACCAGTGATGGGTGCCCTGCTTGGCGGATCCCAGGCCGCGGACGCGACCGATGCTCGTACCGTTACCCATCAGTGCTTCCCCACCAGCAGCCAGGCCCAGAAGGCGATCGTCGCGAGCGGCGAGAAGACCATGGTGGCCATTGCCGTCATCTTGCCCTTGCGCAGCTCATAGCCGGCGCCGATGTCGAGCACGAGGTGGCGGACGCCGCTCGCCATGTGCTGGAACACGGTGAGGGTCAGGCCGATGCCGACCACATAGCCGATCACGTTCAGCCCGCCGCCCGACACCGTGAAGACGTCGACAAAGGTGGCATAGCTGTCTTCGCCGCCGGCGATCGCCGCCAGCCACCAGACCAGCAGGCCGAGGCCCACGGAATTGGCGACGCCGGTGGCGCGGTGCAGAATCGAGACCAGCATGTGCGGGCCCCAGCGCCAGATGCCGAGGTGTGGCGACAGCGGGCGCGCATATGGTTTGGAAGCCAAGTCAGTTCCTTTCGCGAACCGCGCCTATCTACCCGGGGGGCGGTGTGATGCAAGACGCAAGAGCCCGGGTATGCCGACGTAAACGGCCCGACGGCGAATATCGTGGTGCGCCAATTCTGTACGGCAAGTTGCGCCGGCGCCAAAGCGCCGATGTGGATCGGCGAACGCGCGGCTCTGGCGTGGTGGCCGGCCAGCCTCTATCGCCGGGGCATGACGCACATCCTCCTTACCGGCAGCTCGCGCGGCATCGGCGCCGCGATCGCGGGGGCGCTCGATGCGCCGGGCCTGCGCGTGATCGGCCATGGCACCGCGAGCGGCATCCCGGCCGACTTCTCCGAACCTGCCGCGCCCGCGCGCCTGTGGGAGCAGGCGCTCGAGGCTCTCGATGGGCGCATCGACGTGCTGGTCAACAACGCCGGCGTGTTCGAGGCGACGCCGCTCGACCTGCCGCACGACGACTGGGTTGCCGGCTGGGAGCGGACGATGCGCATCAACCTGACGGCGGCGGCGGAGCTCTGCCGGCTGGCGGTGCGTCACTGGCAGGCGCGCGGCACCGGCGGTCGCATCGTCAACGTCGCCAGCCGCGCCGCCTATCGCGGCGACAGCCCGGCGCACTGGCATTATGCCGCCGCCAAGGCGGGCATGGTGGCGATGACCAAGACCATCGCGCGCGGCTATGCGGCGCAAGGCATCCTGGCGTTCGCGATCTGCCCCGGCTTCACCATGACCGGCATGGCCGACGACTATCTGGAGAGCCGCGGCGGCGACACGCTGCTGGCCGACATTCCGCTGGGCCGAGTCGCCATGCCGGAAGAGGTGGCGACCGCCGCGCGATTCCTGGCGCTGGAGGCCCCGCCGTCGATGACGGGCGCGGTGCTCGACATCAACGGCGCGAGCTACGTGCGTTGAATATGTTCGGCACCAGTCCGCTCCCCCACCCGGTCACCCGACGCCAGTATCCTATGGGTGGCCGGGTGGGGGAGCGGGCTGGTGCCGCCATGGTCCGGCACCGCCGGACCGCCAAGAAGGACTCCCATGCCTAGCTGGAAACTGACCCTGCCGTGCACCCGCGCCGAGGCCGAGGCGATCGACGCCGCCGAGGACCTGGGGCTCGACTCCGCGCCCGTGCTGATGACCACCGAGGACGTCGAGGACGACGCCGAGCGCTGGCACCTCGACGCTTATTTCGAGGTCGAGCCCAACAATGCGGCGGTTGCGGCTGTGCAGGCGCTGGTGCCGAGCGCGCGGGGCCGTGCGCCCGCGATCGAGCAGCTGGACGACGAGGACTGGGTGACGATGAGCCAGGCCGGGCTGGAGCCGCTTCACGTTGGTCGCTTCTATGTCCACACCGCCGCCCAGGACGCGCCGCCGCCGGAGGGCGCCCGCGTGTTCCGGATCGAGGCGGGGCGTGCGTTCGGAACCGGGCATCACGAGACCACCAGCGGGTGCCTGGCGATGCTCGACGGGTTGGCAGGCGAGCGCTTCACCGACGTGATCGACATCGGCACGGGCACGGGCCTGCTCGCCTTTGCCGCGCGCGAGCTCTGGCCCGAGGCGCGGGTGCTGGCGACCGACATCGATCCCGTCGCGGTCGACGTCACGCGCGAGAATGCCGAGGTGAATGGGGTGCCCGGCATCGACCTGGTGGTCGCCGACGGGGCGCTCGCCGATGCGATCACCGACCGCGCCCCCTATGACCTGCTGATCGCCAACATCCTGGCGGGGCCGCTGGTGTCGATGGCGCCGGAGGTGGCGGCGATCGCCGCGCCGCACGCGACGGTGGTGCTGGCGGGGCTGCTCGGCCGGCAGGCGAGCGAGGTGATCGGCGCGTACACGGCGTGCGGCTGCACGCTGGAGACGCGCGACGATCGCGGTGACTGGACGATCCTGCGGCTGCGCGCGGGCGCGGAACGCTATGTCCCGACCGCGCCGATCGATCCGGCCGGGCGCGACGGCTGGGCGCTGGACATCTGACCGCCAGCCCGCCCCTGCTCGGCCGCACCGGGCGCGGCCTGCTGCTCCTGCTGGCATGGCTGGGCGCGCTGGTGGTCGGCTATGGCGTGGCGGGGCTGGTCGGCGGCGCCTTTGCGCTCAACCGCGGCTGGGTGCCGCCCGAGGCAGGCGTGCGCGTCTGGGTGGAGGACAATGGCATCCACACCAGCATCATCGTGCCGGTAGCGGCGGAGGGGGTGGACTGGCGGGATCTGGTACGGCCGCAGGACCTGCGCGACCCGCGCTTTGCCGGGCACAGCCACCTGTCGATTGGCTGGGGGGATCGCGCCTTCTATATCGGCACGCCGACCTGGGGCGAGCTGAGCCCGAAGACGGTGCTGCGCGCGGCAGTCGGCAGCGAGGACACGGTGCTCCATGTCGGCCATCTCGCAGAGCCCGTGGAGGAGGCGAGCGTCCGGTCCGTGCTGCTGCGGCCCGAGGAGTATCGCCGGCTGGCCGGCTTCATTCGCGGAAGCTTTGCAGTGGGCCCGGACGGGCGCGCCGGAAGCGTGCCGGGCTATGGGCGGTCGGACGCCTTTTACGCGGCGCACGGCCGCTACAACGCGATCCGCACCTGCAACAGCTGGACCGGTGAGGCGCTGCGCCATGCGGGCGTGCGCATGGGGGCGTGGACGCCGTTTTCGGCAACGGTGATGCCGTGGCTGCGGTGAGGCCGCCGCTGGGGCCGCCGCCGCTTCGCCACACGCTGGTCGAATGGCCGCGCGCCGCCTGGGGTGTGGCGCAGCTGGCGATCGAATGGCGAGCGCTGGTGACCGGTAGCGCCGGCGATGGTCGGCCCGTGATGGTTTTGCCCGGGCTGTTCAATTCCGATCGATCGAACCTGATGATGGTCCGTCATCTGACGGCGCTCGGCTACCGGGCGAGCGGCTGGGGGCTGGAGCGCAACCTGGGTCGCCGGACCATCGGTGCGGAGGGCGAGCGGCTGTTCGCGCGGGTGGACGAACTGGCCGAAGGGGCAGGTGCGCCCGTCACGCTGATCGGCGTCAGCCTGGGCGGGATCATGGCGCGGCTGGCCGCGCACCGCATGCCGGGCCGAGTGCGGGAGGTGATCACCGTTTCCTCCCCCTATGCGGGGCCCGCGCGTGCGACGCGGGTGTGGCGTGCCTATCAGCGGATCACCGGCGACCGGATCGATGCGGCGGAGACGCTGGCGCTGGCGGAACTGGTGCGAAGTCCGCTGCCGGTGCCCGCCACCGCGATCTGGAGCCGGAGCGATGGGCTGGTGAACGGGCTCGCGTGCCGGAGCGACGACTGCCGCGCGATCGAGATCCGCAGCAGCCACCTGGGCGTTCAGTTGCGGCCCGACGTGCTCCGGGCGATCGCCAGCATCCTGGCGGAGGGTGCCGATCAGTAGGGCTGGTCGCGCTGGATGCGCTCGGCGTCTTCGCGGGCGCGCTTTTCCTCCTCGCGGGCGCGCTTCTCTTCCTTGCGGCGCTGGCGTTCTTCCTCGGCCTGCTGCTTGCGCAGCTTGCGGCCGGCGTTGCGATCGGCCTCGTCCTGGCTGGTGGTGGTCCAGTCGACCACCTGAGAACCGACGCGCACCGGTGCGGTGGCGACGTCCCAAGCAGTCTTGGCGACGCAGCCGCCGGCCAGCAGCGGCACCATGGCCAGGGGAACGATCAGGCGCGGGGACAAACGCATGGGAACAGCTCCTCGTGGGGCCGCGGCGCGGCGAGACGACCCTAGCAGCATAACGCCCGGGCGGCAGGGGCGATGCGGCGGTTGGATCAGGCGGCCGCGCGTGCCTTTGCGACTGCCGCGGAAAGCCCTTCATAGCCGACCGCGCCGCTCAGCATCTGGTCGCCGACCACCCAGGTGGGGGTGCCGGTGACGCCGAGTTGTCCTGCCTGCTGCAGGTTGCGCGCGATCTCCTGCGCGATGGTCGGCGAGGCGATGGCGGCACGCGCGCGTGCGACGTCGAGCCCGGCCTTGGCCGCGGCGCGCGCGATCGCATCCTCGCCGAGATCCTGCTCGGCATAGAGCGCGGCGTGGAAGGGGCGGAACTTGCCCTGTTCGGCAGCGGCGAGCGCCCATTCGGCGGCGGTGCGGCTGCCGGGGCTCAGGATCGGCAGCTCGCGGTAGACGATGCGGACCTTGGGATCGTCGGCGAGCAGCTTGTCGATGGCCGGCAGGCTCGCGCGGCAATAGCCGCAGGCATAGTCCATATAGGCGACCAGCGTGACGTCGCCCTGGGGATTGCCCGCCCAGGCGCCGGCGAACGGCGTCTCGATGCCGCTGCGGTTGGCGGCGACGGCCTTGCCCACCTCGCGCTCCTGGAGCTTCTGCATCGCTTCCGGCAGGATCTCGGGGTGCGAGAGCACATAGTCGCGGACGATCGCCTCGGTGCGAGCGCGGCCGCTGCCGGGAAGGAGCGGCTGCAGCAGCGCGAAGGCGGCGGCACCCAGGAGCGCGGCAAGCAGCAGCGCGCCGAAGGCGAGAAGAGGATTACGCGGCATCGGGGTCCTTATTGCGCGGAAAGGCGCCGGCGGTTGTGCTTGCGCTCGTCGAGTTCGTTTTGCGCGATCATCTGGATGTCCTGCGCGCGGAGCCGCTCGGAGCTTCCCTCGGGCAGGCCGGCGACGGCGGCGCGGGCGCTGGCAAGCGCTATCTGCGGCTCCCCGATCAGGCTCGCCCGCTCCGCCATGGCAAGCGCCACGCGCGGCTGATCGCCCTTGCGCTCGTAGATGGTGGCAAGCTGGGTCCAGGCGAACGGGTTTTCGCGATCCCGGCCGACTGCCTGGCGCAGCACCTTCTCGGCCTCGGCCAGGTGGGCGGGATCCTCGGTCGCGATCAGTGCGTGCCCGAAGGTGGCGGCGATCAGCGGTTGCGCATTGGTGCGCTGGGTGGCTTCGCGCAGCGGCGCGAGCGCGTCTGCGGGACGGCCGGACTCCAGGAGGATCTGCCCCTGGAGTTCCAGGAAGTAGGGGTCGTGCGGCTTGGCCTTGACCAGGGCGGCGGTCTCCTGCTGCGCCTGATCGGGATAGCCCGTCAGGTGATAGGCATAGGCGCGGGCGTAATGGGCCGGGATGCTGTTGTCGCTGGCGGGGTAGCGGCGCAGCGTTTCCTTGGGATCGTTGACGTAGCCGCGCAGCTTCGCCTGGACGCGCAGGAAGCGTTCCTGGAGCGCGGGATCGGTCGGCTTGCCCCAGGCGGGCTGCGCCTGAAGATCTGCGGTGAGCGCGCTGATGCGCTCGCCGCTCAAGGGATGGGTGCGGTTGTAGCTGTTCTCCTGCGGGATCGCGAGGCGGTACTCCATGTTCTGGAGCTTCTTGAAGAAGGACAGCATGCCCGCGCCATTAACCCCGGCGGCGCCGAGATAGCGGGCGCCGGCGGCGTCGGCAGAGGTTTCCTGCGTGCGGCTGAAGGCGAGATAATTGCCGAGTGCTGCCTGCTGGCCGGCGGCGAGGATGCCGGCTCCAGCCGAGCCCGCGCCCGCGGCCACGGCGGCGACGCCGAGCAGCAGGCTGAGGATCGAAATGCTGGTGGCGGGGCCGGCCCCGCGGCCGGCGAGCGCGACATGGCCGCCGACGATGTGGCCGACCTCGTGCGCGACGACGCCCTGCACTTCGTTGATGTTGTCGGCTTCGTCGATGAGGCCGGAGTGCAGATAGACTGCCTGGC
The DNA here is from genome assembly GCF_048058635.1 of Sphingomonas sp. MJ1 (PH-R8). Classification (NCBI taxonomy): domain Bacteria; kingdom Pseudomonadati; phylum Pseudomonadota; class Alphaproteobacteria; order Sphingomonadales; family Sphingomonadaceae; genus Sphingomonas; species Sphingomonas sp. MJ1 (PH-R8). The sequence continues at coordinate 117,597 of NZ_JBBEFX010000002.1, forward strand.
CGCCCGCCACGAAGGCGTTGACGCTTGGATCGTTGAGCAGAACGACGGTGAAGTTCTTCGGGTCGAGCCCGGCGGCGACGGCGATCGGCCGCGCCATGTCGGCGAGCAGCGACTCGGTTTCCGCATCGCGCAGGATCGACTGGGCGGCGGCCGGCTGCGCGCAGACGAGGAGCGCGGTGGCGAGGCCTGCGAGGATGCGCTTCATGGCAGTCCTTATCGGCAATGCCGGCGCTAGGTTCAATGCCGGCAACGCGCTGCTGGCGATGTGCGGCTGAACCGATGGTGAAGCGAGCCCCTCCCGCCGTGGCGGGCGGGAGGGGCCGCATGGCTTATGCGCCGAAGGTGCGCTGCCACCAGCCGCGGCGCGGCGTGGCGCCCTCGGTCGCTTCGGACGAAGCGTCGGCCTGGGCGGCGTCGGCGTCGGTCTCCGCCGGTGCGGCTTCCGGCTGCGCGGCAGGCTCGGGGGCGGCCTCGGTTGCAGGCGCTGCTGCTTCGGCCTCGGCTGCGGGCTCTGCCTTGCGGCGACGGGTGCGCTTGGGCTTGGCCGGTGCTTCCTCGACCGGAGCCGGGGTCGCTGCCTCGACCGGTGCCGGGGCCTCAGCCTCGGCGGCAGGCTCCGCTGCCTTGCGGCGGCGGGTGCGCTTGGGCTTGGGCGCTTCCTCGGCGGCGGGAGCCTCGGCCTCGGGAGCGGGAGCCTCGACTGCCGGGGCGGGAGCCGCCTCGACCGCTGCCGCCTCGGCAGGGCGTGCCGACGGACGGCGACGCGTGCGCTTGGGCTTGGCAGGTGCCTCTTCCGCAACCGGTGTCGGAGCCTCGGCGACTGGCTCGGCGGGGGCTTCGGCCGGAGCCGGTTCCGCCGCGGCCTCTACCGGCGCTTCCTCGGCAGGCGCGCCGGTCTCGACCGGAGCCTCGTCCTGCGCGGTCTCGGTTTCGCCAGCCGCTGCCGGTGCGTCGCTGCGGCGACCGCCACGACGGCCACGGCGACGACGGCGACGGCCTTCGCCACCGGCTTCGCTTTCGCTCGCAGGGGTTGCCTCGGCTTCGTCGAGTGCCTCGACCTCGACCTCGGTTTCCTCGTCGGTGTCCGCGACCTCGGCACCGGCGTCCTCGGCCTCGCCGCTGTCGCCTTCCTCGCGGTTGCGACCGCGGCGACCGCGACGGCGACGGCGGCGCTTGCGGCCTTCGCCTTCGTCCTCGTCGCGGCGACGCTGCGGCTGTTCCTCGCGGGCCTCGGTCGCCTCCTCGGCTTCGTCCAGCTCCTCCTCGTCCTCGATCTCGTCGAGGAACTCGTCCTCGGGCAGCTCGAGCAGGGGCGCGATCTTGGGCGGATAGGCCGGGGGCGGGCCGGCGGCCTCGACCGTCATGCGCGCGCCCTCGAGCGTGCCGTCCGCCGCGACCTCGACGCTTACGCCGTAGCGATCCTCGATCTCGGCGATGTCGGCGCGCTTCTTGTTGAGGACGTAGAAAGCGGCTTCCTGGCTGCAGCGCAGCAGCAGTTCGGAGCCGCGGCCGCGGGCGGCCTCGTCCTCGATCATGCGCAGCGCCGAAAGGCCGGCGGACGACGCGGTGCGGACCAGGCCCGAACCCTCGCAGTGCGGGCAGGTGCGGGTGGAGGCTTCCAGCACGCCGGTGCGCAGGCGCTGGCGGCTCATTTCCATGAGGCCGAAGGCGGAGATGCGGCCGACCTGGATGCGCGCGCGGTCGTTCTTGAGCGCTTCCTTCATCGCCTTCTCGACCTTCCGGACGTTGGACCCATGGTCCATGTCGATGAAGTCGATGACGACGAGTCCGGCCATGTCGCGCAGGCGCAGCTGGCGGGCGATTTCCTGCGCCGCTTCCAGGTTGGTCGCGGTCGCGGTCTGCTCGATGTTGTGCTCGCGCGTCGAGCGGCCGGAGTTGATGTCGATCGAGACGAGCGCCTCGGTCGGGTTGATGACCAGGTAGCCGCCCGACTTCAGCTGGACGACCGGGTTGTACATGGCCGCCAGCTGGTCCTCGACGCCTGCGCGCTGGAACAGCGGCACGGCGTCGGCGTACTGCTTCACCTTGCGCGCATGGCTCGGCATCAGCAGCTTCATGAACTCGCGGGCCTGACGATAGCCGTCCTCGCCCTCGACGATCACTTCCTCGATGTCGCGGTTGTAGATGTCGCGGATCGCGCGCTTCAGCAGGTCGCTGTCGCCATAGACCAGTGCGGGTGCGGTCGAGTGCAGCGTCTGTTCGCGGATGCCGTCCCACACGCGGGCGAGATAGTCGAAGTCGCGCTTGATCTCGGTCTTGGTGCGCTGAAGCCCGGCGGTGCGGACGATGCAGCCCATGCTGGGCGGCAGCTGCAGTTCGGACATGATCGACTTCAACCGCTTGCGGTCGGACGACGAGCTGATCTTGCGGCTGATGCCACCGCCGTGCGCAGTGTTGGGCATGAGCACGCAGTAGCGGCCGGCGAGCGACAGATAGGTGGTCAGCGCCGCGCCTTTGTTGCCGCGCTCTTCCTTGACGACCTGGACCAGCAGCACCTGGCGGCGGCGGATCACGTCCTGGATCTTGTAGCGGCGGCGCAGGTTCATGCGGCGCTGGCGCAGCGCGTCCACGGCGGCATCGTCGCCACCGCCGCGACGCTTGCGCTTGCGGCTGGAGGGCGCAGGCGCGCCTTCCTCGTCGCCGGCGTCTTCGCCCGCGTCCTCGTCGTGCTCGTCCTCGTCGTGCTCCAGCACGTCGACGTCGCCGTCCGCGTCCAGCGCGATCGCGTCTTCGTCGTCGTAGCCTTCCTCGTCCTCGTCCTCGTCGTCCTCACGGGCGCGCAGGGCGGCTTCCTCGGCGGCGTGCTCGGCCTCCTCGCGCAGCAGCGCCTCGCGATCCTCCTTGGGGATCTGGTAATAGTCCGGGTGGATTTCGGAGAAGGCCAGGAAGCCGTGGCGATTGCCGCCGTACTCGACGAACGCGGCCTGGAGCGACGGCTCCACGCGCGTCACCTTGGCGAGATAGATATTGCCCTTGAGCTGCTTGCGCTCAGCGGATTCGAAGTCGAACTCCTCGATCCGGTTCCCTTTGACGACAGCCACGCGGGTTTCCTCCCGGTGGCGTGCGTCGATCAGCATACGCGTGGTCATTGAAAAGTCTCCGGGCGCGGCGGGCGGCCTGGGGCCGGCGCGGCGCGCCATGGGCGGCGCTGCCGGGCGGATCGGGATCCGCGGCGGCGCTGCATGGGTCGATGAATGCCTCTGCCGCACGGGCATGGCCGGACCGGTGGTCCGGGCCAAACGTCACCGACCAGCGTCCGCCTGTCGCGGTGCTGCTGGAACGGGACGGAACATGCCTCATGCGAGCGTCAACCTGGTTTCCCCGCTGGTCGGCGCAGATGCGGCGGGCGGGTGTGGGAGCGCCGGCCGTCCAGCGGACGACAAACGGCGTGTCCGATGCGTAGCATTGCCGTTGCGATGCGGCAACAGCGCGCTACGGCACCTGACGGCCGCACGTGGCTTGCATCGGCAGACAGGCTTAGGAAGACTTTAACCCGATGCTTTCACCATCGCTCGGGCAAGGGGGTGTGCCCCCGGCAAGACTGCACGCGGACAACGAGTAGGCTTATGATTTCACGCTGGGCCGGGTTCGGACCCACCCTTCGCACCGCCGGGCTCTGCGCCGCCGCGCTCGCGCTGCTGGCGTCGCCACTGGCCGCAACCGCAGCGCCGCCGCCGGGAGGCGATGCGGCCCGGGCGCGGATGACCGTGCCGGCCGCCCGCAAGGCCGGGCGCCTGCCGCGCATCGAGGGCGTGGCGGGGCGGCCGCTGGTGGTGATCGATGCGGGCCATGGCGGCCATGATCCCGGCGCGCTGGCGTCCTGGGACGGGGGCCTGCGCGAAAAGGACCTGACGCTGAAGCTCGCGCGCGAAATGCGCGACCGGCTGCTGGCGTCCGGCCGGGTGCGCGTGGCGCTGACCCGCGACCGCGACGAGTTCCTGATCCTGCAGGAGCGATTCGGCATCGCCCGCCGGCTGGGCGCCGACCTCTTCATTTCGGTGCATTGCGACAGCGCGGAGAACCAGGGCGCATCGGGCGCGTCGATCTACACGCTGTCCGAAGTCGCCTCCGATCGCGAGGCGGCCCGCCTGGCCGCGCGCGAGAACAAGGCGGACATCCTGGCGGGCGTCGACCTGGCCGATGCCTCGGCCGACATTTCGTCGATCCTGATCGACCTCACTCAGCGCGAGACCATGAACGCCTCGGCCGGTTTCGCTCGCCTTCTCGGCCGCGAGGCCAAGCCGCTGGTGCCGCTGAAGCCCAATTATCACCGCATGGCATCGCTGATGGTGCTGAAGGCGCCGGACATGCCGTCGATCCTGTTCGAGACGGGATACATCTCCAACGAAGACGACGCCAAGCGGCTGAATTCGGACTCGGGCAGGCGCGCCCTTGCCGAGAGCGTGCGCCGTGCGGTGGAGGTGCATTTCGCGCGCCGGCTGGCCGCGCGCTGACGTCCGGGCGGGACGGGTCGACCGGCGCCGGGCGGCCAAGCTGCTGGCACGGCGGTCCAAACCTGCTACATCGCGCGGCCGATGAGTGCCGCTTTCGATCCCGCGACCGCCCGCCCAGAACCCGCGCCCGAGGGTCGGCGCGCCCGTTTCCGCCGCATCCGGCGCCGCTGGTGGTTCCGCCTGCTCGCCTGGGCCGCGCTGCTCGCGGGCCTGGCGATGGTGGTGATCTGGTTCTTCCTGATCCGCACCCTGCCGTCGGTGGAGGCGCTGCGCAGCTATGAGCCGCCGCTGCCCACCAACGTGCGTGGCATCGAGGGAACGCCGATTCACAGCTATGCCCGCGAGCGCCGGGTCGAGCTTTCCTATGCCGAATATCCGCCGCTGCTGGTGAAGGCGTTCCTGGCTGCCGAGGACCGCACCTTCTTCGAGCATCACGGCGTCGACTATCCCGGCATCGCCAGCGCGATGCTGACCAACCTGCGCAACGACGGCCGCCCGATCGGCGCCTCGACCATCACCCAGCAGGTGGCCAAGAACCTGCTGTTGAGCAACGAGGTGAGCTACGTCCGCAAGGCGAAGGAGGCGTTTCTCGCCTATCGCATCGAGGACGTGCTGACCAAGCAGCAGATCCTGGAGCTGTACCTCAACCAGATCGCGCTCGGCCGGAACGCGTTCGGCGTCGAGGCGGCGAGCCACGCCTATTTCGACAAGGACCTGGAGCAGCTGTCGCTGGCGCAGATGGCGTATCTGGCGATCCTGCCGAAGGGACCGTCCAACTACACGCCCGAGCGCGGGTACGATCGCGCCATCGCCCGGCGCAACTGGGTGCTGGGCGAGATGCTCCGCAACGGCTTCATCACCCAAGGGCAGCATGACGGTGCCGTCGCCCAGCCGCTCGGCACGACGCCTCGCCAGACGCCGCGGTTCGAGCGCGTCGGCGGCTATTTCATCGAGGAAGTGCGCCGCCAGCTGCTCGGTCGCTTCGGCGAGAACGACAAGGACGGGCCGCACAGCGTCTATGCGGGCGGCCTGTGGGTGCGCACCTCGCTCGACCCGCGGCTGCAGGGCTTTGCGCAGGACGCGCTGCGGCGCGGGCTGATCCGCTACGAATCGGGCCGCGGCTGGTCCGGCCCGGTGCGGCAGGTGGAGATCGACGGCGACCGCTGGCAGCAGGCGCTGCTCAACACCAACATCGGGCTGGACTATAGCGACTGGCGCGCCGGCATCGTGGTGTCGCGCGACAGCGGTTCGGCGGTGATCGGCTTTGCCGACGGCAGCACGGGCACGCTGCCGCGCTCGGCCGCGCAGATGCCGGTGCGGGGCAAGGGCGGCGCTGCCTTTGGCGCGCTCAAGGCCGGCGACATCATCGCCGTGGCGCCCGAGGGCGGCCATTTCGCGCTCCGCTCGGTTCCGCGTGTTTCGGGCGGCATGGTGGTCGAGGAGCCGCGTACCGGGCGCATCCTCGCGATGCAGGGCGGGTTCGATTCGCGGCTGCAGGCGTTCAACCGCGCCACCCAGGCCAAGCGCCAGCCGGGATCGACCATCAAGCCGATCGTCTATTCGGCCGCGCTGGAAAAGGGCATGACTCCGGCGACCATCATCGCCGACGCGCCCTATTGCGTGGACCAGGGCGGGCGACTGGGCACCAAGTGCTTCCGCAATTTCTCCGGATCCTATGCCGGGCCGCACACCATGCGCTGGGGCATCGAGCAGTCGCGTAACCTGATGACGGTCCGCGCGGCGGCGGCGACGGGCATGAAGAACGTCACGGACCTGATCCAGCGGCTGGGGGTGAGCGAGGGGCGCTATCCGTCCTATCTCTCCTATGCGCTGGGCGCGGGCGAGACGACGGTCGCGCGGATGGTCAACGCCTATTCGATCCTGGTGAACCATGGCCGCGCGCTGAAGCCGAGCGTCATCGACTTCGTGCAGGACCGCCACGGCAAGGTGATCTGGCCGCAGGACTGGCGCGCGTGCGACCGCTGCAACGCGCGCGACTGGGACGGCAAGGCGATGCCGCGGCCGGTGATCCGTTCGCGCCAGCTGCTCGACCCGCTGACCGCCTACCAGATGGTCCACATCACCGAGGGTGTCGTCCAGCGCGGCACCGCCGTCACGCTGCGTGACCTCGACCGGCCGATGATGGGCAAGACCGGCACCAACAACGGGCCGACCGACGTGTGGTTCGTGGGCGGCACGCCGCAGATGATCGGCGGCCTCTACATCGGCTATGACACCCCGCGGAACCTGGGCGGCTATGCCCAGGGCGGGACGCTGGCGGCGCCGATCTTCAAAGCGTTTGCGGTCAAGGCGTTCGAGGGGATGGAGAAGCTGCCGTTCACCGCGCCCGCCGGCATCCGCATGGTGCGGGTGGACCGCGGGAGCGGCAAGCCGGTGTACGGCGCCTGGCCGACGACCGATCCCAAGGCATCGGTGATCTGGGAAGCGTTCAAGCCCGAGAGCGAGCCGCGCCGTCGCGCCCGTCGTTCGCGCGAGGGCGAAGGGGCGGCACCGGTCCAGAAGGCAGCGCCCCGCGCGCAGGCGGCGCCGCAGGACAGCGATTTCTTGCAAAGGGAGGGCGGCATTTACTAGGGGCGGGGATGACCATCCTGCCCGAGCCGGCAGTTCCTTTTCTGACGATACATTGAAGCGCCGCCCTTGCGGCCCGAGATTCCCGGGTTCATCCGGGATCTTCGAAGGTGGAGAGAATTTCGATGCGCGCCGAAGCGCAAGCCCATGTCGACAAGATCAACGACGCGCTGGCGCTGTTGCGCCGCTTCCTCGACTGGGACCGCGCGCTGCGCCGCCTGGACGAGCTGAACGCGCGCGTCGAGGACCAGAGCCTGTGGAACGACCCCAAGGCCGCGCAGGAAGTGATGCGCGAGCGCCGGCGGCTGGACGAGGCGATCACCGCGACCCGTGCGATCGAGGCGGAGCTGTCCGACACGGTCGAGCTGATCGAGATGGCCGATGCCGAGGGTGACGCCGAGATGGCGGACGAGGGCACGCAGAGCCTGGCCCAGCTGGCGGAACGCGCCGAGCAGGACAAGGTGAAAGCGCTGCTGTCCGGCGAGGCGGACGCCAACGACACCTATATCGAGATCAACTCGGGCGCCGGCGGTACCGAGAGCCAGGACTGGGCGGGGATGCTGCAGCGCATGTACACGCGTTGGGCCGAGCGGCGCGGCATGAAGGTCGAGCTGATCGACTATCATGCCGGCGAGCAGGCGGGCATCAAGTCGGCGACGCTGCTGGTGAAGGGCGAGAACGCCTATGGCTACGCCAAGACCGAGAGCGGCGTCCACCGGCTGGTGCGCATCAGCCCGTACGATAGCGCAGCACGGCGCCACACGAGCTTTTCGAGCGTGTGGGTCTATCCGGTGATCGACGACAACATCGACATCGAGATCAACGAGAGTGAGCTGCGCATCGACACGTACCGCGCGTCGGGCGCGGGCGGTCAGCACATCAACACGACCGACTCGGCCGTGCGCATCACCCACCTGCCGACGGGCATCGTGGTGCAGTGCCAGAACCAGCGTTCGCAGCACAAGAACAAGGCCGAGGCGTACAACCAGCTGCGCGCGCGCCTGTACGAGCGGGAGCTCGCCGAGCGCGAGGCGGCCGCGAACGCACAGAATGCCACCAAGACGGACATCGGCTGGGGTCACCAGATCCGTTCCTATGTCCTCCAGCCGTACCAGCTGGTGAAGGACCTGCGCACGGGCGTGACCTCGACCGCGCCGGGCGACGTGCTCGACGGCGCGCTCGACCCGTTCATGGCAGCGGCGCTGTCGCAGCGCGTGACCGGCGAGACGGTCGAGGTGGAGGACGTCGACTGATCGTGGGGCGGGTCTTGCCTGGGCTGGATAGGCGACGCACGGCATGGGCCGGGGCGGCGGTGGCGGCGTGCGCCCTGCTGCTGGGCGCCTGCGATGCGACCGAGCCCAAGCTGCCCGAGCGCAAGTCCGAGGCGAAGGCTTCCGACTTTCCGGCGGCCGACCGGCCGGTGGCGACCATCGTGTCCGCGCGCTGGTCGACCGAGGAAGCGCGCGACCGGCTGAACGAGGCCGAGGAAGTGATGGACGGCGCCGGCATCGCCAAGGGGATGACAGTCGCCGACATCGGCGCGGGCGAGGGCTATTACACGATCCGCCTGACCCAGCGGGTCGGCCCGGACGGCCGGGTGCTGGCCGAGGACATCGTGCCCGAAGTGCGCGACGCGCTGGCGCAGCGCGTGGCGCGCGAGCGGCTCGACAACGTCAGCGTACGGCTGGGCAAGGCGGACGACCCGCGGCTGCCCGAGGCGAGCTTCGACCGGGTGCTGATGGTGCACATGTACCATGAGATCGCCGAGCCCTATGCGTTCCTGTGGCACCTGCGGCCGTCGCTAAGCCCGGACGGGCTGGTCGTGGTGGTGGACGCCAACCGCGCCACGCAGAACCACGGAACGCCGCCGGCGCTGCTGCGCTGCGAGTTCGAGGCGGTGGGCTATCGACAGGTGTCGATGCGGCCGATGCCGTCCGCGGGCGGCTATCTGGCGACCTTCCAGGCGGTGGGGCCGCGGCCGGAGCCCAGCGCGATCCGCCCGTGCCGGCTGAACCCGCCAGCGCCCAAGGCAGGCTAGGCTTCCGTACGCGCAGCCGCTACGCCGGCAGCATGCAGCAATATCTCGACCTGATGCAGCGCGCGCTCGACACGGGCGTGGAGACGATGGACCGCACCGGTGTCGGCACCCGTTCGGTGTTCGGCCACCAGATGCGCTTCGACCTTTCGGCGGGCTTCCCGGTGCTCACCACCAAGAAGCTGCACCTGCGCTCGATCATCGTCGAGCTGCTGTGGTTCCTGCGCGGCGACACCAACGTGCGCTGGCTGCAGGAGCGCAAGGTCAGCATCTGGGACGAGTGGGCCGACGAATCGGGCGACCTCGGCCCCGTCTATGGCAAGCAGTGGCGCGACTGGGAGACGGCCGATGGCCGCCACCTGGACCAGATTGCCGAATTGATCGCGACGCTGAAGGCGAACCCGGCGTCGCGGCGGATGGTGGTCTCCGCCTGGAATCCCGGCGACCTGCCGGCCATGGCGCTGGCGCCGTGCCACTGCCTGTTCCAGTGCCATGTCGCCAACGGCAAGCTGTCGCTGCAGCTCTATCAGCGCTCGGCCGACATCTTCCTGGGCGTGCCGTTCAATATCGCCAGCTATGCGCTGCTGACCCATATCCTGGCGGACCAGTGCGGGCTGGAGGTCGGCGAGTTCGTGTGGACGGGCGGCGACTGCCACCTCTACCTCAACCACCTGGACCAGGCGCGCGAGCAGCTGTCGCGCACGCCCACCGCGCTGCCGCGGCTGGAAATCCTGCGCCGGCCGGACGGCATCGACGGCTATGAGCTGGAGGACTTCGTGCTCCACGACTACCACGCGCAGCCGCACATCAAGGCGCCGGTCGCGGTATGATCGTCTTCCACCTGGCGCGGGCCGACAATGGCGTGATCGGGCGCGACGGGCAGCTGCCCTGGCACCTGCCGGCCGATCTCAAGCGGTTCAAGGCGGGTACCATGGGCAAGCCGATGGTGATGGGCAGGAAGACGTTCGAGAGTTTCCCGAGCCCGCTGCCGGGGCGGCGGCACATCGTGCTGACGCGCGACCGCAGCTGGCATGCACCGGGTGCCGAGGTGGCGCAGGATCCGGAGGCGGCGCTGGCGCTCGCCGGCGATGGCGAGGTGGCGGTGATCGGCGGGGCGGAGGTGTTCGCGCTGTTCCTGCCGCATGCCGATCGGATCGAGCTGACCGAGGTGCATGCTGCACCCGAGGGGGATGCGGTGGTGCCGGTTTTCGAGGGCTGGCGCGAGGTGGCGCGGGAGGACTTTCCGGCCGAGGGCGCGCGGCCGGCGTATAGCTTTGTAACATTGGCGCGGTAGCCAGGCCGCGAACGGTAGCGCGGGGTACCCTGGGCTCCTGCCTGCGCAGGAGCACGGCAGGTTCGGAGCGCGGCCGCCGTTGACGCGCACATGGTTTGCCTGCGCGTCGGCTTTCCCTATAGCGCAGGGCATGGAGCGGCTGGACGGCAGCTCGGCGGTCCCCGCAGGGTTGCGGGGCGGGATCGTCGCGCTCGGCAATTTCGATGGTTTCCACCTCGGGCACCAGGCGGTGGTGCGCCGGGCGGTGACGCGCGCGCATGCCGAGGGCCGGCCGGCGATCGTCGCCACCTTCGATCCGCACCCGATCCGCCACTTCCGGCCCGATGCCGCGCCGTTCCGCCTGACGACGCTCGACCAGCGCGAGCGGCTGTTCGCCGAAGCCGGCGCCGATGCGATGCTGGTGTTCCGGTTCGATGCCGCGCTCGCGAGCCTGTCGGCCGCGGCGTTCGTGGAGGAGCGGCTGCGCGGGCTGGCGGGGATCGGCGGCGTCGTGACGGGCGCCGACTTCACCTTCGGCAAGGGGCGCGACGGCAATGTCGCGGTGCTGGCGGCGCTGGGCGCGGCGCAGGGGTTTTCCGTCGACACGGTGGCACCGGTCGAGGACGGGGGCGAGCCGGTCTCGTCCAGCCGCATCCGCGCGTTGCTGGAGGGGGGCAAGCCTGCGGAGGCCGCGGCGCTGCTGACCCGGCCGTTCGCGATCCAGGGCGTGGTGGAGCCGGGCGCGCGGCTGGGGCGGGAGCTGGGTTTCCCGACCGCCAACCTGACGCTCGGCAGCTATCTGCGCCCCGCCTATGGCATCTATGCGGTGCGCGGGCGGCTGGCGGACGGGCGCGTGCTCGACGGGGTCGCGAACCTGGGCATCCGGCCGATGATCGAGCCGCCGTTGGAGCTGCTCGAGCCGTATTTCTTCGACTTTTCCGGGGACCTGTACGGGCAGCGGATCGAGGTCGCGCTGATCGACTATCTGCGGCCGGAGTGGCGGTTCGACGGGCTGGATGCGCTGAAGGCGCAGATCGCGCGCGATTGCGAGGATGCGCGCGCGGTGCTGGCGGGGCAGGGGCGCCCATAGCGCACCGCGCGGGCAGGGGCCTAGAGGTATCCGGCGTCGCACTTTGTTGCCCTGGGCTCCTGCCTGCGCAGGAGCACGACCGGGGCACAAAGATCCCGCGAAGGCAGCTGGCCAATATCGGTGATTCCGAAGAACAGCGCGCCCTATCGTAGCGCTCCCAACTGGGCCCCGGCCTCCGCCGGGGTACGAGCGTGGTGATGACGCCCTTAGGCGGCGCGGCGCATTTCCAGGCGCCCCCAGATCTCGACCAGCGCGTCGGTGAGTTCGCGCATCATCGACTCGTCATGGGCGGGGCCGGGGGTGAAGCGCAGGCGCTCGGTGCCGCGGGGCACGGTCGGGAAGTTGATCGGCTGCACGTAGACGCCGTATTCGGCGAGCAGGATGTCGCTGACGCGCTTGGCCTTGACCGGATCGCCGACCATCAGCGGCACGATGTGGGTGGTCGAGTCCATCACCGGCAGGCCGGCGTCGCGGAACATCGCCTTGAGCTTGGCGGCGGCGGCCTGCTGGCCCTCGCGCTCGACCGAGGACGCCTTGAGGTGGCGGACGCTCGCGAGCGCGCCCGCGACCAGCACCGGGGACAGCGAGGTCGTGAAGATGAAGCCGGGCGCATAGCTGCGGATCACGTCGATGATCGTGCGATCGGCCGCGATATAGCCGCCCATCACGCCGAACGCCTTGCCGAGCGTGCCCTCGATGATGTTGAGGCGATCGGCGACGCCGTCCCGCTCCGAAATGCCGCCGCCGCGTGCGCCGTACATGCCGACGGCATGGACTTCGTCGAGATAGGTCAGCGCATTGTACTTGTCGGCGAGGTCGCAGATTGCCGCGATCGGCGCGATGTCGGCGTCCATCGAATAGACGCTTTCGAACGCGATCAGCTTGGGCGCCTGCGGATCCGACTCGGCCAGCAGCTCTTCGAGGTGCTCCAGGTCGTTGTGGCGGAAGACCCGCTTCTCGCAGCCCGAGTTGCGGATGCCCGCGATCATCGAGGCGTGGTTGAGCTCGTCGGAAAAGATGATGCAGCCGGGCAGCACCTTGGCGAGCGTCGCCAGCGTCGCCTCGTTGGAGACATAGCCGCTGGTGAACAGCAGCGCGCCTTCCTTGCCGTGGAGGTCGGCGAGCTCGCTTTCGAGATCGATGTGATAATGGGTGTTGCCGCCGATGTTGCGGGTGCCGCCGGAGCCGGCGCCGACGTCGTGCAGCGCCTCTTCCATCGCGGCGATCACCTTGGGGTGCTGCCCCATCGCCAGATAATCGTTGGAGCACCAGACCGTGATCGGCTTGGGCCCGTTATGCCCGGCGAAGCAGCGCGCGTTGGGGAACATGCCCTTGTTGCGCAAAATGTCGATGAAGACGCGGTAGCGCCCCTCGGCATGGAGCCTGTCGATCGCCTGGTTGAAGACGCGGCTGTAATCGACCGCGCGAACGGTTTCGTCGCTGGACATGCCGGTCTGCATAACGACAGGACCCTTGTTTTTCTACTCTCAAAGCCTCGTTTAGAGCGAGCGGACCGTTCGATTACAGCAGTTTGATCTGGGTCAAGCCGAAGCGGGCGAGGGCAGGCCGGAGCAAGTCGATCCCCGGATCGGCGCCGGTGAACACCGCCGTGCCTTCGCCCGGAGCGTCGGGCCAGTCGGCGCCGTCGAGGAGATGGGCGACGCGCCGCGCGATGCCCTCGCCACCGTCGACGAACCGCACCGGGCGCCCGGCTGCTGCCTCCAGCCGGTCCGCCACCAGCGGGAAATGGGTGCAGGCGTTGACGATCACGTCGATCCGATCACCGCCGGGCTGGTCGAGCAGGCCCGCCAGCACGGCCCGATAGGCGTCGTCCTCCGCCTCCTCCCCGCGCAGCCGCGCCTCGGCAAGGGCGACCAGCGCGGCCGAGCCGTGGCGCAGGACGCGGCAGTCGGCCGCGAATCGGGTGGCCAGATCGTCGACATAGGGCTGGCGTACCGTCGCCTCGGTGCCGAGCACGCCGATGACGCGCGTGCGGCTCAACTCGGCCGCGGGCTTGATGGCCGGGACGGTGCCGACCACGGGCAGGTCGAGCGCGGCGCGCACCGCCGGCAGCGCGATGGTGGAGGCGGTGTTGCAGGCGATCACGATCAGGCGCGGCTGAAAGCGTTCTGCCAGCCGCCCCAGCAGCGCGGGGACGCGTGCGGCGATCTCCGCCTCGCTGCGGGTGCCATAGGGATAGCCTGCCGAGTCGGCTGCGTAGACGATCGGCGCGCGGGGCAGCAGCCGCTGGGTGGGGGCGAGCACCGACAGCCCGCCGACGCCGGAGTCGAAGAACAGAATCGGGCGGGAGTCGGGCATGCGGGGCAGATCCTTGCGCGCGGAGAGACGTTCCCGCTTTGATCGAGGTTGTTGCGCCCCGATACCGAAACGCCTAGCGTCGGGGCAACAGGGGTACGAAATCAGTCTTGCCAACCGACTTCTCATCGGCGCCGGCGCTTGGCGCAATGTTGCTCGGCTATCTGCTGGGCGCGATCCCGTTCGGGCTGCTGCTCGCGCGGTGGTTCGGTGCGGGCGACCTGCGTGCGATCGGATCGGGCAACATCGGCGCGACCAACGTGCTGCGCACCGGGCGCAAGGGGCTGGCGGCGGCGACGCTGCTGCTCGACGCCGCCAAGGGCACGCTTGCGGTGGTGCTGGCCGAATGGCTGTTCCCCGGCCATGGCCCGTTCGCCGCGGCGACGGCGTTCCTTGGCCATTGCTATCCCGTCTGGCTTGGCTTCCGCGGTGGCAAGGGCGTCGCGACGATGCTGGGCGTGGTGCTCGCGCTCCATTGGCCGAGCGCGCTGGTGTTCGCGGTCGTGTGGCTGGGGCTGCTCGCGCTGCTGCGCATCTCCTCGGTGGCGGGCATGACCGCCTGCATCTCCGCACCGGTGAGCGCCGCCTGGTTCGGGCAGTTCGACCTGGTCCTGCTGCTGCTTGGAATGGCCGCGGTGGCGCTGTGGAAGCATCGCGAGAATCTGGGGCGGCTGCTCGACGGCACCGAGCCCCGCGTCGGCAGCCGCAAGGGTGGCTGACGCCGACCCGCGGATCGATCGGCTCCGGCTGATCCGTTCCGCGAACGTCGGCCCCATCACCTATCGCCAGCTGGTTGCGCGCTTCGGCAGCGCCACCGCCGCCTTGGAGGCCCTGCCGCACCTGGCCGCGCGCGGCGGCGGGCGCGCGCCGGTGATCGCGTCCGAGGACGCAGTGCGGCGGGAGATCGCGCGGACCGAGCGGCTGGGCGCGCGCTATCTGTTCATGGACGATGCCGACTATCCGCCGCTGCTGGCGGAGATCGAGAATGCGCCGCCTGCGCTGATCCTGCGCGGGAGGCTGGCGCTGCTGGCGCGACCGTGCGTGGCGATGGTCGGCGCGCGCAATGCGTCCGCTGCCGCCTGCCGATTCGCGCGCCAGCTGGCGGAGGCGCTGGCAGGCGAGGGGATCACCGTCGTCTCCGGCCTGGCGCGCGGGATCGATACCGCGGCGCATGCGGGATCGCTCGGCGGCGGTACGGTGGGGGTGATCGCGAGCGGGATCGACATCGCGTTCCCGCCGGAGAATGCCGCGCTGCAGGAGGCGGTGGCGGAGCGGGGCCTGCTGGTCGCGGAGCAGCCGCCGGGGACGGAGCCACGCGCGCGGCACTTTCCGTATCGCAACCGGATCATCGCCGGACTGTCGCAGGGAACGGTGGTGGTGGAGGCGGCGGCCAAGTCCGGATCGCTGATCACCGCGCGCCTCGCGGCGGAAGCAGGGCGCGAGGTGATGGCGGTGCCCGGCAGCCCGCTCGACCCGCGGGCGCAGGGCTGCAACCTGCTGATCCGGGAAGGGGCGACGCTGATCCAGTCGGCAGCTGACGTGGCCGAGATGCTGCGCCCGATCGATCCGCGCAGCGTCCGCTCACCGGGCAGCCGGTATGCGGCCGAGCCGGTCGCCGAGAATGCCGGCGAGCCAGAACGGCGGCGGGTGACGGACTTGCTCAGCCCCGTGCCGGTGCCCGTGGACGAGCTGGTCCGCCAATCCGCGCTTCCCGCAGCCGTGGTGCAGATCGTGCTGCTGGAGCTGGAGCTTGCGGGACGGCTGGAGCGGCACGCGGGCGGGCGGGCGAGTCTGGCGGGCTGAGGCAAGGTCAGCGACGCGTCGCCGGGCGCGGGAGTGTCACATCAGGAGCGAGGACGGCGGGCGTCGTCCTCAAGGGCGGTGCCGCCGCCCATGCCCATGCCGCCCATGCCTCCTCCCATGCCGCCACCGCCGCCACCACCACCACCGCTGCCGCCGCGCTCGCCTTCCTTTCCGCGCGCCCCGGAACTGGCCGGACGGCTGGGGCCCTGGAGCGGCATGGCGAGGTCGGCGGGGATCGGATCGAGGCCCAGCGCCTCCCGGATGAAGTCGCGCAACGCCACCACCAGCGCATGGGTGTGGACCGGATGGCCGGCGACGAGTTCCTCCACCGCCTGCCGGGCCAGGCGGACGTGCTGCTCGGTCCCGAGCAGGATGATGTCGGAAAGCGCCGCCTCGACGGCGTCGCGGATGCGGCGGGTGCGCTCGGAGCCGGCGGCGCGCTCTGCCGTGAGGTCGAGCGCCGCCATCGGCTCGGTGGCGGTGCCGGCATCGCTGCGGCGGCGCAGGTCGCGCAGGTGGGTGGGATCGACGGTCAGGTCCCCGGTGAACGAGCCGCCGAGCGTCTTGTAGGCGGCGATCAGCGTGCGGAGCCGCTCGTTGATCTGCCGGTTCATGCGCTCCCGGCGCTGCTGGATGGTCATCATCATCACCAGCCGGGTGCCGACGCCGATCAGCGTGAAGAGCGCGAGCCCGACCAGCGTGGTGAGCACGCTGTGCCAGTCGGTGAAATCCAGATTGCGCACATCCTGCCTCCCGCGGCTGTCCCTGTGGTGGGGAACGCGCCGGTGGGAGGCTGGTGCCGGTCAGGCAGGGAGGACGGCGACGTTGTCGATCAGGCGGGTGTTGCCGATCCGTGCGGCGGCGAGCAGCCGCATCGGCTGGCCGGGAACAGGATCGCCCAAGGTCTCCGCATCGACCAGCGCGATATAGTCGGTCTCGAACCCGGCCTGGGCGAGCATGTCGCGGGCCTGGGAGAGCGCCTCGTCGGCAGCCCCGCCCTTTTCCAGCGTGCGCGCCGCGATGCCGAGCGCGCGGGGAAGGGCGACGGCACGCTGGCGCTCGTCCGGATCGAGGTAGAGGTTGCGGGACGAGAGGGCGAGGCCGTCGTCGTCGCGCTGGGTCGGCACGCCGACCACCTCGATGCCCAGATCGAGATCGGCCGCCATGCGGCGGATTACCGCCAGCTGCTGAAAATCCTTTTCGCCGAACAGGGCGACGTCGGGACGGACCTGGCCGAAGAGCTTGGCGACGACCGTAGCGACGCCGTCGAAGTGGCCGGCCCGATGCGCACCCTCCAGGATGTCGCTGACGCCGGACACCGAGACGGTGGTGGCGAAGCCCGCGGGATACATTTCTTCGACCGACGGCATCCACAGGACGTCGGCGCCTGCTTCCGTCAGCATGCGGGCATCCTGCATCTCGCGCCGGGGATAGCGGGCCAGATCCTCATTGGGGCCGAACTGCTTGGGATTGACGAAGATCGACACCACCACGCGGTTGGCGCGGCGACGCGCGGCATCGACCAGCGCCATGTGGCCGTCGTGAAGCGCGCCCATGGTGGGAACGAGGGCGACGCTTTCCCCTGCGGCGCGGTAAGAAGCCAGCGCGTCGCGAAGCGCGTCGAGCTGACGGATGGTTTGCACGGCCCAATAGCCTCCGGTAAGAATAGGAAGGCGGCCTTCTATGGGGGTGCCGCCACGGGATCAACACCATGGCACCAGCACCAGGGTACCAACAGGGGACAGCAGGCACCTTGAGCACGGCCTCAAACGGATTGCACGTCATCGTGTTTGCCAACGAAAAGGGCGGCACGGGCAAGTCGACGACCGCGGTCCACGTCGCGATCGCGCTTGCCGCCAAGGGGGCGCGGGTGGCGGCGTTCGACCTGGACCATCGCCAGCGCACGCTGGGTCGTTATCTGGACAACCGGGCGGAAACCGCGCGCCGGCAGGGCGGCACCCTGCCGATGCCGATCCATGCGACGCATGACGGCGAGAGCATGGACTTCTTCACCGACACGCTGGAGCGTCTGTCGGAGAATGCCGATTATCTGGTGATCGACACGCCGGGCCGCGACGATCCGTTCGCGCGCATGGCCGTGACCAACGCGGACACGCTCGTCACGCCGATGAACGACAGCTTCGTCGATTTCGACCTGATCGGGCAGGTGCACCCGGAGACGTTCAAGGTCACGCGGCCGAGCTTCTATTCGGAGCTGATCTGGGAAACGCGCAAGCATCGCGCCCGCGCCGATGGATCGACGATCGACTGGGTGGTGCTGCGCAACCGCCTGCAGCACATCGAGGCGCGCAACATGCGGCGCGTGTCCGAGGCGATCGAGCAGCTCTCCAAGCGCGTCGGGTTCCGGGTGATCCCGGGGCTGTCGGAGCGCGTGATCTATCGCGAGCTGTTCCCCAAAGGGCTGACCATGCTCGACAGCCGCGAGTTTGGTGCGATGGGGCTGAGCCACGTCGCCGCGCGCCAGGAACTGCGCGAGATGATGGCCGGGCTGGCGCTGCCGGACCCGGTCGTGCCTTCTGCCGCTGCTTGATGCTGAAGGTCCTTCTGGTCGCGGCGGTGCTGGTGGGGCTGTGGCTCTACCTGCGCCCGCGCAAGCCTGCGCTGACGGGCGAGGCCGAGGCGCGGCAGGTGCTGGGCGTCGGCCCGGACGCGGACGAGGCGACGATCCGCGCTGCCCATCGACGGCTGGTGGGCGCCGTCCATCCCGACCGCGGCGGATCGGCCGACCTCACCCGTCGGGTGAATGCGGCCCGCGACGTGCTGCTCGGCCGGTTGCGACATTGAACTTTCCGCGGCGTCGCGCGATCTGACGCCACCGAATTCCAGGGAGAAAGCCATGAGCCACGTCTTCGACCCCACCTCGCTGCGCGAATATGACATCCGCGGGGTGGTCGGCAAAACCCTGGGCGCGGCGGACGCGACCGCGATCGGCCGCGGCTTCGGCACGATCGTGCGCCGCGCCGGCGGCACCCGCGTGGCGGTGGGCCGCGACGGCCGCGTGTCCTCGGTCGAGCTCGAGGCGGCGCTGGTCCAGGGCCTGACGCAGAGCGGTGTCGACGTGGTGCGGGTCGGCCTGGGGCCGACGCCGATGCTCTATTACGCCGAGGCGACGCTGGAGGTCGACGGCGGCATCATGATCACCGGCAGCCACAACCCGGCCGACTACAACGGCTTCAAGATGGTGCTGCAGCACAAGCCGTTCTTCGGCGAGGACATCCAGAAGCTCGGCCGCATGGGCGCCGAGGGCGACTGGCAAGAGGGCGAAGGCACCGTCAGCGACTATGACATCGAGGACGCCTATGTCGGGCGCCTGATGGCAGGCTACGCCGGCGGCGCGTACCGGATCGGCTGGGATGCCGGCAACGGTTCGGCAGGCCGGGTGATCGAGAAGCTCACCGAGCTGCTGCCGGGCGAGCACCACCTGCTGTTCACCGACATCGACGGCCGCTTCCCCAACCACCATCCCGACCCCACCGAGGAAAAGAACCTGGCGGCGCTCAAGCAGCTGGTGGCGGACAAGAACCTCGACTTCGGCATCGCCTTCGACGGCGACGGCGACCGTATCGGCGCGATCGACGGCACCGGCCGGGTGATCTGGGGCGACCAGCTGCTGTCGATCCTGGCCGAGCCGGTGCTGAAGGAACTGCCGGGCGCGACGATCATCGCCGACGTGAAGGCGAGCCAGGCGCTGTACGACCGCATTGCGGAGCTGGGCGGCGAGCCGCTGATGTGGAAGACGGGTCACAGCCTCATCAAGACCAAGATGAAGGAAACCAACTCGCCGCTCGCGGGCGAGATGTCGGGCCACATCTTCTTCGCGCACGATTATTACGGGTTCGACGACGCGCCGTATGCGGCGGTGCGGCTGATCCGCGCGGTGCACATGATCGGCAAGTCGATGACCGAGATCCGGTCTGCAATGCCCGAGATGATCAACACGCCGGAAATGCGTTTCCAGGTGGACGAGAGCCGCAAGTTCGCGGTGGTCGACGAGATCCTGGAGCGGCTGGAAGCGGCCGGCGCGGACGTCAATCGCACCGATGGCGCACGCGTCAACACGCCCGACGGCTGGTGGCTGCTGCGCGCGTCCAACACTCAGGACGTGCTGGTGGCGCGCGCAGAAGCCAAGAGCCAGGAAGGGCTCGACCGGCTGATGGCGCAGATCGACGAGCAGCTGGCGCTGAGCGGGCTTCAGCGCGGGCCGCAGGCGGCGCACTGATCGGGTGCGGGCCGGGCGAGGGCGCCCGGCCCGCTGCCTGTCGCGGCAAGCGGCGAGCGGTCTGGAACGCGCGGGCTGGCAATTCGCGCCCGGCTGCCCCATTTCGGGGCCATGGCTTCCCCCCAGATCGTTCGCGTCATCGACCTCGAAACCACCGGCAACGCACCCCCCGCGCATGGGGTGTGCGAGATCGGCTGGCAGGATGTGGCGCTGGGCGAGGACGGGCGCTGGGAACTGGTGGGCGAGGGCGGATCGCAGCTCGTCAATCCGGGCCGGATGATCCCGCCCGTCACCCAGGCCATCCACCATATCCTGGACGAGCAGGTCGCCGACGCGCCCTATTGGCATGACGTCGCGCGGCGGGTGCTCGATCCCTATCCCCGCCGGATCGCGCTGGCGGCGCACCGGGCGGATTTCGAGCAGAAGTTCTGCACGGCGCCGCTGACCCATGGCGCCGACTGGATCTGCACCTGGAAATGCGCGCTGCGGCTTTGGCCGGACTCGCCGGGCTTTTCCAACCAGATGCTGCGCTATTGGCGGCGGCCGCACGGCATCGAGCATGAGCGCGGCCTGCCGGCGCATCGCGCTTTCCCGGACGCCTATGTGACCGCATTCCACCTGCGCGACATGCTGAACGAAGCGAGCATCGCCCAGCTGATCGAATGGTCGAACCTGCCCGGGCTGCTGCCGCGCGTGCGTTATGGCCCGGACCGGGGGCGTGAGTGGACGGAGATCGACGACGATTCGCTCGACGGCTTCCTGTCCGACCGCGACGAGGACGTGCGGTACACCGCCGAGCAGGAGCTCGCGCGGCGGCAGAACGGTGGCGCGGTCGGCCGTACGCGCGAGGATTGGCTGCTGCTGTAGGTACGCAAGGCCTTCTGGCCGGCCGGAGCGCTAGAGCCGCTAGGTTCCCCCAACTGGGCCCCGGCCTTCGCCGGGGTACGATGAAGGGTGAGGGCGAGTGTGCCGCCCGGCGTTCAGCGGCGGCCGGCGATCAAGGTGCGGGTGCCTTCCAGAGCCATGCCGTAGACCAGGTGCGAGGCGAGGCCGTAGCCGTGGCTGGCGAGCGACGCCTGCCATGGGCCGGGCGCCAGGCCCGCGGCCGGGACGGCGGCTTCGTCGACCAGCAGCGAGGTGACAAGGCCATAGGCGCCGCCGAAACCCCGGCGAGTGGCGGGCTGATATTCCGCGAGCACGCCGTAGATGCCGCCCAGGACTGCTCCGACCAGATAATGAACCGCCTGACCGGCGGCGGCGCGGTTCGGCTCGGCGACCGGGTGGCCGGTCGCGGCCCGGCTGACGCGGTCGGCGGCCTTCACTGTCGCGGGATCGTCCTCGCTGTCGGAGGGCATGAGGCGGGCGGCGGCAGCCTGGAAGCCGGCCATGGCGGCCGAGGCAACGACCCCGGCGGCGATGCCGGCAACGAGGCCGAGGAAGGGGCGGGGAGCGGTGTCGGCCATGCGGCGTCCTTTGCTGGAGGCTGTGGCGACAACGAGCGTTCGCGCGAACCGCTCCCTGGCCGCATCAATAGGGGACGCGCTCGGCCTTCAGACGGTGGGCGGCGAGCTGCGCCTGGACGCTGTCCTTGCCCGCGAGATGGCCGGCGCCGACCGCGACAAAGACGGTGCCGGGCTTTGCCATGCGATCCGCGATCCAGCTGGCCCAGCGGACGTTGCGGTCGAGCAGCAGGATCTTGGCCACTTCCGGGGTCGCGTCGAGCCCCTCGTTCATCGTCTCGGCAAGGGCGTCCGGATCGCCGGCCGACCACTGGGCCACCATCTTGCCGACTTCCTTCTCGGCATCGGGCAACTGCTTGATGGTGTCGGTGAGGAAGGCGATCTGGGACTTTTCGGACAGGCTGTCGAAATAGCCGAACTGCTGTTCGAGGGTTTCCAGGCCCGTCACGCGCTTGCCCGCCTGCTTGGCGGCGGCGGTGAGCGCCTGTTCGGCGCCGCTGTTGGGATCATAGCCGGCCTTCACCAGCTTGAGCACCGTCAGGTTGGTGGCCGCGAACCACGGATCGAAGCGGTCGAAGCTCGCCGCCGGCACGCCGACATCGGCGAGCGCTGCCAGATAGGCCTTGCGGGTGTCGGCGGGCAGCCGCTCTTCGAGGCCGGGACCGGTGGGGTTGATGGCGGTTGCGATCAGTGCCTTCTGCACCGCCTGTGGATCGGGAAGCACGATCTCCTGCACCAGCTCGTCGCTTCGGTCGAAGGCGGTCTTCACCGCCTCGTCGAACCAGCTGAGGCCGGGTTTGAGCAGATGGATGGTGCCGAAGAGGTAGATGGTGGTGTCCGCGTCCTTCACTACCCAGAGGGCGGGATCGGCATCGACCGTCTGCGCCTGGGCGGCGGGTGCGGCCGCCTGGTGCGCGGCGAGCGGCGTCGTCCAGGCGGCAAAGGCGAACAGGCCGGCGGCACGCAGCAGGGTCTTGATCATCCGGTTCTCATCCTTGGGCGACGGGCCTGTGTTGCGCCCGAGCGGGCGGGCTGTGTCAAGCATCGGCGGGAAGATCGGCCTCGGCATAGCGCCGGGCGATGACGGCACAGGCGAGCAGCTGGAGCTGATGGAAGATCATCAGCGGCAGGATGAGCGCGCCGACCTGGGCTGCCGGGAACAGCACGCCCGCCATGGGCAC
Organism: Sphingomonas sp. MJ1 (PH-R8); assembly: GCF_048058635.1. Taxonomy (NCBI): domain Bacteria; kingdom Pseudomonadati; phylum Pseudomonadota; class Alphaproteobacteria; order Sphingomonadales; family Sphingomonadaceae; genus Sphingomonas; species Sphingomonas sp. MJ1 (PH-R8). Next base: position 140,059 of record NZ_JBBEFX010000002.1, read on the forward strand.
GCCCGAGGCGAGGCTCTTCTTCGACCCGCTAAAGACGATCGCGATCTCGTCCGCGCGCGAGAAGCCGAGGCGGCGCGCCAGCGTGCGGGTGGCGAACAGCACCACCGCGAGCAGCAGGCAGCAGACGATCGTGACCAGCACCAGCTGCCACACGGGGACGCGGTGCCACAGCCCCTCGATCACCGCGGCGCTGAAGGCGGTGTAGACGACGAGCAGGATCGAGCCGCGGTCGACCGTGGAGACCAGCGGCTTGTGCCGTTCGATGAAGCCACCGACGAGCGGCCGGGCGAGATGGCCGACGACGAAGGGGAGCAGCAGCTGGAGCGCGATCTCCTCGATGGCGGCAAGCGAGTCGCCGCCGCTGGCGGACACGCCCATCAGCAGCGCGACGAGCACGGGCGTGATGAAGATGCCGGCGATGTTGGAAAGCGACGCGCTGCACACCGCCGCGGGGACGTTGCCGCGGGCGATGGCGGTGAAGGCGATCGACGACTGGACCGTGGAGGGCAGGAGGGTGAGGAACAGCAGCCCTTGCGCGAGTGCCGGGGAGAGGAACCACGACGAGCCCCACTCCACGCCCAGCCCCAGCAGCGGGAACATCAGGAAGGTGGCGGCGAACACGACCAGGTGGAGCCGCCAAGCGGTGAGGCCGGCGACGATCGCCGCGCGCGACAGCTTGGCGCCGTGGAGGAAGAAGAGCAGCGCGATCGCCGCCTGCGTCAGCAGGGCGAAGCCGTCCGCCACCCGGCCGCGGCAGGGAAGCAGCGTCGCCACCAGCACGGTCGCGATCAGCAGCATGCTGTAGCGGTCGATGCTGGCGGTGAGTCGGCGAAGGAGCGGCGGGCGGGGCGAGGAGTCCATGCGGGCCTCCCTACCGGAGAGTATCCCGGGCGCCGAGCGGATTCCGGATGACTAACCAAACAGGTACAAAGTGCTTGACATCGTCACGCTGATATGGAACAAGACAGGAACGCTGAGGAATTGCGAGCGGGGCTGGAGCCGAAGGGCTGCGGCGCCGTCTTGCGTTCGGGGGAGGGGCGATGGCGCGGCAGATCGGGACGGGATCGGAAGCAGCATCGGGAACGGGGCGCACCCGCTCGATCGGGGTCGGGGTGCAAAGCGCGTTCCTGGATCACCTGGCGGCGACCGGCAGCGTGGAGGCAGCCGCCGAGGCGGTCGCGATCGCGCCGCTGCAGGCCTATGCCGCGTGCCGGAGCGATGCGGGCTTTGCCGAGGGCTGGCGCGCCGCGCTGCGGGTCGGATACGACCGGCTGGAGGCGATGCTGATCGAGCGTACGGCCGCGGTGTTGACCGGCACGTCGAGCGAACCGCTGGAAACGCCGGACGTGCTGTTCGCGCTGCGGCTGATCGAGCGGCAGCGCGAGGCGGAGGCGCCCGCGGGCAAGCGCGCCAAGGCGGGCGCGGGCGCGGCGGACAAGACGGATGCGGCGATCCTTAAGCGGTTGGCGATGCTGAGCAAGCGTCATGCGGCGGAGGAGGCGCGGGCGCGCCGGACTGAGGAGGGGGGCGATGCGTGAGCCCGGCGGAGGAGCGCGAGGCGGCGATGCGGGCGCTGGCCCGTGCCGACCCGGCCACGCAGGCGGCGACGCTGGCGATCCTGTCGCCGGAGCAACGGCGTGAGCTGTTGCATCGCTGGGAACGCTGGGCGCATCCCGGCCAGCTGCCGACCGCGGAAGGCTGGCGGATCTGGCTGATCCTGGCCGGCCGCGGCTTTGGCAAGACGCGGGCAGCGTCGGAGTGGGTGTCCGAATTCGCGCGCAGCCACCCCCAGGCGCGGATCGCGCTGGTGGGGGCGACGCTCGACGACGTGCACCGGGTGATGGTGGGCGGCGAGGGCGGGTTGCAGGCGAGCGCGCACGACGACGAGCCGATGCTGTGGAAGGGAGGCGTGCTGCACTTCGCCTCGGGGGCAAAGGCGTTCGCCTATTCGGCGGAGGCGCCCGAGAAGCTGCGCGGACCCGAGCACCATGCCGGCTGGTGCGACGAGATCGCCAAGTGGCGCCTGGGCGATGCGGCCTGGGACAATCTGATGATGGGGATGCGGCTGGGCACGCATCCGCAGCTGGTGGTGACCACCACCCCCAAGCCGGGCGCGCTGCTGCGGCGGGTGCGGACGCTACCGGGCGTGCACGAGACGCATGGGCGGACGGTCGACAACCCGCACCTGCCGGCGAGCTTCGTCGAGGCGATGGCGGCGCAGTACGCGGGCACGCGGCTGGGGCGGCAGGAGCTCGACGGGGAGTTGCTCGAGGATGTGCAGGGAGCGCTGTGGACGCGCGGGCTGATCGAGCGGTGCCGGGTCGCGACCACGCCCGAGTTGGTGCGGGTGGTGGTGGGCGTCGACCCGCCCGCGAGTGCGGACGGGGATGCGTGCGGGATCGTGGCGGCGGGCCTGGGCGGGGACGGGCGCGGCTATGTGTTGGAGGATGCGAGTGCGTCCGGGCTGACGCCCGACGGCTGGGCCCGGGCGGTGGCAGCGTGCGCCGCGCGTCACGATGCGGACCGGGTGGTGGCGGAGGCGAACCAGGGCGGCGCGATGGTGGAGACGGTGCTGCGCACGGCCGAGGCGGCGCTGCCGGTACGGCTGGTGCATGCCTCGCGCGGCAAGTCGGCACGGGCCGAGCCGATCGCCGCACTCTACGAGCGCGGACGGATCGCGCACGCCGGTGCCTTTCCGACGCTGGAGGACGAGCTGTGCGGGTTGGTGGCGGGCGGCGGCTACGAGGGGCCGGGCCGGTCCCCCGATCGCGCCGATGCGCTGGTGTGGGCGATGGACGAGCTGATGCTCGGCCGCCGCGGGGCTGCCTCGGTACGGGGGCTGTGAGCCTGGATCAGGTGAAGAGCGACAGGAACAGGAGCACGAAGGCGGCGGCGCACACGCTGCCGCCGATGGTGAGGTGGCGAGTGGCGGAGCGGGCATAGGGCTCGCCGCCGGCGGGGCGGACCTGCTGGCGGCGGATGCGCCAGCCGGCCCAGACGAACATGCCGCCCAGCCAGAACAGCATCAGCGATGCGGGGAACAGGGCGAAGTGTGCGCTTTGCGGCATCCAGACTCTCCTTGGCGGAGGAAGCTAGCATGAAATGGTTCGGCAGGAAGAGCCTGGGCGCACAGGGCGCCGTGGGCGAGGGACGGCGGCCGGCGCTGTCGCCGGGCGGATCGGTCGCGGCGCTGGGCAGCTGGCCGACGAGCTACGAGGCGCAGGTGCGCGCGGGCTATCTGGAGAATGCGATCGCGCAGCGCGCGGTGCGGATGGTGGCAGAGGGCGTGGCGGGCGCCCCGGTCACGGGCGCGGACCGGGAGTTGGTGCGGCTGGTGTGCCGGCGCTCGGCAGGCCAGGTGCTGGTGGAGACGATCGCGGCGCAGCTGCTGCTGCACGGCAATGCGTTCGTGCAGTTGCTGGACGATGGGCGCGGCGGGGTGGGCGAGCTCTATGCGCTTCGGCCCGAGCGGGTGGCGGTGGAGCCGGATGCCAATGGCTGGCCGGTGGCGTTCCGCTATCGGGTGGGTGCGCAGGTGCAGCGGCTGGCGGCGGAGGATGGCCGCGGGCGGGCGACGGTGGTGCACATCAAGGCGTTTCATCCGCTCGACGATCATTATGGGCTGGGGTGCCTGGGCGCGGCGGCGGGAGCGATCGCGGTCCACAATGCGGCGGCGCGCTGGAACAAGGCGCTGCTCGACAATGCGGCGCGGCCCTCGGGCGCACTGGTCTATGACCCCGGCGACGGCGGCGTGCTGTCGCGCGACCAGTTCGACCGGCTCCGCGCCGAGATGGAAGCGGGCTTTGCGGGCGCCGCCAATGCCGGGCGGCCGATGCTGCTGGAAGGCGGGCTCAAGTGGCAGGCGATGAGCCTGACGCCGGCCGACATGGACTTCAACGGGCTGAAGGCACAGGCGGCGCGGGAGATCGCGCTGGCGTTCGGGGTGCCGCCGATGCTGCTGGGGCTGCCCGGCGACAACACCTACGCCAATTATCGCGAGGCCAACCGGGCGCTCTGGCGGCTGTCGATCCTGCCGCTTGCCGAGCGGATCCTGGCGGAGCTGAGCCAAGGATTGGCCGGGCATTTCGCGGAGCCGGCGCTGTCGGTGGACCTCGACCGGGTGCCGGCGCTGGCGGAGGACCGCGAGCGGCTGTGGGGCCAAGTGAGCGGGGCGGAGTTTCTGACGCGCGAGGAGAAGCGCGCGATGGTGGGCGTGGGGCCGGTCGTCGGCGCCGGCCTCTAACCTCGCACGGGCAGGGTGCAGGTGAGGGTGGTGCGCTCGAAGCGGCCGCCCTGGGCCGCGCATTGCTTGCCGCGGACGAAGGGCATCACGAACGCGATCGAGACCAGGGCCGCGAATGCGGCGAACAGGACGATACGGAGCCGGCGACGCATGGCCGGGACGTAACAGGCGGAGGCGGCGATGGACAATGCGCAGGTGCTGGCGCAGCTGATGGGCCAGGCGCGGCAGGACGGTGCCGACCTGGCGACGCTGCGCGCGATGGTGGAGGAAGCGGGCGAGGTCGGCGCGACGCGTGCGCTCACCCGGCTGGGGCTGGAGGACGCGGCCGCCCATGGCGACATGAAGGAGCTGCGCGAACTCTTGGCCGCCTGGCGCGATGCCAAGCGATCGGCGGCGCGCGCGGCGATCGGCTGGGTGGTGCGGATGCTGCTGGCGCTGGTGCTGGTGGGGGTGGCGGTGAAGACCGGTTTCGGCGCGTGGGTGCGATGAGCGTGCGCTTTGCCGGCTACGCCGCGATCTTTGACGTGCCGGACCGCGGCGGCGACGTGGTGCGTGCGGGCGCCTTTGCCGGCGCCGGGCCGGTGCCGCTGCTGTGGCAGCACCGGGGAGCGCCGGTCGGCCGGATCGAGCAACTCGCGGAGGACAGCCGGGGTCTGCGCGTCATCGGGCGCGTGGAGCTGCCGGAGCTTGCCCGACTGGTTCGGGACGGCGCGCTGGGTGGGCTGTCGTTCGGGTATCGCGTGCAGGCGGCGCGGCACGGGCGGTGGCGCGAGCTGGAGCGGCTGGAGCTGATCGAGGTGAGCCTGGTGGCGGTGCCGATGCAGCCGCTGGCGTGGGTGCATGCGGTGGCGCCGGGGTGACGGCGCGGAGCTTTGAAGCGTGGTGAGGGCGTCCCGGTGGGGCGCCCTTTTCTTTTTCAGGAGACGGTGATGATCGAGACTAAGGCAGATGCGCTGGAGGCGAGCTTCGCAGGCGTGGAGGGTGCGGGGACGCCGGCGGCGCGGCCGATGCTGGCGGGGGCGGCGGCCCGGCCGGCCGGTGCGGCGTTCGAGGGCTTCGTGCGCAGCGGTGCGACGCTGGAGATGAAGGCGTTCACCGGTACGACCGGCGAGAGCGGCGGCTATGCCGTGCCGAGCGAGATCGACCGGCAGATCGACACGCTGCTGAAGTCGGCGAGCCCGATCCGTGCCATCGCCAACGTCGTGAAGGTCGGGAGTGCCGGCTATCGCAAGCTGGTGACGAGCGGCGGCACGCCGTCCGGCTGGGCGTCGGAAACGGCGGCGCGGCCGGAGACGGCGACGCCGACCTTCCACGAGGTGTCGCCGCCGATGGGCGACCTCTACGCCAATCCGGCGGCGAGCCAGGCGATGCTGGACGATGCCGCGTTCGACGTGGAGGAATGGCTGGCGGGCGAGATCGCGGCCGAGTTTGCGGCGGCCGAGGGGCGGGCGTTCGTCGACGGCAGTGGCATCAACCAGCCCAAGGGCTTCCTGCGCGAGCCGGTCTCCACGGCAGGCGATGCGGCGCGGGCGTTCGGGACGTTGCAGTATCTGCCGAGCGGGGAGGCTGGCGATTTCGGCAGCGAGCCGCAGGACCGGCTGATCGACCTGGTGCAGAGCCTGCGCGCGCCGTATCGCCAGGGCGCGGTGTTCGTGATGAATGCGGCGACCTCGACCCGCATCCGCAAGCTCAAGACGGCGGACGGCGCGTTCCTGTGGCAGCCGGGACTCGTGTCCGGCCAGCCCGATACGTTGCTCGGCTATCCGGTGGTGGAAGCGGAGGAGATGCCGGACATCGCGCCGGGCAGCCTGTCGATCGCGTTCGGCAACTTCCGGCTGGGGTATCTGATCGCGGAGCGGCAGGAGACGCAGATCCTGCGCGATCCCTATTCGAACAAGCCGTTCGTGCACTTCTACGCGACCAAGCGCGTGGGCGGGCAGGTGAGCAATTCGGAGGCGATCAAGCTGATGAAGTTCGCCGCGGCCTAAGCGACCGCTTGTCCGGCGCGGGGAGCACCTGCGCCGGACCCTTCTTCCTGCCCAACCATCACGGAGCTGCCCCATGGAGACGCCACCCATCCCGGAGGCGGCGATCGCTGCCGCCTGCGCGGCCGCGCTTGCGCACCTGCGCATGGCGGCGACGAGCGAGCAGGCGGTGCTGGAGCAGGCCGCCGCGACTGCCTTTGCGGTGTGCGAGACGTTCACGGGCCATGCGCTGATCGCGCGCGACTGGCAGGCGGTGGTGCCGGCGACGGCGCGCTGGACGCCGCTGCCGGTGCAGCCGGTGACGGCGATCACCCGGGTCGACGGCCTGCCGGCGGAGGGCAGCGCCTTTCCCCTGCCGGCCGGAAGCTATGCGATCGACCTGACCGCCGATGGTGTCGGCTGGGTGAAGGCGATGCTTCCCGGCAGCGCGGGGCGGCTACGCATCGGCTTTCGCGCGGGGCTGGCCGAGGGTTGGGAGGCGCTGCCGGCGCCGATTGCGCAAGGCATGGTGCTGCTGATCGCGCATCTGTTCGCCAGCGGCAACGCGGGCGGGGAGCCGCCGGCGGCGGTGGCGGCGCTGTGGCGGCCGTGGCGGCGACTGCGGCTGGCGCCGGAGGTGCGGCGATGAGGGCGCGGCTGCTGGCGCGCGGCGAGACGGCGGGCGCGCATGCGGTCGCGGCGGCGGTGGCGCGGATCGGTGAGGCTGCGCGGGGCGGTGCGGCCGGGGTGCGGGGGATTCGGGTCGAGAGCGACGACGACTCCGTGACGATCGAAGGGCGCGGGCTGTGGCGGCGCCGGATAGAGGATGCGCGGGTGCGCTGGCTGGGGGCGGAGCGATGAGCGCGCAGACGGTGCTGGGCGAGGCGCTGGTGGCGGCGCTGACCGCGCATGCCGGCGTCATGCGGCTGGTGACGGCGGTGTTCGATGCGCCGCCGGTGCGCGCGGCGCGGCCCTATGCGGAGGTGGCGGAGGCGCTGCTGACCGACTGGAGCACCAAGGACATGGCGGGCCGGGAAGGCCGGATCGCGATCGTGCTGCGCGACGCGGGCGAGCGGCCGGTGCGGCTGCGCGTGCTGGCGGGTGAGGTGGATGCGGCCGTCGAAGCGCTGCCGCGCGACTTGGGCGAGGGCTGGCGGATCGCGAGCCTGGTGCCGGTGCGCAGCCGCATCGTGCGGGAGGGCGAAGGGCTGTGGGCCGGCACCAACGAATATCGGGTGCGCATGCTGCGGATGCAGTGACGAAGGAGGCAAGACATGGCGGCGGAAAAGGGAAGCGCGTTCCTGTTGAAGGTGGGCGACGGCCAGGTGCCGCCCGGCTTCACCACGGTGGCGGGGCTGCGCACGACGCAGCTGTCGATCAACGGCGAGGCGGTGGCGATCACGTCCAAGGATTCCGGCGGGTGGCGCGAACTGCTGTCGGGAGCCGGTGTGCGATCGGTCAGTGTGTCGGGTGCGGGAGTGTTCACCGGATCGGCGGCGGAGGCTCGGCTGAAGGCGAATGCGCTGGCGGGCACGATCGATGACTATCGGCTGAGCTTCGAGAGCGGGGAGACGATGACCGGGCGGTTCCTGCTGACCCGGCTCGACTACGCCGGGGATTACAACGGCGAGCGCAGCTACACGCTGGCGCTGGAAAGCTCCGGTGCGGTGGTGTCCGCATGAGCGGGGAACCGGCCAATCCGGTGCGCGGTGAGGCGGAGCTGCGGGTTGCGGGCGAGCGGCTGGTGTTGCGGCCGAGCTTCGCCGCGCTGGTTGCGGCCGAGGGCGAGCTGGGGCCGTTGTTCGCGCTGGTTGAGCGGGCGGCGGCGGGGAAGCTGGCGCTCGGCGAACTGGTGGCGCTGTTCTGGCACTGCCTGCGCGAGCGGCCCGAGGCGCTGACCCGGGAGGCGCTGGGCGAGGCGGTAGTGGCGGGCGGGCTGGCGGCGGCGACGCCGGCGTTGCGGCAGTTGCTGGCGCAGATCCTGGGCGGACGGTGAGCGAGCGCTTCGCCGACGCGGCGGCGCGGTTGGCGGGGATGGCGGGGCTGTGGTTCGGCTGGAGCCCTGACACCTTCTGGCGGGCGACTCCTGCCGAGCTCGGCGCGCTGGTGAAGGCGGCGGGCGGCGAGGCGGGCACGGCGCCGCCCGATGCGGGCACGCTTGCCCGGCTGATGGAGGCATTCCCCGATGGATGAGGAAATCGAGCGGCTGGTGGTGTCGGTGCGCGCCGATACCGCCGGCTTCGCGCGCGATGTGACGGCAATGCAGAACAGCCTGGAGGGGCCATTCGCGAGCGGCGTCGACCGGGCTGGGCGGGCGCTGGAGACGACGCTGGTGCGGGCGGTGCGCAGCGGATCGATGGGCTTCGAGGACCTGGGGCGGATCGCCAACCAGGTGCTGGGCGAGATCGCCGCGGGCGCGATGCGCAGCGGGCTGGACACGCTGCTGGGCGGAGCGGCGAGCGGGGGCGGGTTGCTGGGATCGTTGCTGGGGCTGGTGTCCGGCGCGCCGGGGCGGGCCACGGGCGGCCCGGTCAGTCCGCAGCGGCCCTATTGGGTCGGCGAGCGCGGGCCGGAACTGTTCGTGCCCACCAGCAGCGGCAGCGTCGGGGTGCCGCAGGCCGGCGGCGGGCGGGACGTGCGGATTGCGATCTCGATCCAGGCGGGATCGGGCGAGGCCCCGCGCGCGCTGGCGCAATCGGGCCGGCAGGTCGCGCGTGCGGTGAAGGCCGCGCTGGTGGACCTCGACTGAGCGGGAGAGCTTCATGGGATATTGGCTGGCGCGCGGGCGGACCGTGCAGGCGGAGGATGTGCTCACCCGCTTCGACCCGCGCTTCTGGACGGTGAACTTTCCGCGGCCGATGATGGCCTCGATCGTGTCGACCGGCCCGGATGCTTTGCGGGTGGATGCGGTGTTCTACCGCAGGGACGATCTCGCGGGACTGATCTGGGAGTCGGAGGACCAGCACGACCACCCGCTGCTCGGCTATGCGACCGAGCGCGACTATCGCCGGTGTCGCCTGCGCTTCCGCTGGCGATCGGGCGGGGTGCGGCCGCTGGACGCGGTGCATGGGCCCGTGCTGACGATCGAGGGGCGCGACGCTGCCGGCACCCCGCGGGCCTGGTATGTGCGGCTGTGGAACTATGCCTCCGGCACGCCCGAGGACGCGGTGGTGGAGATCGACTTCGCCACTGCGACCGGCGGGTTCGAGCTTTCCACCGACGCGGACCCGGTGTGGGCGGGGGATGTCGACCGCATGTTCGTGTCGCTGGTGGCGCCGGACTATGATGGCGAGGACGCGTTGCTGCCGGGGCCGGCGGAAGGATGGGTCGAGCTGTCCGAGATCGCCTGCGACGGGCCGGACTCGGTGCTGGCGATCGGGGCGCCGATCCTGCCCGAGCATGGCCTGTCGATCGCGAGCGGCTATGACGACAGCTACCACCTGACGCCGGCTCGGCTGCTGCGCAATGCGCTGCACCTGGGGTATCGCGGCAGCATCGTCCACTATGTCGGGATGAGCCACTATTTCCGGCTCAAGGCGAACGGCGGGAGCCTGTACGCGAGCCTGGCAGGGGGCGTGCTCAACACGCCGTGCGTGGCCTGGCACCGGCATTTCGCCGCGGAGGCGCGGGCGCTTGGCTATGGCGTGATCTGGTCGCTGTCCTACGAGCTGCTCGACCAGCATTGCTGGGGCGATTGGAAGCAGCGTGCAGACGATGGATCGCCGGCGCTGACCGGGTGGGAGCCGCCGTCGGCGCTGCTCTCGCCGGCGCATGGTGGCGCGATGGCGTATCTGCAGCAGGTGGCGCAGGCGTTCGTGCGGCTGGCGATCGAGGCGGGGCTCGCCGTCCGGTTCCAAGTGGGCGAGCCGTGGTGGTGGGTGATGCCGGACGGGCGGCCGTGCCTGTACGACGCGGCCGCGCAGGCGCTGCTCGATCCGGTCGAGATCCCGAGCGTGCGAGGGCCGCTCGACGATGCGCAGACGGCGTTGCTCGACCGCGCCGGTGCGGTGCTGGCGGCGTCGACGGCCACGCTGACGGGGGCGGTGCGGGAGGTGGCGCCCGAGGCGGAGACGCTGCTGCTCGCCTATCTGCCGACAGTGCTCGATGCGGCGGCGCCCGAGCTCAAGCGCGCGAACCTGCCGATCGGCTGGGCCTCACCCGCGTTCGACGTGCTCCAGCTGGAGGATTACGACTGGGCGGCCGTTGGCGATGTCGCGGCGACCGCGCGCGGGATCGCAGCGGCCGAGGCGCGGCTGGGCTATCCGCCCGAGCGCCAACAGTATTTCGCAGGCTTCGTGCTGCGGCCCGAAGATGCCGGACAATGGCAGGCGATCGACCGGGCTGCGGAGACGGCGCGGGCACGCGGCGTGGCGGCGACTTTCGTCTGGGCGCTGCCGCAGGTGATCCGTGACGGCTTCGTGCACTTCGACGAGGGAGGGGATGCGATGCAGGCGTTCGACGACGTGCGCTTTCCACTGGCGCTGGGGCGAGAGGCCGAGGTGGCGCCGGAGCTGTCGACCGCGATCGTCACCAGCGCGGGTGGCGCGGAGAAGCGGAACGCGGATTGGGCACAGCCGCGGACCCGCTACGATGTGGGGCCGGGCGTGCGATCCGAGGCGGACATCGCGACGCTGCTCGCTTTCTTCCGCGCTCGGATGGGGCCGGCGCGCGGGTTCCGACTGACGGACCCCTTCGACAATAGTTCCGGCGAGGATGTCAGCCCCGGAGACCAGCCGATCGGGATCGGGGATGGCATCACGACGCGCTTCCCGCTCGTGAAGCACTATGGCGAGGTGGCGCGGCGGATCACGCGGCCCGTGGCCGGCAGCGTCCGGGTGGCCGTGGATGGGCTCGAGACGCACGGCTTCTCCGTGGAATCCGGCGGGGCGGTGGCACTGGACATCGCCCCGCCCGCCGGAGCCCTGGTGACGGCGGGTTTCCGCTTCGACGTGCCGGTGCGCTTTGCGGAGGATCGGCTGGCGGTAAACCGCGCGACGTTCCTGGCGGGGGCGGCGCCTTCGGTGCCGCTGATCGAGTTGCGGGAGGCATGAGCGGCTGGCTTGAGGGGGCGCTCACCACGACCACCTTGTGCTGGCGGTTGGAGCGCAGCGACGGCGTAACGATCGGGCTGACGGCGCATGATCGCGACGTGATCGTGGAGGGCCTGCGCTATCGCGCCGCGCCGGGGATGACGCCGTCTGCGATCCGGCGCGGCGACTTGATGGATGCCGACGACATGGAGGCGAGCGGGCCCCTCAGCATGGACGCCATCGGCGAGACCGACCTGCTCGCCGGGCGATGGGATGGCGCGCGGATCGCCGTGTTTGCGGTCGACTGGACGCGGCCCACGGAACCGCTGCTGCTGGGCGAGGGGCGATTGGGCGCTGTCGAGACGGCGGACGGCGCGTTCACCGCGGAGCTGCGTGGCGCGGCGTTCGCGCTGGAACAGGCGGTGGTGGAGGAAACCTCACCAGGCTGCCGCGCGCGCTTGGGCGATCGGCGCTGCCGCGTCCCCATGGCCGGCAGGCGGCGGTTTGCGCGCGTGGTCGCATCGGAAGGGCGGCAGCTGACGCTCGACCGGGTGGAGCCGGCCGCGGATGCCTATGGCGCAGGCCGACTGCGCTGGTTCGGCGGCGCCAATGCGGGGCTGGAGGCGGCGATCGCCGCGTCCGATGGCGCGACCCTGACGCTGGAGCGCGTGCCGCCGCTGCCCGTCGCCGGAGGCGAGCTGCTGGAGCTGGTCGAAGGGTGCGACAAGAGGCTGGAGACCTGTGCCGCCCGCTTCGCCAACGCGATCAACTTTCGCGGTGAACCCTATCTGCCGGGGATCGACCTGCTCACCCGCTATCCCGGCGCATGAGCGGCAATCTGCGGATCGTCGCCGGGGCGCGGCGGGCGGTGGGAAGCCGGTTCCGCCTGCAAGGGCGAGACCCCGCGCTCGGCCTCGATTGCGTGGGCCTGGTGGCGGTGGCGCTGGCAGCGGACGGGCATCCGGGGAGCGTGCCTGCCGATTACGCGCTTCGATCGGGCGACGTCGCGAAGGTGGAAGCCCTGCTGCGCGCAGCGGGCCTGGTGCCGATCGCGGATGGCGAACCGGGCGATGTGGTGCTGCTCCGGCCCGGTGCGGGCCAGCTGCACCTGGCGATCCTGAGCGAGGACGGCGTCATCCACGCCGACGCGATGCTCCGGCGCGTGGTCGAGCGTCCGGGGGCGCTGCCCTTTCCGGTGGTGGGGACGTGGCGCTGGCAAGGAGGAGAGGGCTGATGGCGACGCTGGTGCTGACGGTGGTCGGCGGAGCGGTGGGCGGGCCGATCGGAGCGGCGCTGGGAGCGACGCTCGGCCGCGCCGTGGACGGCAGCCTGTGGGGAGCCAAGGGACGGCAAGGCCCGCGGCTCACCGAACTGGCGGTGCAGACCTCATCCTATGCAACCCAGATTCCGCGGGTGTTCGGGACCATGCGGGTGGCGGGATCTGTGATCTGGGCGACCGAACTGGTTGAGACGCGCAGCAGCGACAGCGCGGGCAAGGGGCAGCCGAGCGTCACGCGCTACAGCTATTCGGCGAATTTCGCGGTGCTGTTGTCGGGGCGTCCGATCCAGGGCGTCCGGCGAATCTGGGCGGACGGCAAGCTGTTGAGGGGCGCGGCCGGCGACTGGAAGGCGCAGACCGGCTTTCGCCTGTATCCGGGGGACGAGGCGCAGCAGCCGGACCCGCTGATCGCGGCAGTGGAGGGGCACGGCCTGGCACCTGCACATCGGGGCTGCGCCTATGCGGTGTTCGAAGGGCTGCAACTCGCCGACTTCGGCAACCGCATCCCGTCGTTGACCTTCGAAGTGGACGCCGACCCGGAGCCGGTGACTGCGGGCGCCGTGATCCAGGAACTGAGCGGCGGCAACATCGGTGCCGGCGAGGGGGCGCTGCCGCTGGTCGGCTATTCGGCGCAGGGGGACAGCGTGCGCGCGGCGGTGGAAACGCTGCTGACGCCGGCGGGTTATTGGATCGGCGAGGACGGGGTGCGCGCCGACGCCGGCCACGCGACCACCATCGGAGACCTGGCTGCACGCGTGGATGGGGCGGGGCCGGGCCGGGGCGTGCGGACGATCGCGGCGAGCGACAAGGCGCCCGCCGAGGTGACGATCGGCTATTATGAGGCGGCGCGCGACTACCAGACCGGGGTTCAGCGTGCCGTTCGCTCCGGTGCGACCGGGCGGGGCGTCCGGATCGAGCTGCCGGCCGTGATCGCTCCCGAGCATGCGCGCGGGCTCGCCGCGCGTGCCGTCGACGCGCTGGATCTGGCGCGGGAAACGCGGCGGGTGTGCCTCGACTGGAGCCACGCCGCCATCGTCCCGGGGGACCGGGTGCAGATCGAGGGCGAAGCCGGCCAGTGGCGGGTGCAAGGCTGGACGCTCGAGCACATGGTGCTGACGCTCGACCTGATGCGGATCGTGGGCGCGGCGATTCCCACGCGTGCGGCTTCGGGCGGGCGGGGGACCCTCGCTCCCGATACGTTGCACGGGCCTACGCGTCTGATGGCGTTCGAACTGCCCCCGATCGACGAGCGCACGATGGAGGTGGCGCAGGTGGCAGTGCTCGCTTCGGGGATGCTGCCGGGGTGGCGCCGCGCCGCCCTGCTGGTGAGCGAGGATGCAGGCCAAAGCTGGGAAGCGGCCGGTGGCACTGCGGCACCCGCCGTTCTGGGGACGCTCGTGAGGGTTCCCGAAGCGGTTCCGGCGACGGTGGAGGATCGGCGTTCGACCCTGGAAGTGGATTTCCCGCACGACGCAATGACGCTGGCGGGGGCCAGTGGTGCGGCGCTCGACCTGGGCGCGAACTTGGCGATGGTGGGCGACGAGTTGCTCCAGTTCGCCGAGGCCGTGCAGGTTGCGCCCAGGCGCTGGCGATTGCGACGGCTGTGGCGCGGTCGGCGCGGTACCGAGGCGGCGATCGGCAGCCAGCGGATGGGCGATGGCTTCGCCTTGATCCGTCCCGAAGCCCTGCGCAGCCTGGAGCCCCGCCGTAGCGGCAATGGCGCCCGGCTTCGGCTGCGTGCGATCGGGATCGACGATAGTGCGGAAGGTGTGTCCGCGGAGGTGGCCGTCACGGGCAAGTGGCGCCTTCCGCCGTCGCCCGTGCACCTGAGAGGCACCGCTCTCGCCGACGGCGCCTTGCAGCTCGAGTGGGTTCGACGCAGCCGCTCCGGCTGGCAGTGGCGCGATGGCGTCGAGGTGCCGTTGGGCGAGGATGCGGAAGCTTATGCAGTGCGCGTGCTCCGCGCCGAGGGCGGCGCGACCGCGATCGATTGCCCGGTGCCCCGGCTGACCCTGCCGCCCGCACGCGCGTCCGGTGCCTGCCGGATCGAGGTGCGGCAGATCGGCACCCACGGCCCGTCCGCTCCCGCCGTTCTGACCCTTTGCTGACGCGAGGTTCCCATGATCGATACGACCGCTCGCTTGGCGCTGCCGATGCTTCATGCCGGACAGGCGCAGAAGGAGATGACGCACAACGAGGCCCTGCTGGCACTCGACGTGTTGCTGCACCCGGCGGTGGAGGAGGTTGGGCGCAACCAGCCGCCTGACGCACCGAGTGCCGGCCAATGCTGGATCCTCGGCGATGCACCGGTCGATGCCTGGGCCGGGCAGGCGGGCAGCATCGCGGCATGGACGGAGGGCGGCTGGCGCTTTCTTCGCGGTTGCGAAGGCATGCTGCTCTGGTGTCGCAGCGACAGGCTTCCCGTGCGGTGGCTGGGGGGTGGCTGGGTCACCGGCGAGGTGCACGGCACGCGCCTGATGGTGGGGGGAGACCAGGTGGTTGGTGGACGACGCCCCGCGATTGCCGGCCCGAGCGGCGGCATGGTCGTGGACGTCGAAGCGCGCGCCGCGCTTTCGCTGGTGCTGGAGGCGCTTCGTGCTCATGGATTGGTGGCCGGCAACGCCGAATAGCTGTTGCAGTTCCGCAACACTGCTGGTTTTTGTTCGCTTGCGCGGAAACGAAGGCCGAAGTAGGGAGTTTGCGCTGTCCGTAGGACAACCATGAAAGGGGAATAGAATGCGGAAGCTTGCCGTCACATTGGCGCTCGCGACCACTGCGCTTTCGACTCCCGCCCTTGCCCGCGACAACGCGTGGTACGTGGGCGTGGAAGGCGGCGCGATGATCGTCGAAGATATCGACTATGACCTCTCGACGCCGGCTGGTGGCACCTCCACCGTCGACCACGACTATGGTTATGACGTCGGTGGCTTTGTCGGTTACGACTTCGGCGCGTTCCGCGTTGAAGCCGAGGTCAGCTATCGCAGCGCATCGCTCGACAGCTATCGTTCCACCACCGCAATCCCGGTCTACGGTGCTGCAGGCGGTCTCGGCTCGGCCGCCGCAGGCGACTATGACGCCGGCGGCAGCACCTCGGCCCTGTCGTTCATGGGTAACGCCATGCTCGACTTCGGCGAAGACGACGGCGTGTCGGGCTTCGTCGGCGCCGGTGCCGGTATCGCACGCGTCAAGGCGAGCGATTATCGCCTCAACGAGAACGGCTCGTTCCTCGACGACTCCGACACGGTCTTCGCATGGCAGGCGATCGCGGGTATCCGCGCGCCGCTGTCCGAGAACGTGGACGTGTCGCTGAAGTACCGCTTCTTCAACGCTGAGGACGTCAACCTCGTCGACGTGACGGGTCGTGGCTACGACGGTCGTTTCCGGTCGCACAGCATCCTGGGTGGCCTGACCTTCAACTTCGGTGAGCCGGCTGCTCCGCCGCCGCCGCAGACGGTGTGCACCCCGGGGCCGTACATCGTGTTCTTCGAATGGGACAAGTCGGACATCACGCCGGAAGCGGCTGGCATCCTCGACAACGCCATCTCGAACTACCAGTCGTGCGGCAACGCGCAGGTCATGCTGGCCGGTCACGCCGACCGTTCGGGCGCAGCCTCGTACAACGTCGGCCTCTCGCAGCGCCGTGCGGACTCGGTCCGTGCGTACCTCGAGGGTCGCGGTATCCCGGGTGGCGTGATCTCCTCGGAAGCGTTCGGCGAGAGCCGTCCGCGCGTCGAGACCGCCGACGGCGTGCGCGAACTCCAGAACCGTCGCGTGGAAATCACCTACGGTCCGGGTTCGGGCATGTAAGTTCGACCTTCTGGTCGAATGGAAATTGGGGAGGTCGGGCAACCGGCCTCCCTTTTTCTTTGTCTACGGTAGAACGGAAGCGGCGATTCCAGGCGCAGGCAGACCTGTCGCATCCGCGGCTGCGACCTTACCGTCAGACGTTTTGCCGCTGGTGGACGCTCGCTCTCGCGCAAACCCGCCGGACGGGGAGTGCCGCAACGGTTTGAAACCCGGGCGTGGTGGCCAGCCTGCCGCGTTTAGAAGCGATGCGCCGCCTTCCGTCAGGACGCGGCGCTTTCCTCGCTGTCGGACGCGAGGGCTTCGGTCAGCCAGCCGGGCATGATGGCATCGCCGAGCGCATCGACGCGCCGATGTTCCACCATCAGAGACAGGTCCGGATAGGTCGCACGCGTGCGATCGCCGGCCTCGCCGATGGGGGCAACCACCAGGCGACGGTTGACCTTGGACCGGTGGTGCATCCGCGCCGTGTTCTCCTGCCCGACGTAGCAGCCTTTGGTGAAGCTGACGCCCCCGAGCTCTCGTGCGTTGCACTCAAGCCACAGCGTCTTGTCTTGCCCCAGTTCGGCGACGCCCTCCGTCACGCCGAGTGCGAGCCGGTGCGCAATCCAGCTTCCGGCCGGCGCGGCTGCTGGCGCCAGCCAGCGGCGACCAAGTTCCGCAAGGCGCGGGTCCGCAACCCCCTCCTCCCCATCCGGGCTCCAATGCACGCCATCGGCGACCGGCTCGATCGTGACCGGCCGGCGCAGCCGGTACAGCATCAGCCGCCGGGCCAGCGCCTCTGCCTGGGCCGCCTCGCAGTCGATCAGCACGGCATCGCCATCATCCCACAGGATGAAGTCGAAGAGCGCCTTGCCCTGCGGCGTCAGCAGTCCGGACCAGCGTGGCGTCTGCGGAGCCACGGTGCCGACGTCCTGCGTCACCAGCCCCTGGAGGAAGGGACGCGCTTCCGCTCCGCCGACGCGGAGCAACGCACGGTCGGCAAGCCAAGTGCCAGGTCTGGTTTCCGTCATGCCGGCAAGGTAGGGAGGCGGTGCAGCAGACGAAAGGGCGACCGTGGCAAGCTTTGACCTCAAACTGGCAGGCGGCACCGTTCACCTGCCCGGCGGACCTGCCGCGCAGGAACTTTGGGTCCAAGACGGCCGTGTGGCGCAGATCGGCGGGCAGGGCGATGCCGGCGCCGTGATCGACTGTACCGGCCTCGACGTCCTGCCGGGCGTGATCGACACCCAGGTGCATTTCCGCGAGCCCGGCCTGGTCCACAAGGAGGATCTGGAAAGCGGCAGCCGCGCGGCCGTGCTGGGCGGCGTGACCGCGGTGTTCGAGATGCCGAACACCAATCCCAACACCGACAGCGCCGAGGCGATCGCGGACAAGCTCGCGCGTGCCAAGGACCGCATGTGGTGCGACCACGCGTTCTACGTCGGGGCGACGGCAGCGAATGCCGAGCAGCTGGCGGAGCTTGAACGGCTTCCAGGGACGGCTGGGGTGAAGATCTTCATGGGATCTTCGACGGGCAACCTGCTGGTCGACGATGATTCGAACCTGCTCCGCGTCCTGCGCTCCGGCCACCGCCGCGTCGCGATTCACGCCGAGGACGAGGATCGCATGAACGCGCGCGCCGGCGAACGGGTGACGGGCGATCCGCGCTCGCATCCGGTGTGGCGGGACGACGAAAGCGCGATGATCGCGACGCGTCGCATTCTACGGCTGGCGCGGGAGGCGGGCCGGCGGATCCATGTGCTGCACGTCACCACCCCTGCAGAGCTCGAGCTGCTGGGGCAGAACAAGGACGTGGCCTCATGCGAGGTCACACCGCAGCACCTGACGCTGGCGGGTGAGGAGGCCTATCCGCGGCTGGGCACCCATGCCCAGATGAACCCGCCGATCCGATCCGGTGCGCACCGCGACGGCCTGTGGTATTGGCTGAACCAGGGCGTGCCCGACGTGATCGGTTCCGATCATGCGCCGCATACGCTGGAGGAAAAGGCCAAGCCCTACCCGGCGAGCCCCAGCGGCATGCCGGGCGTGCAGACCTTGCTGCCGCTGATGCTGGACCATGTGGCGGCCGGCAGGCTCACGCTGCAGCGCCTGATCGACATGACGAGCGCAGGTCCGCAGCGCCTCTTCGGCCTGGTCCGCAAGGGGCGCATCGCGGTCGGCTATGACGCCGACTTCACGATCGTGGACCTGAAGAAGCGCTGGACGGTGGAGGAGCCCTGGCTGGCGTCGCGTGCGGGCTGGTCCCCGTTCACGGGCATGACGCTGACGGGTCAGCCCATCGGCACGATCATCCGGGGCCAGCAGGTGATGTGGGAGGGGCAACTCGCCTCACAGGCAATCGGCGCGCCGCTGCACTTCGAGGCGGTGGACTTCGGCTGAGCGAGCCGAGGCTGAACGGAGCGGCCGCGGGCGTGTCCCGCGGCCTTCAAGCCTGGGATGCTCGGATCAGAAGGGCATCCACTTCGATTTCTCGGTGAACTTCATATAGCCGATGTTGGCGCCGAGCCGCCAACCCACGCCGAGGCGCACCGGGATCAGCACCACGTCCCCGCGGCGCAGGTAGCTCGCCGAGAATCCGCCGACGAAATAGGCGCGCCCTTCCGCCTGCGGGAAACGATTGTAGAGTTCCTGCGAATCGTAGAGGTTGTAGACCAGCACGAACACCTTGGTCGCGTCGCCGCCCACGTCGAACCCGACCGAGGGGCCCGTCCAATAGACCGGCCGCTGGCCCTCCACCCGGTGGCTCATCACGCCGGAGCCGTAGCGCAGCCCGACGACGAACGCGCCGGCCGCCTCGCGGCCCGCAATATAGGCGTTGGGCTCACCCTGATCCTTGAGGATGTTCTCGAGGAGGCCGGCCAGGCCCTCGGCGCCCTTGCCGAACACCCCCTCGGCGGCGTCGATCAGGTCGTCGCGCTTGTAGGTGTCCGCCGATGCCATGGTGGCGCCGGGAGCCGCGGGGGCGGGGCCGGGCGTGGACGGTGCCTGCTGGGCGGGATAGTCCGCCTGCGGCGCGACTGCGGGGTCCGGCTCGGCAGCCGGCGCGGCTTGTTGCGTCCGGGGTGCCGAATCGAGATCGCTATCGATTGCCTCATTGGGATCGACAGTGCGCATCTGCGCGGCCGCGGGCGTGGCCATCGCCACCGCAACGCTTCCCAGCATCAGCCAAAACCTACGCATGCCACTCCCCCGGAGAATTCAGTTCCATCCTCTATCCGCGCCTGCCGCTTACGCTGCAATGAATGGCGCGACGATCCGAGTCCTACACGCGCTCGAAAAGCGATGCGACCCCAGTTGATCCCTGCTCGCATGCTGGCTATAGCCGCGCCCTCAAGGCCGGTTCCCGGAGACGTGGGTGAGTGGCTGAAACCAGCGGTTTGCTAAACCGCCGTACCGGGATTACTGGTACCGAGGGTTCGAATCCCTCCGTCTCCGCCAGAACTGATTGATCCTGAGGTATCTCCCAACCCTGGGGTTTAGCCCACTTCGGCACCCACTTCGATGTGGCTTCTGGCGAACGCCTTCACCATAATTTGCCGCAGGCGCCGATCTCGGGAGCCGATTGGCTGGCGGTCGTTCGATCTGCCGGCAGCTCTCGAGCAGGTTGAGGTGGATAGCTGCGGCCAGCGTTTTCCAGGATGATCACGAAACCGGACAGCCCGACCGATCGCCCGTCGCAGGGGATCATCGGCTAACGCAGGCCCGGTATCGAGAACCCCCCATCGCTCAGGATCGTCTGGCCGGTGACGAAACCGGCTTCCGCGGTGCAGAGCCAGACGGCGACCGCCGCCACGTCCTCTGGTTCGCCGAGGCGCTTGAGGGCAGCCTGGTCTGCAAGCGCGCGATATGTTTCGGCGCTCAGGCCCGCCGACATCGGTGTGCGGATCACGCCCGGTGCGACGTTGTTTACCCGAATACCCCGCGGGCCCACCTCAAGCGCAAGCGCGCGTGCGAGTGCGTCCAGGCCGGCTTTGCTGGGAGCATAGGCTGACATGCCCGGCGTCGCCGCCTCGGCGACGAAGGACGATGTGTTCACGATGCTGCCCCGACGCTCGGAGGCAATCATCGCCCTGATCTCTGTACGAGCCAACAGCCATACGCCGCGTAGGTTGGTGGCGATGACAGTGTCGAAATCCTCGGCGGTCATCTCGACGATGGGTTTGTACGCGCCCAGCGTGCCGGCGTTGTTGAAGGCGGCGTCGAGCGGCCCCAGCCTGTTCTCCACGTCTGCAATCAGCCGCTCGACGGCCTGCTCGTCCGAAACGTCGGTCGGCAGTGCCACCGCCCGACCCCCTGCATGCTCGATCGCCTCCGCCACTTCGACCAACGGAGCTTCGCGCCGCCCTGCCAGGGCGACCGCCGCGCCTTCCCGGGCGAACAGAATCGCGGCCGCCCTTCCGATGCCGCTGCCGGCGCCGGTCACCAAGGCAACCTTACCTGCCAGCCTGCCGATGTTGGGATTCGTCATGCGGATCTCCTTTGTCCGCGCACAAGATCGTTGATGTCGTGACCGAAACAATCGACTCTTCCAGCAACACACTCCTGAACAGGAAACAGCAATGCGCGGCGTGGAATATGCAGAGTTGGAGGCGTTTCTCGCCGTCGCGCGCGAACGCAGCTTCCGCCGCGCGGCCGATGCGCTGGCGGTGTCTCCTTCCGCAATCAGCCACACGGTACGGGCGTTGGAAGCAAGGCTCGGCGCGAGACTCGTCAACCGAACGACCCGCAGCGTCTCCCTGACGGAAGCCGGGCAGCGCCTGCACGATGGACTGGCGCCCGCGTTCGCCGATATCAAGGGCGCCGTGCAGGAGATCGCCACCGGCGCTGCTGCGCCGTCCGGACTGGTGCGCCTGACCGTACCGCGCGTCGCCGCGCAAATGGTTCTGGCTCCCATCCTGGGCTCTTTTCTGGCGAGTTTCCCCAAGGTCCGCCTGGAGGTCACCGTCGACGACGCTCTGGTGGACAGCGTCGCGGATGGGTTCGACGCCGGCATCCGCCTGGCCGATCAGGTACGGCGGGACATGGATGCGGTTGCGGTGAGCGGATCGCTGCGTGGCGTCGTCGTGAGTTCGCCCGCGTATCTTGCGGCCCACGGCATACCCGGCTCGCCCGACGATCTTCACCGCTTTCGCTGGCTCAACTACCGCCAGCCGTTCAGCGGCCGACTGCTGCCGTGGGAGTTCGTTCGGGGCAGCGAAACGGTGGCACTGTCCCTCGACGGCCCTCTTGCCTCCAACGACCCGGACCTGTTGATCGCGGCGACGCTGGACGGCGCTGGCCTAGCCTATCTGACCGAAGCGACGGTGGCCGATCATCTCGCCACCGGACGGCTGCTGCGGGTGCTCGACGATTGGTGCCCGACGTTTCCGGGGTGGCAGCTGTATTTTCCCAAGGGTCGACACATCGCGCCCGCGTTGAAGGCGCTGATCGGCTTTCTGTCGCAACCCTCGCGCTGAGAGGGCGGGGGACACGGAACGCCGAGTGCAGCTGTTTTCGAAGGCTCCTACGCCGATTGCGGCGTGGACCACATCCCTGCGGCACGCTGCACATGATCGGCGATGAGCCGGAAGGCCTGGTCCATGACGGACGACCTTCGCCACGCCAGCGCAATGGAGCGGTGGGCGTTCCAGCCGGCCACGTCCAGAACGGCGAGACCCGCGGATCCGCCGACGTCGGACGACAGGTACAGCCCCGGCAGGACCGACAGTCCCAGGCCGCTCGCGACCATCTGGTGAAGGCTGTCGAGGCTGGTGCCTTCATAGTCACGGCTGAGCGCCAATCCGAATTCCTCCGCGATGCCGGCGACCTGACGGTGAAGATGGTGGCGCGTGTCGAGGGACAGCAGGGTCTGCCCGGACAGCAGCGCCCGATCGACGGTGCCGGCCGCCGCGATGTCGGCGTCGACGGCGGACACGAGATGCAGGGGTTCCCGGAACAGCGGTTCCACCACCAGATCCTCCCCCATGATCGGCAACGGGCCGAGCAGGACGTCGAGGTCGCCGCGGGAGAGTTCGAGCGCCTGCCGGTCGGGGATGCCCTCGCGCACGTACAGGCGCAGGCCCGGTGCCGCGCGGTGCAGGTCTGCGATGATCGGCGAGAGGAGGTACGGGCCCAGCGTCGGCGTGGTGCCCAGGCGAAGCGTGCCGGTTATGCCGCCCGCGGCCCCCGCCGCCAGCGTCTCGATATCGCGCACTTCGCCCAGCACCTGCCGCGCCCGGGCAACGATGCTTCGGCCGATCGGGGTGAGGATGGCGCCACCCGCCGCGCGATCGAACAGCGAGACGTTCAGGCGCGCTTCCAGCGCCTTGATCTGCTGGCTGAGGCTCGGCTGGCTGACCCGCACCGATCGGGCGGCCTGAACGAAGGACCCGGTATCGGCGATCGCCACCAGGTACTGAAGCTGACGAAGGGTGGGCATGGCGGCTTCCACGATTGGCTGGCGACCGATGCCAGCATTTCCACAAATTTGATAGGCAGGTCCTATGGGCTGCATAGACGGCTCTGCCTTGCCTCTCTGGGGGCTTTCCCGGAATGGGGCCGGCCCAGGCAGCAGCGGTGCGAGGCGTAAGTGGCGGCGGGCAAGCGGATTGGCTTCAGACAGGCGATAGCTTGGATCTCGGAGATTGTCGGACCCGACACCGCCTATGTGCGGCTGGGCATCGTGTACACGATCGCGATCAGCCTGCTGTCGCTGGCGACGCCGATCTCGGTCCAGTTGCTCATCAACAGTGTCGCCAATATCGCCATGCCAGCGCCCTTGTGGTCGTTGTCCGGCGTGCTGCTGTTGCTGCTGCTGATGGTCGCGACTCTGAGCGCGGCGCGCGTGTACCTGATGGCGGCGTTCGAGCGACGCGTGTTCGCCCGGGTGGTGGCGGAGGTTACCGTGCGTGCCGTGCACGCGCAGAACCCGTTCTTCGGCGACGCCGGCCGCGGTGACCTGTTCAATCGCTACTTCGACCTCACCGTTGTTCAAAAGGCGGTGCCCGGCCTCGTGATCGGCGCGTTCACCATCCTGCTGCAGGCGGTGGTCGGGCTGGTGGTGACGAGCTTCTACCACCCCTTCTTTCTTGCCTTCAACGTCGTGTTGGTGATCGCAGTGCTGCTGGTCTGGCTGATCTGGCAGCGCGGGGCGATCACCGGGTCGGTCGCGCTGAGCCATGCCAAGCACGACACGGCGCGCTGGCTGGAAAGCGTGGGCAGCTCCAACGGATTCTACAAGTCGAGCCGGCACCTCGGCTTCGCCATGGACCGATCCGAGGCGATGACGGCCGCCTATGTCGGCGCGCACCGCCGCCTGTTCCGGTACACGTTCGCGCAGACGCTGAGCTTCCTGCTGATCTACGCATTCGCCAGCGCTGCGTTGCTGGCGCTGGGCGGCAACCTGATCCTCAGGAACGAGCTGTCGGTGGGCCAGCTGGTGGCGGCCGAGCTCATCCTGTCGGGCGTGTTCTACGGCATCTCGCAGCTCGGCTACTACCTCGACATCTTCTACGATCTGGTGGCCGGTTCGGAGGAGCTGTCGCTGCTGTTCGCGCTTCCTCAGGAGCGTCCGCCGGTAGGGGAGGCGGGCGCTCCCGGCGACGGTGCGCTCAGGCTCATGGACGTGGCGTTCGAAAATGCACGCTTCGACTTTGCGGTGGATGCCGGCGAACAGCTGGTGGTGGTCGCCGAGCCGGAGGCGGAACGCAGGCTCGCGATGCTGCTGAAACGCTATGTCCAGCCCGAACAGGGGCTGGTGCTGATCGGGGGTGCCGATCTGGAAGCCCTCGATATGTATCTGCTGCGCTCGCAGGTGCTGGTGCTCGACCGGCCCACCATCGCGGAGGTGACGATCCGCCAGTATCTGTCGCTCGCCGCGAGCGACGTGTCGGCCGTCCGGATGCAGGAGGCACTGGCGGCGGTGGGGCTTCAGCAACGGATCGCGCGGCTTCCGGAGGGATTGGACACGCCGCTCGCCTCGACCGGCTATCCGCTCGGGCTGGGCGCGATGATGGCGCTCAAGCTCGCCAATGCCCTGCTGGTCGCGCCCCGGCTGCTGATGCTCGGGCAGCTCTACGACCTGCTACCACCCGGCCGGCTGGCGAGCGTGCTGCGGATGCTGAAGGCGCGCGGCACCACCACGCTGCTGTTCAGCGGTCGTCCGGAGGACTTGGCGCTGGATGGCTGGTTCCATCTCGGCTCCAAGCATCAGCAGCGCTTCGCCACGCTTCGCGATCTCCAGGACCACCTTGCCCATGGGGAGGAGGCCGATGCCCTATCGTCCTGAACATCTTTCGCACTTCGGAATGCTCGCACGGCAGCGCCCGCCGCGCATGCTGGTCGCGCTCGCCTGGATGGTGACCATCGGGATCTGCGTATCGGTGTTCATCCTGTTCGCCGTGCCGTGGGTGCAAACCGCGCAGGGCCAAGGCCAGGTTGCCGCGCTCGATCCCGGCGATCGCGCGCAGGAAGTGTCCGCCCTCGTGGGCGGGCGGGTCGAGCGCTGGTACGTCCATGACGGCCAGCATGTCGCCGCCGGCGATCCGATCGCGCGGGTGGTCGACCTCGATCCCAACCTTCTTTCCCGGCTTGCCGCCGAACGCGCCCAGGTTGAGGCGGAGATCGCGGCAGTGCGCCAGGCGCAATCCGTTGCCGCCATCGACGTGGGCCGCAGCGGCCAGCTGCTGGCCGAAGGACTGGGATCGCGACGCGACTACGAACAGGCGCAGATCAAGGTCGCCGATGGTGCGGCCAAGCTCGCGGAATCGCGCGCCAAGCTCAACCGAATCGATGTCCAGCTCAATCGGCAGTCGGCGCAGCTGGTCCGCGCACCGCGCGACGGACGCATCCAGAGCATCAATGCCGCTGCCGGCGGGGCGCTGGTGTCTGCCGGAACCGTGCTGGCGGTCGTCGCGCCGGAGCGGGTGGAGCGGGCGGTGGAGCTGTTCGTCGACGGGCGCGACGTTCCGCTGATCCAGCCCGGCCGACCGGTGCGGCTCGAGTTCGAAGGCTGGCCGGCCATCCAGTTCAGCGGCTGGCCCGCGGTTGCGCACGGACTGTTCGACGGCAGGGTACGCTCGCTCGACCCGACGGCTTCGGCGTCCGGCATGTTCCGCATCCTGGTCGAGCCGGTGCCCGGCAAGCCGGCATGGCCCGATCGCCGGTTCGTGCGGCTCGGCGGCAAGGTCCAGGGCTGGATCCAGGGGGAAACCGTGTCGGTAGGGTATGAGCTTTGGCGTCAGCTCAACGACTTCCCGCTCGATTTCGGACAATCGCAAGAGGCCGTGACGAAGGGCGGCGCGCCCAAGGAAGACGAAGCCAAGGCGGCATTGAAGGCGGGCAAGGCAAAATGATCGTGCGCGTCGGACTGGCCGTACTGCTGTGCCTGGCACCGTGCACCGCGAGCGCGCAGACCCTGCCCCCCACGGCCGATGTCGCGCCCGCGCCGCTGACACTTGCCGAGGTGCTGCGCATATCCGCGCGCGCCGCACCGCAGATCGTGGAGCAGCTCGCCCGCATCCGCCAGGCGGAAGGCCGGGCGCTCGCCGCCGAAGGTGCGTTCGACACGGTGTTCGACGTGGACGGCCGGTCGCGCGCGCTCGGCTATTACGACGGCAGCGTGGTGGAGGGGCGTGCCACCCGCCCGTTCACCGACAACGGCGGCTATGCCTATGGCAACTACCGCGTGTCGCGCGGCAGCTTCCCGATCTACGAGGACCAATATTACACCAACCGGGCCGGCGAGCTGAAGGTCGGTGTGCTGTATGCCTTGTTGCGCGACCGTCTGGTGGACGAACGCCGTACCCGCCGCACGCTGGCCGCAGGCGATCTGGACCTTGCCCGCTTCGAGGCGAATGCCGTCGCGATCGGCGTGCAGCGAAGGACGATCGACGCCTACCAGAACTGGGTCGCCACGGGCCTCCGGCTGCGTGCGTATCGTGACCTTCTCGCCCTGACGGAAAGCCGGCGGGGAGCAATCGCGCGACAGGTCGAACTGGGTGCCCGGCCGCAGATCCTGCTCACGGAAAACGAGCAGAATCTGGTGCGGCGCCGGGCGCTGGTGGTGCGGGCCGAAGGCGATTTTCAGGCGGCGGCAAACGCGCTGTCGCTCTATCTGCGCGACGAGAACGGCGAGCCTCTGGTGGTCGGGGCCGAGCGGCTTCCGACCGATGCCGGCGCACTGGGGGGCGTAGCATCGGTGGCGTCCGTCGAGGCGGACGCGCTCGCCGCGCGCCGCCCCGACATTCAGACGGTGCTGGCGCGCATCGACCAGTCGCTGTTGCGGCTGGCGCAGGCCGAGAACGAACTCAAGCCCCGCCTCGACCTGCGCGGCGAGCTGGGCAAGGATGTGGGACCGGAAGGGCTCGGGGGCTCCAGCCGCACCCCGCTGGAGGCGATCGTCGGCTTCCGCTTCTCCGTGCCGCTTCAGAACCGCGCCGCCAAGGGGCGCGTCGCCGAAGCCAGAGCGGAAATGGACGCCCTTAACGCGCGCGGCAGGTTCCTGCGCGACCAGGTCGCGGTGGAGGTGGAGGGTATCACCATTGCGCTGGGCGCAGCCGAACGACTGGCGGAAGCCGCCGAACAGGAACGGGTCCTGGCCGAGCGCCTGGCCGAAGGCGAGCGACGGCGGTTCGCGCTTGGATCGAGCGACTTCTTCCTGGTGAACCAGCGTGAGGACACCGCCAACGACGCCCGCGTGCGCCTGATCGACGCGCAGGCGCGGATCGCCGCAGCCCGCGCCGAACTCGCCGCGGCAACAGCGGATCGGGTCGCCTTGGGGTTGCAACCCTAGGATTGACCCGGCGTGCGAACGCGCGGGGCAAGTGAGGGAGGGGGAGGCGAAGGCGCCGCGCGGCGTCGGCAGCCCCGAGAAGCCTTTCGGTTCCGGCGACTAGAAGTGCAGGACCACGGTCACCGCATCGGCATAGCTTCCTACCGGGGGGGGCATCGGCATGGTCACGCGGCCGTAGACGGGGTTGGACTGCACGGCGCCTATTCCCGTCCCGGCGATCGTCCCGTCGATCGGGATGAGCTGCGATCGGGCACTGTCACGATAGAGTCGGTAGGGCACATGATCGCCGCCCGCGCTTCGCATGCGACGTTCGCTTCCATCGGGAAACTGCCCGCCATCGAAACTCAGCGCCCAGCTGGTCCCGGCTGGACATGTCACCTGGACGGAGCCGACCGCGTCCACTTCCGTCCAGAAGCCCGCGGGCGCGCCGAAATCCACGGCTTCAATAATGCCCAGGTTGCACGCCTCGACAAGGTTGGCCGTGATGTTGATGCTGAAATCCAGTCCGTTGAGGTCATTCAGCTGGGAGACGCAGGTCTGCGATCCTGCGGCCAGGAACCCCAGAACGGTGTTGAAGAAAAAGCCCTGGTACGTTCCGACGGGGGACGGCTGCCCGGCGGGTATTCGACCGTAGAACGTCAGCACACCGCTGGTAGTGCCCCCCGCTGCGATCGTGACGGATTGCGCGATCGGCAGCGTCTTGGACCAGACTATGGTAGCAGCAGGATCGACATACACGTTGAAATCGAGCGTGTTCGCACCGTTCAGGAGCTTGGGCTGGTCGGCTGTTCCCGGGTAGCTTGGATTGCCGATGCCGATGCAGATGGTGAAGGTCCTGGGCGTCGGGTCGAAACTCCGGCAGGTGTAGCGGACATCCCCGCTGGCGGTGAGCGAACTGCCGAAATCGAGCGTCACCGGCTGGGTGGTGAGCGAACAGACGGTATTCGCCTTCGCCGGCTGCGGCGCCAGCAAAGCAAGCAGGGCCACCAAGGCAGCCAGCAGCATCAGGATGGCAGGGGCATGGCGTCCGGAACGGCCAGGAAGCGAACGGATCATTGGCATACCAGTGGCCCGACTTGCGGCAAGTTCCCCGCGATCGGCAGGAAGTCGAAGCTTGCGCGGCATTCGCCCCCGTCCGCCCGCTGGATGAGGAGGCGATTGTGTTCGGCTAGCCCGGTGAGGAATACACGGCCATCGTGCCCAACCACGATCGGGTCGCCCACGCCCTCCACCGTCAGCACCGAACCCAGCGCCAGCGGCCGACCCGCGCCGTCGATCAGAATGACCACGGCCGATGCCTCGCGACGAACGGCGAAGTCGACGATGACCCCGGCCCGGTCGTCGGGGACGACCTCGATCTCGGTTCGGGCGGCGCTCAGGTCGAGCGGGAGGTTGGTCGGGTCTATCTCGATGCGGTTGACCGCCAGAGAGCGCAGCGAGGGCAACAGCGCACGGCCGCGTGCATCGGTATGTCCGACCTTCCGCGAATCGACCAGCAGCGGCGTGTTGGGACCGGCGCCGCGGACTACGGCGAAGCTTCGGTCGACCGTCGGCGCCAGGAACACGCCACCCATCGCGACGATCGATCCCTCGATAAAGCCGTTGACCCGCGTCCTGTTGCCGAAGTTGTCGATCCCCCCGCCGACGACGGCGTTATGTCCTCGATACCGGACATCGGCGGCGCGGTAGTCGGTCCCGACGCCGGAGACGACCTCTTGGCTGGAAAGATTGACGTTCCAGGAACCCTCCCCATAGCCGGTGTTGTAGGAGAGACGCGACGAAATCCGCGTCGCATCGTTCGAGTGCGCGACGTTCGCCGATGCCGTGCTGCGCCGGCCAAGGGCCACGCTCAGTCCCAGGGCAACGCCATATCTCCTGTCGTCGCCGAAGTCCTTGTACCCATTGACCCACAGCGACACGTTCGACCCGAACCCGCGTTGCGCGGAGAAGTTCGCGACGCGCAGATCCTGCTCCACGAGTTTGACCCGGGTGTAGGCCAGGTTCATCCCCGTGCCGGCGATCGAGAAACTCGCGCCCGCACGTTCGATCCTGCGTGCGAACGCCACGAGCAACGGATCGTCGTCCGGTGTCGGCAGCAGATCTGGTGGCAGGCTCGGGTCGGGATCGCCCAGCGGATCCGCCCGCTGTGCGGCATGGAGGGCGGTTGCCCCCACGAGCGTCTGGTAGTGGGCGTCCGAACGTTCGATCCCACCGAACAGGTCGATGCCCAGCAGGCGGGCCTGCGCTTCCAGCAACAAGCGCGTGCCGGTGTGCTTCCGGAAGCGGCTTGCCGAGGCGCCCGCAGAAATCGCCCCGAAGCCGCCCACTCGCACCGTGCCGCCCACGCCCGCGAGGACGTGGCCGCCCATACCCTCGAGATGGCTCCGCACGGTGAACGCGTCGGAAACGCCATATCGGACGCTTCCGGAGCCCGCGATGCGGGACGCGTAATCGAAGGACTTGGCGCCGTAGTTCAGCCGGGGAAGGCCAGCCTCGACTGAGAAATCCAGCTTTCCCTTCGGCAACAGGCGGGGAACGAAGAACAATTGCTTGCTGATGGTCGTTTCGCGTCCCATCGCATCCGTCAGCACGACCGTCGCGGTCGCGCCGCCGCCCATGCTGGGCAGCGAACGAAACTGGAAGGGGCCGCGGCCCACCGAGCCCGAATAGTAGCGCAGCCCGTTCAGATACAGGTCGATCGTGGAGGGGACCGCCGCCGATCCGCTCAGCATCGGGAGCGCGGTGGTGATCAGATCGGGCCGAGATTCGAAATCGCGTTGAATCTGGATGCCGGCAAGCCGATAGGCGGTCGTCATCTCGCCCACGCCGCCGATCGTATCGCCAAGCGTCAGCGCGATCGCTGTTCTCACATCGACCATGCGCCAGTAGGTGTCGAGGCGCGTGTGATCGATCTTGTCCCTGCCGTCTGCGGCGAGAGTGGCATATCCGGTCGTCGTCGCGACCCCCAGGCGGGTGAGGATGCGCAGGTCATATTGCGCCGATGCCTGGCTGTCGTCACCAAGATCGGCATAGACCCCATAGTTGAGCAGGGCGCCGGTGTTGCGGCTAAGCTTGTCCAGATCGATGTTCCGGGGGGCGATCCCCGCATCCAGCACCATCGGAATGACCGCGGCGTCGGTCGCATCGATCTCTACCGATTGCGCGCCTTCGACATAGCGGTAGGTGACGCCCGGCAGGTCATCCAGGCGAACGAGATCTGCCGGAGAGGGCGCAGCCGGAACTTTCAGCCCGAGGCTGCGCAGGCGTTCGGCCGTTGCCGCGAGGGTTCCGTCGGGAAGCTGGACGAACTCCCACAGCAAGCGAGACCGCACGCCGTTCACCCGAGCCTCAAGAATGAGTGCGATGCCCGCCTGAGGATTTGACTGGGCGCGTGCTGGTACGGGATTCCAGCTCACGCCAGCAGTCGCCACCATCAGCGCGGGCAAGAGGCACAGGTCAGTTGCTCGCGACCGCGATCGGTGTGCGGACTTCACGGTCGCCAACTTCGGCCACAAGTGTCAGGTTGGCGTTGGTCGGGGGAAGCGAGGCATTGGCGCCCGATGTCCACCGCCGCATCGTTCCGGGTAGAACATACCCGTTGAGACCGCTTCCAAACGACACGTTCCCCACGGTCAGCGCTTCGACGCGCGCGTGACCCGTGCCAGTGTTCGTCGCTTCCACGATCAAGCGGCCGCCCGACCGATACGCCTTCCAGGAAAGTTTGGGGGAGGCGTTCGCTGCGCCGAAGAAGACCGGCAGATCGTATCGGATGCGGATGTCGACCGTGCGCGCCGCGGGACCTTCCCGTCCCGGGGCGGGCAGTTCATCCACCCAAAGCCGATAGCTTTTCTCGCCGCTCGCCACCGCGCCCGCCGTGCGCGCGATCCTGATGGTATAGGAAGCGCCGCTGGGGATCGTCGTCGCCGGTGGGCTCACGACCACATCCGTCGTGGGCTTGAGCGTATCGGTCCCGTTCGTCTGCGACCATTCGAACACGCGCATCTGGACCCCGATCTTGTCGGCGCTGGTATTCTGGAGCGTGATCGCGGATGCCTGTGATGGCGCGCTTACCGCGACACGCAGCGGTTCCACCCGAAGGGATGCTTGCGGCGCGGCGGTGCTCGGGACGGTGAGAAGAGCCGCAAGGGCGACGGACAAACGCACGTACATCGCGATCTCCTTCAAAAGCTGACTGTTACGATGACGTTGTCGGTATAGCGGTCGGCAGGTGGCGCCGGAGTCAAAGGGGGCACCCGACCGTAGATGGGGAGCGGCTGGTAGGCGCCGTTGGCGGTTACGGAGATCACCGAAAGAACGTTGGTCCGCGCAGCGTCGCTGTAGATCTGGTAGGGGATCAACTGAGCGGTGTTCACCGCACCCCGCATCGCCCGGCCATCGACGTTGGCGGCGTTCTCCCCCGTGCCGAACGCGACGTCGTACGTCGTGCCCGCATTGCAGCGTATCTCGATGCCGCCGACCGTGCCGGTACCAATCTCCCGGTCGATTGCCGCGTCGATCCGGGATGTGGTTCCGAAATCCAGTTCCGCGTCACCCCCGCCGATCGTACTGCCGGGCCAGGAGATTTCACATGCTTCCTCGACGATCAGGCGAACATCGAGGGATCCGGTATCCTGGTTTACCTGGGCATAGGCCGGTGTGACCGACGCAAAGGCAAGAACATAGGCGATGGCTGACGATCGTCGCATGATGATCAAACTCCTTTGGCCGACGTATGAAGGGTTAAGTTTGCCAAAAGCGCGCCTAACCCGTTGAGCATGACGGAGGTCTTTCGCAAAGTCCGGCTCGATTGCTGTTGTTCTGAGGTTGGCGAGGATGAAAGCCCCTTCAGAATACTGAAGACGGGCGTCGCACCTGAATCGTGTCCGCGAATCGATTGATCAGCACTGGAATTGGCATAGTCGACCGAAGCGTCGGCGCCGGTGTCGATCTCTCTGGTGCTTACACTCTTTGGCAAAGCAACCAGAATATCGAGCCTGCTGCCGAACATGACCGTCTCCGCTGGGATCCCAGAACTACGGATAAGAAAATTGCCTCGTGCGCGGTTCGGAACCATCAGGATAAGCCCAAGCTGGTCCTGAGATTTCCCCTGACTGGAGGCTGCTGCTCCGTCTTCGAAGCGGTGGGCCGGCCGCGCCAAGGCTGCCTGCTCCGCAGCCATCACCGGCGCCGAAGACACGCGCGCGCAGTGGGGGACGGAAGGATCGGCCGCGGTTCAGACAAACGCGTGCCGGGACGGCAACTTACGTCCCCATGCGCGTTTTCCTGATCATGGACGCGCGCGACCCTTCTCCCGATTTCGGCTCCACGCAGGGGGACGAGCGCGAGCGCCTCGCGCAGATGTTCGAGCAGGCGCCCAGCCTGATGGCGCTGCTGCGGGAACCGAACCACCGCATCGTCCTCGTCAACCCGGCGTTCCGGCGGCTTTTCGGCGATGCGCCGATCGTCGGACGCATCGCGGCAGAGGTCCTTCCGCAAGCCTTTTCCGCAATGGGAGTGGACCGGCTGGACGAAGCCTTTCGAACCGGCGAGCCGATCCGGATCACGGATGCGCGGCTGCCGATCCAGTCCGATGTTCCCGGGGCGTCGGACGAGCGGATCCTGGACCTGCTGCTTCAGCCGGTCCGGGATCCCGGCGGCGACGTGATCGGCATCTTCGTGCAGGGATCCGACGTCACCGATCGGGTTCTTGCCGAGCGCCGACTGAAGAGCAGCTTCGAGATCAAGACCGTCGGTATCATCTATTGGGGGCCGGACTTCGGGCTCACCCGGGTGAACGATGCATTCCTGCGCATGACGGGCTTCACGCGCGAGGAAGCGCTGGGGCTCACATGGCAGCAGCTTACGCCACCGGAGTTCTGGCCCGCGTCCGAATGGGCCGTTCACCAGGTGAACACGGTCGGTGAGGCGATCCCGTACGAGAAGCAGTATTTTCGCAAGGACGGCACCCGCTGGTGGGGCTTGTTCGCGCCGCGCCGGGTCAGCGCGGAGGAGGTGGTCGAATTCGTCCTCGACGTGACCGAACGCCGGGAAGCGGAAGAAGCGGTCCGCGATCGCGAGCAGAGGCTGCGGCTGATCGTCGATTCGGCCACCGACTATGCCATCATGACGCTGAGCCCCGACCGGCGGATCACCAGCTGGTCGCCGGGAGCCGCAAAGACCTTTGGCTATGACGCCGCCGAGGTCCTCGGCGAACTGGTCGACATCCTCTTCACCCCCGAAGACCGCGAGGCAGGCATTCCTGCCCAGGAGGCGGAGACGGCAAGACGCGCCCGATCCGCTGCAAACGTTCGCTGGCACCTACGCAAGGACGGCAGCCGGGTGTTCATCAACGGCTCGTCGAACCTACTGCGGAGCGCCGCTGGCGAGGAGATCGGCTTCCTGAAGATCGGCCGGGACGAATCCGATCGTCGCATGGCCGAAGACGTGCTCCGGGAAACCGAACAGCGCTATCGGCTCGCCGCCCAGGCGACGAACGACGTCATCTGGGACTGGAACCTCCAGACCGATCACCTCCGCTGGTCCGAGGCGATGGGCACGATGTTCGCCTATGGGCCCGGCGACCTCGAAGAAACCGGGCGCTGGTGGAAGAGCAAGATCCACCCTGAGGATCGCGACCGGGTCGTCAGCAGCATCGAGCGCGCGATCGCCGGCCGGGACAAGGGCTGGGCGGCGCAATATCGGTTCGAACGCAAGGACGGCAGCCATGCCG
Organism: Sphingomonas sp. MJ1 (PH-R8); assembly: GCF_048058635.1. Classification (NCBI taxonomy): domain Bacteria; kingdom Pseudomonadati; phylum Pseudomonadota; class Alphaproteobacteria; order Sphingomonadales; family Sphingomonadaceae; genus Sphingomonas; species Sphingomonas sp. MJ1 (PH-R8). The sequence goes on from NZ_JBBEFX010000002.1 coordinate 173,883, forward strand.
AGGTACTCGACCGGGGCACGGTGCTTCGCGACGAGACAGGGCAGGCGCGCCGGATGGTCGGCGCCATGCACGACCTAACGCCGCACAAGCAGGCGGAAGCGGTCCTGCGCCAGCTCAACGAGACGCTGGAGCACCGGGTGCTGGAGGAAGTCGCCGCCCGCATGAAGATCGAGGATACGCTGCGCCAGAGCCAGAAGCTGGAGGCGATCGGCCAGCTCACCGGCGGGGTTGCGCACGACTTCAACAACCTCCTGACCGTGATCCGTGGCGCGGCCGAGATGCTGCGTCGTCCCACGCTCCCGGAGGAGAAGAAGGCGCGGTACATCCAGGCCATCGCCGATACCGCCGATCGCGCGGCGAAACTCACCAGCCAGCTGCTGGCATTCTCCCGGCGCCAGGCGCTCAAGCCGGAAGTGTTCAACGTCGGGCACCGCATCGAAGGCATCCGGGACATGCTCGCGACGGTGGTCGGGGCCGGGGTGACCCTCGCGGTCAACACGGATTGCGACGTCTGCTATGTCGAGGCGGATCCCAGCCAGTTCGAGACCGCGCTCGTCAACATGGCGGTGAATGCGCGCGATGCCATGAAAGACGTCGGCGAACTGAGGATCGAGATCGAGCCGACGAGCAGCATTCCTCCGGTACGGGGCCACCGTGCCAGCACCGGTGACTTCGTCGCCGTGCGGGTGTCCGACAGCGGCAGCGGCATCGACGCCGAGAAGCTGGCCCAGATCTTCGAACCGTTCTTCACGACCAAGGAGGTCGGCAAGGGCACCGGGCTGGGGCTCAGCCAGGTCTATGGTTTCGCCAAACAATCGGGAGGCGAAGTGGCGGTGGAGAGCGTGGTCGGGGAGGGAAGCACCTTCACCATGTTCCTCCCGCGCGTTCCCGCGGAGGTGGGTGAGGCAACGGTGGCCCAGTTGCGCGAAGAGGCGCAGGGGAGGGGGCACATCCTGGTCGTTGAGGACAATGAGCAGGTCGGGGCGTTCTCGACCGATCTCCTGGCCGAACTCGGTTTCACGACGACCTGGGCGCCCAATGCCGACGCCGCCCTGCGGCACTTGGCCGAAAACCCGCGGCACTATGCCGCGGTGTTCTCGGACGTGGTGATGCCGGGGATGAACGGCGTCGAACTCGGGCTGGAGATCCGACGCCGCGAGCCGGGCCTCCCCGTGATCCTGACCAGCGGGTACAGCCATGTGCTGGCACAGGAGGGGAGCCACGGCTTCGAGCTGTTGCACAAGCCCTATTCGATCGAGGACCTGACGCGGGTGTTGCGCCGCGCCATCTTGGATCGATCCACGGCGCGGACGCGGTAAGCCGGCGCTTCGCGCGCGCCGTGCTTCAAAACCGCATCGTGACCGATCCGAGCACCGAGCGGGGAGCTCCCGGGTAGATCCAGAGCGCGCTGTAGCTGCTCTGCGCGTAGGTCTCGTCGAACAGATTGTCGACTTCGATGCGCGCGGTGATCCGGTCGGTGAGCGGGTAGGCCGCGCTCGCCTTCGCCTTGAGATAGCCGTCGAGCCGCAGGTCGCCGCCGTCGAGCGCGGCCGCGCGCGGGCCGACATAGGTGCCGCCGGCGCTCAGATCGAGGTCACGCCCCGCCACCGGCAGTGTCGCGAACAGCTGCAGCGTGCCCGAATGGCGTGGCACGTTGAGCACGTCGGCGCTGGCGAAGGCGGGGTCGCGCGCCTCCGCATCGGTGAAGGCATAGTTGCCGATCAGCCGTACGCCGGGCGCGAGGTCGATCTCGCCGTCCAGTTCGACACCGCGTGAGCGGATGCGCCCGACGGGAGCAAGGAAGTTCAGGTCTACCGGATCGGTGGCCAGGATGTTGCGCTTCGACACGCTGAACCAGCTCAGCCCCGCGCGGAAGGCGGGCAGCACCAGCTTGGCGCCCACTTCATATCCTTTGCCCGTTTCGGGTGCAAAGGCGTTGCCATCGCGTCCCACGCTGGAATTGGGGCGGAAGCCTTCACCCCAATTGGCGTGAAAGGCGAAGCGGGGATCGGGGCGGTAGCGGATGCCGGCGCGGAATTCGACGGGATCCCGCTTCAACCGGCTGAGCTGGCCGGTGCGCAGATTGTCGATGCGCTGATCGAGATGCTCGTAGCGGATGCCGCCGACGACGCTCAGCGTGTCCGTCGCCTCCCACATGTCCTGTGCGTAGAGCGCCACCGCCCGGCGCCGCTCGTTGGTGACGGTGAAGGGAACCAGCGGGCCGGCGGTGCCGCCGTAGACCGGATCGAACACGTTGATCGGGTAAGGATCGGCAGCGGTGGGGCGGAACCGTTCCTGATAGGTGTCGAAGTCGAGGTCGTAGAAGGTTGCGCCGACACTCGGCCGGTGGGTGCCGAACGCCTCGACGGTGCCGCGAATCTCCACGCGCGCCGACCAGTCGGTGAGGTTCCAGTCGCGCAGGCGGCGCTGGCGGCGCACCGTCCCGTCCGGGAGCAGCGTCGAGGCCTCGCTCGAATAGCCATAGATGCTCGCGTCGCGATAAGCGCCGCCGCCGACCAGAGACCAGCCGCCCCCCAGTGCCTGCTCCAGCGTCAGTTCATGCCGCCAGTTGGTGGACGCGACGCGCCCATCGCCGGGTTCGCCCACGAAGCGATCGCGCGGCACCGCCTCGGCGTCGTCGCCGATCGCCGGGATGCCGCGATCGAACGGCGCGCGGAACTCGATATACTCGCCCTGGTAGGTGAGGGTCGTGCCCTCGGTCGGACGCCAGCTCACGGACGGTGCGAACAGCCGGCGCCGCAGGTCGACATAGTCGCGGAAGCCGTCGCTGTTCTCGATCGCGCCGACTAGGCGGATCGCGAGGCTCGGGTCGAGCAGCGATTCGACGTCGCCCTCCAGCCGATAGGTGTCGAACGATCCGGCGCTGGCGGTGAAGCTGCCGCCGGTGCGGAACTGCGGTTTCTTGGTCACGACGTTGACCACGCCCGCCGGGTCGACCGAGCCGAACACCGCGCCGACCGGCCCCTTCAGCACCTCGATGCGCTCGACGTTGGCGGGATCGCGGGGCGGGCCGAAGCCGCGGTTGGCGAGGAAGCCGTCGACGAAATATTCCGCGCCGGTGTCGGGCGTGCCGAGGAAGCCGCGGATCGCGTAATTGTCGCGCAGGCCGCCTAGGTTGTTCTGCTGCGAGATGCCGCTGACGAGTTCGAGAGCGTCGGCCAGCCGGCGCACGCCATAGTCGTCCAGGATCGCGCGATCGAGTGCGATGCTCGCCTGCGACATGCGCTCCGTCACCACATCGGAGCCGTTGACCCGATCGACGCGGCGGCGGCCGAGCACGACGATGTCGTCGACGCTGCTGTGTTCGTGCTCGCGCGCTTCCGCCGGCTCCTCGGCGGGCAGTTTCTGCGCGGCGGCCGGCGCCAGCGTGGCGGACAACGCCATCGCCGATGCCGAGCCGCAGAAGGCGCCCAACCGCTTCACCGTCCGAAAGATGCGCATGCTATCCCCAATGTTGCTGATGCCGCCCGCCGCAGCGGGTTGCGTAATGTTACACCGTCTCATAGAGGCGGGATGCTGCAACGCAAGATCGAAAAGGCGAGGCCGAGAGTTGACCGACACGACCCCTGCATCCGACATGGCGATCACGCTTCGTGGCGTGCGCCACAGCTATGGCGACCGGCTGGTGCTGCGTGACCTGGACCTCATGGTCGCGCGCGGCGAGATCTACGCGCTGCTGGGCGGCAATGGTGCGGGCAAGTCGACCACGCTCAATGCCCTCTTGGGCTTCCTTGCGCCCTCGGCTGGAACGGTGCGGATCTGTGGCGTCGATCCGGTGGCGCAGCCGGCCGAGGCACGCGCGTTGCTCGCCTATGTGCCCGAGAGCGTCGCGCTCTACGAGCATCTGACCGCGCGCGAGAACGTCGACTATTTCCTTGCCCTGGCCGATGCGGAACGGGGTCGCGAGGCGGTGATCGACCCGGCGCTCGATGCCGTCGGGTTGCCGCGCCACGCCTGGGACAAGCGCGTCGGCGGTTTTTCGAAAGGCATGCGGCAGAAGGTCGCCATCGCGCTGGCGCTCGCCCGCCATGTGCCGGTGCTGCTGCTCGACGAGCCGACTTCGGGTCTCGATCCGCAGGCGACGCTGGAGTTCAACCGGCTGCTCGCCACCGCGCGGGCGCGGGACGTCGCGATCCTGATGGTGACGCACGATCTGCTGAGCGCGGTCGACATCGCCGACCGCATCGGTTTCCTGAGCAATGGCCGGATCGAGGAGGAGCGGGTCGCCGCCGCCGGTGAGACCCGCTTCGATTTGAACGCGCTGCACGCCCGCTACGCGCACCCGCAGGTGCCGGCATGAGCGCGACGCTGCGGATCGCGCGCGAGGAGTGGCGCGCGCTGCTGCGCAACCGTGCCGGCGTGATCGCGACCGTGCTGCTCGTGGCCCTCGTGCTGGTGGCGAGCGTCGTCAGCCTGGAGCGTCGCGCGCGGATGGAGGCCGATCGCACGCGCTACCAGGCGAGCGCCGATGCGGAGTTCGACCGCCAGCCCGATCGCCACCCGCATCGCATGGTGCATTACGGCCAGTTCGTGTTCCGGCCGATCGCTCCGCTCGCCTTCTTCGACGCCGGCGTCGACAGCTACACGGGCAATACCCTCTTCCTGGAGGGGCATCGCCAGAACAGCGCCAATTTTGCGGAGGCGCGCCAGTCGTCGTTGCTGCTGCGCTTCGGGCAGCTCACCCCGGCGTTCGTGCTCCAGACGCTGGCACCGCTGCTGCTGATCTTTCTCGCCTTCACCAGCGTCGCGCGTGAGCGCGAGCGCGGCACGCTGCGGCTGCTGTTGGCGCAGGGGATCGGCGGGCGCACCTTGCTGGCGGGCAAGCTGCTCGGCCATGCCGCGGTGGCGCTGGCGGTAGGCGCGCCGGCGTTTGCGGTGCTGATCGGCTTTGCGCTCACCGGCTCGGCAGGCTGGGGCACGACCCTGCTGCTGGTGCTGGGCTATGCCGGCTGGCTGCTGCTGTGGGCGCTGCTGGCGGTGGTGGTTTCCGCGCTGGTGTCGCGTTCGCGCGATGCGCTGGCGGTGCTGATTGGCCTTTGGATGGTGGGTGTGATCCTGTTGCCGCGGGCCTTGCCCGAGGTGGCGGCGGGCCGCGCCACGCTGCCGACGCGGATCGAGACCGAGGTGGCGTTGCACCGCGACCTCGCCGAGATCGGCGACAGCCACGACCCCGACGATCCCTATTTCGCCGAGTTCAAGGCGCGCACGCTCGCACGCTACGGCGTGTCCCGGGTCGAGGACCTGCCGGTGCAATATGCCGGGCTGGTGGGAATGGAGGGCGAGCGGCTGAGCACCGCCCTTTACGCGCGTGCTGCCGCGGACACTGCCGCGCGGGAGGCGACGCAGAACCGCTTCGTCCACGCCTTTGCCGCCGTCAGCCCGCTGATCGCAATCCGGCAGCTGTCGATGGCGCTGACGGCGAGCGACCTCGCCGCGCATCTCGATTTTCTCGAGCAGGCGGAGGGCTTTCGCTATCGCTTCGTCCAGACGCTCAACCGGATGCAGGCGGAGCTGATCCCGCACATCGGCGGCGAAGACCCGCGCGTCTCGGCCGAGAACTGGAAGCGCGTGCCGCGTTTCGCCTATCAGCCCTATGAACCGCTCACCGCCGAGCGTGGCACCATCGGCTGGAGCTTGGCGGTGCTGTTCGGCTGGCTGGCAGGGCTGGGGCTGCTCGCCGCCTTCACCGCGCGTCGCATCGGGGGGATCGCACGATGAGCCGCCTGCACGCGGAACTCCGCCTGATCCTGCGCTCGCGACTGGGCGTGGTCTCGCTGGCACTGCTGGCGCTGCTCGCGTCGCTCGCCGTCTGGTCCGGCATCGCGCAGGTCGCGCGGCAGGAAGCGACGATCGCCCGTGTCGCCGCCGAGCAGCAACGCGATTTCGCCGCGGTCGCCGCCACCCACGGCAAGCCCGACGGGGACGCGGGCTATGCCGCCTATTACAGCTTCCTCCTCACCCACGACGCGCCGCCGCCGCTCGCCTTTGCCGCGATCGGCCAGCGCGACATCCAGCCGTTCGTGCTGCGGGTCCGCGCGCTCGGACTGCAGCAGCAGCTTTACGATGCCGAAGCCGTGAACGCCGAACTGGCGCTGCCGGGCGTGTTCGACTGGGCGTTCGTGCTGGTCTATCTCGCGCCGCTGATCGTGATCGCACTGACCCACGACCTCGTCACCGGCGAGCGCGAAGGCGGGCGGTTGCGACTGCTGCTGTCGATGCCCGGCCGCGGGCTGTGGCGGCGGCGCGTGGGGCTGCGCTACGCACTGGTGCTCGCCGCGGTTGCGCTGCCGTTCGTCGTCGGCGCACTCACCGCGGCACCGGTCGGGCCTGCGGCGGCGATGCTGTTCGTCGCGGCGCTCTACCTCGCCTTCTGGTTCGGCGTCGCGCTGCTGGTCGGCAGCCTGGTGCGCGCCTCCGCCACGGCGGCGGCATCGCTGATCGGCTGCTGGATCCTGCTGACCCTGGTGCTCCCCACGCTCGCCAATGCGGTGATCGCGCGGACGATCCCGACCGCCAAGGGCATCGACCTGACGCTGGCGCAACGCGAGATCGTCCATCACGGCTGGGACGCGCCCAAGGCAGAGACGTTCGAGCGGTTCTTCGTCCACCATCCCGAATGGCGCGGCCGCGAGGGGTTCGAAGGCCGCTTCCACTGGAAATGGTACTTCGCCATGCACCAGGTCGGCGACGAGGCGGTCGCGGGTGAAGTCGCGGCCTACCGCGCCAGCCTCATCGCGCGCGAGCGTTGGAGCGAGCGCGCCGGCTACTTCCTGCCGGGGGTGGCTGCCCAGGGGGCGCTGCATCGGATCGCCGACACCGACCAATTCGGCCAGTTCGCCTATCAGGACAGCATCGCCGCCTTTCACCGGGAGCTGCGGCAGTTCTTCTATCCCTACCTGTTCGCCGACCGGCCGTTCACCCGCGCCGATTTTGACTGGATGCCGGCCTATGTGCCGCGTGCCCCCTCGGGCTCGATCCCGATCGCACCGCTGCTGGCGCTGGTCGCTGCGGCCGGGTTGCTGCTCGGCATCGGGGGCCGCCGGATCGCACAGATCAGCGGCGCCAGCCGCGCCTGAAAGGACCTTTCGTGACGCTTCGTATCGCCGCCGGCCTGCTGGTCACCCTTGCCGCACCTTCCGCCTTGGCCCAGGAGCGCGCACCCCTGCCGCCGGTGCTCGCCTGGTCGGGCGCGAGCGAGCAATGGATCGCCAAGCCGGGGGACCCCTGGATCACCCCGGCCGAACGTTCCGGCTTCGCCGAAACGCCGAGCTATGCGGAGACCCGTGCCTGGCTGGACCGGCTGGTCGCCGCCTCGCCGCTGCTGACGCTGGAAAGCTTCGGCACCACCCCGGAGGGGCGCGACCTCTACTACGTCCGCGCCAGCAAGGGGGGAGGAAACAAGCCGGTGGTGCTGATTCAGGCCGGCATCCACTCGGGCGAGATCGACGGCAAGGACGCCGGGCTGATGCTGCTGCGCGACATCGGCCTGCGCGGCAAGGCGGATCTGCTCGACGCGGTCGATCTGGTGTTCGTGCCGATCTACAACGCCGACGGGCACGAGCAGACCAGTCCCTATAATCGCCCCAACCAGCGCGGGCCGAACAATCCCGGGCTCCGATCGACCGCGCAGAACATCAACCTCAACCGCGACTATGCCAAGGCCGACGCGCCGGAAACGCAGGCGATGCTGCGGTTGTTGAACCGGCTCGACCCGATCCTGTACATCGACATGCACGTGTCGGACGGCTTCGATCACGGCTATGACGTGACCTACACCTTCGCGGGCTGGGGACGGCACGTCCAGTCGCAGGCGATCACCCGCTGGCTGAACGGATCCTTCACGCAAGGCGTCGATGCGTTCGTGAAGCGCATGGGGCACAAGCCGCATTTCTATCCCAGTGCGATCGACGAGCGGGACCTGAGCAAGGGCCTGCGCGTCGCCGCCGAGGGACCGCGCTACTCGACCGGCTACGGCGACTTCGCCCGCATCCCGACGGTGCTGGTCGAGATGCACTGCCTCAAGCCCTATCGCCAGCGCGTGCTCGGCGCCTATGCGCTGATGGAAGGGGCGCTGCGTCATGCGGGCCGCGACGCCGCTGCGCTACGCGCCGCGATCGATGCCGACCGCGCCGCCCGCCCGAAGACGCTCGCGGTGCGCTGGGAGCGCGACGAGACTCCCCAGGCATGGGTGAAGTTCACCGGCATGGCACTGGAACGCTATCGCTCGCCCGCCTCGGGCGAGGAGGAGGTGCGCTATGTCGCACGCACCCAGCCGCTCACGCTTCCGGTCATCGGCCAGAAGCCGGTGGCGAGCGTCACCCTCCCGCAGGCGTGGTGGGTGCCGGCAAGCGCCACCGCGGTGATCGCCCGGCTCGACCTCCACGGCATCCGCTACGAGCGGATCGATGCACCGCGCACGCTCGACCTCGACATGGTGCGGCTGGCCGAGCCGAAGCTTGGGCCGGCGAGCGAGCAGCGGGTGATGGTCGCCGGCAGTTTCACGCACGAGCGGCGGCGCGAAACGCTGGCTGCCGGATCGGTCCGCGTGCCCTATGACCAGCCCAAGGGGCTGCTCGCGGCCGCGCTGCTGGAGGCGGAGGCGCCGGACTCGTTCCTCGCCTGGGGGTTCTTCCCCGGCATGCTCCAGAAGTCGGGCGGCATGGAGCGCTATGCCAGCGCGCCGATGGCGGAGGCGATGCTGGCGCGCGACCCCGCATTGCGCAGTGCGTTCGACGCCCGGCTGGCGGCCGACCCGGCCTTCGCCGCGGACGGCGCCGCCCGGCTGGCCTGGTTCATCGAGCGGTCGCCCTACCGCGACGACCGCTACCTCCTCTATCCGATCGGACGAGAGCTCCGCCCACTGCCCTAACCACAAGACAGGGGGGCGGGCGAGCACGGCGAGCCTGGACTCGCCGTGCATCGCGTCAGAAGCCCGTCAGGCTTCCTGGATCGCCGAGAGGCGCCACTGGCCTTCGATCCCGCGCTTGAAGGTCCACAGCTCGACCGCCTGGCTCGGCCGCTCCGGATCCCCCTCCACGACGGCGCCGCTGCTCCGGTCGAGCATCACGTCGATGCTCTCGTACCGCATGGCGATGGTGGCGTAGTCGGCGTCCTCCTCGCGCCAGGCCTCCGACACCTCCGCGTCGATCAGCGCGGTCCCGGAGACGCTGTTGCGCCGGCCGGCGGTGGCGTTCTGGCTGAGTTCCTCGGCGAAATAGGACATCACCTCCGGCGTGGTCCGCGCACGCAGGCCCGCGAAATCCTCCTTGGAGAAGGCGTCCTGCACCTCGATCAGCAGCCGCTCGAAGTCGCGCCGGTCCGCGTCGACGATGTCGATGTCCTGACTGCGCGGCGCCACGGCGGCGCTGCGGAAGCCTTGGGAGAACGGCTGCTGCGGCGCCGGCTGCGGCTGGAAGCCGGCAAACGGGGACGCCATCGCGCCGCCATGCGCCCCGGCAAGCGCGGGCTTGCGACGGAACATGCGGAACAGGAACCAGACGAGGCCGCCGATCAGGGCAACCTGGAGCAGCGCCATGAGCATCCCTGCGCCGGCAAGCGAACCCAGGCCGCCGCCGAGCAGCGCACCGATCAGTCCGCCCGCGATGAGGCCGCCAAGCAGGCCCCGTCCCATGCCGCCGCGCCTGGCAGGAGCGGCCCTGCCGGCCTGCGCCGCCGGGCTTGAAGCAGCCGGCTTCTCCGTCATCGAACGCTGCACCGGAGCCGTGGACTTGGGAGCCACCGTAGTGGTGGCCGGTGCATCATAGGTGCGCGCGCCGCGGCTGCCGAAGCTTCCTCTCCGGCGCGCGTCCGCATCATCGGGAACGACGAGCATCGCTGCCACGGCGAGACCGGCCGCGATGGCGCCCAGGTTGCCGATCTTGAAGGACTTCATTGCTTTTCCTCGCGTTGGGATTGGGTCGATTGTGCGATGGGACTGCTGGCTCAAGCCGCGCCATTCGTGGCTGGCGACGCGCCGCTGCGCCGGCCGCCCAGCGAAGCGGCACGCGGCGTACGGGGCAGGTCGTTCCGGTCAGCGGCAGTCATCGCGAACTCCATGTTCGGGACTGGCCGGAGAATTGTGGAATCAGCCAGGCCCCTCATGTTCTGCGGTCCGACATCACACCACGTCGTGGGGTGTCAGAGGGGCCCGGCCCGCTCCCGCAAGCTAGGCGAGGGCGGCCGGGGCTTCAAGTGCGTCCAGCTCCAAACGGCGCCTGCGGCGACCGGAAACGGATGGCGAGCGGTCTAGGAACGGCTAGGGTGATCGACAAACAAGCAGAGAGGACTGCCATGAGCGGATCATCGAACCCCGAAACCGAAGCCGAAATCACCGGGGCCACGACCCGCCGCCGGCCACGGCCGGAGATATTGGAGGTGGGCGGCCGCCGCCTTTCCCCTTCCACGCTGATGATGGGTCACGCCTATGATCCGGCGCTGTCCGAAGGCTCGCTGAAGCCGCCGATCTTCCTGACCTCGACCTTCGTGTTCGAGAATGCCGCGGCCGGCAAGCGCCACTTCGAAGGGGTGACCGGCAAGCGGCCGGGCGGGGTCGACGGCCTCGTCTACTCGCGCTTCAATGGGCCGAACCAGGAGATCCTCGAGGATCGGCTGGGCATCTGGGAAGATGCGGAGGACGCGCTGGTCTTTTCCTCCGGCATGTCGGCGATCGCGACGCTGATGCTGGCGCTGGTGAAGCCCGGCGACGTGATCGTGCATTCCGCCCCGCTTTATGCCGCGACCGAAACCCTGATCGGCCGCATCCTCGGCCGCTTCGGCGTGACCTTCCTCGATTTCCCGGCGGGCGCCACCGAGGAAGAGATCGCCACCGTGATCGAGCGGGCAAAGGCGCAGGGCAACGTCTCGCTGATCTATCTCGAGAGTCCCGCCAACCCCACCAACGCACTGGTCGACATCGAGGCGGTGGCGCGCGTGCGCGACCGCCTGCTCGGCGACGCCGTGCCGCCGATCGCGATCGACAACACCTTCCTCGGCCCGCTCTGGCAGCAACCGCTGCGGCATGGCGCAGACCTGGTGGTCTACAGCCTGACCAAATATGCGGGCGGCCATTCCGACCTGGTCGCGGGCGGGATCTCGGGCGCGAAGAAGTGGATCGATCCGGTTCGCATGATGCGCAACACCATCGGCACGATCTGCGATCCGAACACCGCCTGGATGCTGCTGCGCAGCCTGGAGACGCTGGAGTTGCGGATGAGCCGGGCCGGCGAGAATGCGGCCAAGGTCTGCGCGTTTCTGCGCGATCATCCCAAGGTGGAAAGCGTCGGCTATCTGGGCTTCCTGAAGGAAGGGAGCCGTCAGGCGGACATCTACCAGCGGCATTGCAGCGGCGCCGGATCGACCTTCTCGCTGTACCTGAAGGGCGGGGAGCGCGAGAGCTTCGCCTTCCTCGACAACCTCAAGATCGCGAAGCTCGCGGTGAGCCTGGGCGGTACGGAGACGCTCGCTTCCTGTCCGGCGGCGATGACGCATCTGTCGGTTCCGGACCAGCGCAAGCAGGACCTGGGCATCACGGACAACCTCGTGCGCATCTCCATCGGCGTCGAGAATGCCGAGGACCTCATCGCCGACTTCGACCAGGCACTGAACGCGGTGTGACGGCCATGCGTCCCGCCCCATGCACGTGGGGCGGGATGAGTGGACCAACGCGCTTCCTCCAGCGCCGCCGGCCCGGCGTCGTTGGAGGGCCCGGCGGCCAGCCCGCGTGCTACTTCCGACGCAGCGAACGCGGGTTCAGGCGCTGCGCCCGAGCGCCGCATCTTCCCGCGGCTCGGTACGCGGAAGCAGGGAGAGCTGTGAAAGAAGAAACGGCAGATCGCCGGTGATCAGCGTATCGTGCGGAAGCGCGAAGGCGTCCTGCAGCAGAGTGCCCAGCACCGGCGCCCCTTTCCTGGCGGCGGGAGCCTTGCGCGCGTGGGACGGTTCGATCTCGTGCATCATTCTCTCCTGAGCGGACGCTAGCCCGAACGCGGGCGGCCGCAACGCCTTATGTCGCGCGCCGCTTCCGGTCGGCGCTCGTACGCCTCGCTTGGGCTTTCCGTCACCGTCAGCGCCGGTATCCCGGCGTTTCGGGCAGGGTCTGCAACGCCCGGGGGTGGCACCAACGCCCTTCAGGTACGTTCAGTGGCTTCCCGTTCCGTTGCGTTCCACTACACGCCAGAGAGGGCGCCCGGTTGATGACGAAGGGTGGAGCGGTGCTGCGGCGCCGTCGGAGAAGAAGGTGGGCGATCAAGGGCTGATGACTGGCACGAACGAAGAACTGCAGAGCCGTCTGGAAGCGCTGGAAGCCGAAGCCACGCACCTGCGAGCACAGCTTGGCCGCGCGCGTAGGATCCTCGACAGCAGCGCCGACTTCGCCGTGGTCGCGGGGCGGGAGAAAGCGGACGTCGCCGCAGCACTGGAGGCCAGCGAACTCCAGTTCCGCACCTTCGCCCAGGCCATGCCCAACCAGATCTGGGCGGCGCGGCCGGACGGCGCGATCTATTGGTTCAACGACCAGGTCTATGCCTATTCGGGCTGGTCCGCGGACGAACTCCTCGGCGCGGATGGCTGGCAGCGCTTCGTCCACCCGGAGGATGTTCCCCCGACCGTCGAAGCCTGGCGCCAGGCGCGCGAGCGCGGTGATGTGTACGAGCACGAATATCGCCTGCGAAATCGCGAGGGGGAGTACCGCTGGTTCCTGACCCGCGGCGAGCCGGTCCGCGACGAAGAGGGCAACGTCACCGGCTGGGTCGGCACCAACACCGACATCGAGGATCAGAAGCAGAGCGAGGCCACCAGCGTCGCAGATCGCGATCGGCTGTGGTCGATGTCGCAGGAGCTGATGCTGGTCTGCACCTTCGAAGGGGTGATCACCGCGGTGAACCCCTCGGCCAAGCGCCTGCTGGGGTGGGATGAGGCCGAGATGGTCGGCGCGCGTCTCGCAGACTTCCTCCACCCCGACGATCTCGTCGCGACCGCCGCAGAGGTCGAGAAGCTCGGCGACGGCGTCACCACGCTGGCGTTCGAGAACCGCTATCGCACCCAGTCGGGCGACTATCGCCTGCTTGCCTGGACTGCGGTTCCGGAAGCCGGACGCATCCATGCGGTCGCGCGCGACATCACCAACGAGCGCCAGCTGGCCCTGGAGCGCGAGCGCATCTGGAAGCTGTCGCCCGTGTTGAAGGTGGTGACCAACTCCGAAGGCTGGATCACCGACGTCAATCCGTCGTGGACGACGCTGCTGGGGTGGAGCCGCGAGGAATCGGTGGGCCAGCGCAGCACGGAGTTCGTGCTGGAGGAAGAGGCCAGCTGGCAGGCGCGGGTGGAGACGCTGGCATCCGGCAAGCCGCTGCGGAACTACCGCATGTCCCTGCGGACGAAGCATGGCGAAAGCCGGCTGGTGGAATGGACCACCGTCCCTGAGAACGGCATGTTCTATGGCTTCGGCCGCGACATCACCGCAGAGGCGGCAGCGGCCGTCGCGCTGGAGGAAGCCGAGGCGGCGCTGCGCCAGTCGCAGAAGATGGAGGCAGTCGGCCAGCTGACCGGCGGCATCGCGCACGACTTCAACAATCTGCTGACCGGCATCACCGGCAGCCTGGAGATCCTGGAGGTCCGGATCGCGCAGGGGCGGTTCGGCGAGGTGGAACGCTATGTGGCGGCCGCGCGCGGCGCCGCCAAGCGTGCCGCCTCCCTGACCCACCGGCTGCTCGCCTTCTCCCGGCGCCAGACGCTCGATCCGAAGCCCACGGCCGTGAACCGGCTGATCGACGGCATGGAGGAGCTGATCCGTCGCACCGTGGGACCGGAGATCGAGGTGGAGGTGGTCGGGGCCGCCGGCCTTTGGGCGACGCTGGTCGATCCGAACCAGCTCGAGAACGCGCTGCTCAACCTCTGCATCAACGCGCGCGACGCGATGCCGGAGGGCGGGCGCCTGACGATCGAGACGTGCAACCGTTGGATCGATCGCCGTGCGGCACGGGAACGGGACCTGGAGCCGGGGCAATATGTCTCGCTTTGCGTGTCCGATACGGGCGTCGGCATGTCCCGGGAGGTGATCGACAAGGCATTCGATCCCTTCTTTACGACAAAGCCGATCGGAGCGGGCACGGGGCTCGGCTTGTCGATGGTGTACGGCTTTGCGCGGCAGTCCGGCGGCCTCGCTCGCATCTATTCCGAAGTCGGGGAAGGCTCGATGGTCTGCCTTTACCTGCCGCGGCACCATGGCGAGGCGGAACCCGAGCCGGAGCTCGGCACGCTTGCCGATGCGGAGCAGGCCGGTCAGGGCGAGACGGTGCTGGTGGTGGACGACGAGCCCACCGTCCGGATGCTGGTGATCGAGGTGCTCGACGAGCTCGGCTATTCAGCACTGGAGGCAGGCGACGGGGCAGCCGGGCTCAAGATCCTCCAGTCGGATGCGCGCATCGACCTGTTGGTGACCGACATCGGCCTGCCGGGCGGTATGAACGGGCGCCAGATGGTGGATGCCGCGCGCCGGAGCCGGGCGGATCTCGAGGTGCTCTTCATCACCGGCTATGCCGAGAACGCGCTGATCGGGAACGGCCAGCTGGAACCGGGCATGCACGTCATGACCAAGCCCTTCGCCATGGAATCGCTTGCCTCCCGCATCCGGGAACTCATCGCCAGAAGCGTGGAGCGACGCTCGCAAGCCTAGGCGATGCGGGTGGGGCTATCATGGGCAGTAGCGGCGCTGGCCCGTCGTGCTCGGCGTTGGTGAGGCTTGGCCTTGCCGGATGTGCGGATCGGGCTGCGTCAGCGCGCGTGCAGCGCCGCCAATGCGATGCCGGCGAGGTTCTGGCTTCGCTTGACGTACCGGATACGGGTCCGGCCCCCCGGCCTCGGCATCTGCTGGAAGCGCTCGAAGTGGCCCAGGCAGGAAGGCGGGCATCGCACCAGGCCGTTCGCCTGCGCGATCACCGCTGCCGCGTCCCCCAGCAGAACAGCGTCCGTCACACCGAGCGCATGGGCGCGGTGCATCGCCTCGATCAGCGCGAGCCACTCGGCATCCATGCTGGTGCCGGGGCCGAGCCCGCGCTGGACATGGCTCTGTCCACCCACGACGACCGCCAGCTCCATGCCGATCGGCAGAGGCCGGCAGCCGCCGTCGAAGAACAGCTTCACGCGTCGCGCCACGCGCCGGGCGAAAGATCGCCGAGCGTCCAATCGCCGATCCGCCAGCGGACCAGCCGCAGGGTCGGGTGGCCGACCGCCGCCGTCATCCGGCGTACCTGCCGGTTACGGCCCTCACGGATGGTGAGCTTCAGCCAGCAGTCGGGAATGCTTGCGCGAACGCGGATCGGCGGGTCCCGCGGCCAAAGCGTCGGATCCTCGATCCGCTCCACCTCCGCGGGACGCGTCGGGCCGTCGTTCAACAGCACTCCGGTACGCAGTCGATCGAGCGTCCCCTCTGCGGGAGTCCCTTCGACCTGGACGAGATAGGTCTTCGGCAGCTTGAAGCGCGGATCGGCGATGCGCGCCTGCAGCCGCCCGTCGTCCGTCAGGAGCAAGAGCCCCTCGCTGTCCCGGTCGAGCCGCCCGGCCGGGTAGACGCCGGGGATCTTCACGAAATCCGAGAGCGTTGCACGGGCCGTCGGGCTGCCGCGGTCGGTAAACTGGCTCAGCACTCCATAGGGCTTGTTGAAGAGGACCAGCGTCATTGCGCGCCGAGGCTTTGCGCCACGGCTTCGGCGACCTTGATGCCGTCCACGGCCGCGGACAGGATTCCACCGGCATAGCCCGCGCCCTCGCCGGCCGGGAACAGGCCCGCGGTGTTGAGGCTCTGGAAATCGTCGCCGCGCGTGAAGCGCACGGGCGAGGAGGTGCGCGTCTCGACGCCGGTCATCACCACGTCGGGATGGTCATAGCCCTGGATCTGGCGCCCGAACACCGGCAGCGCCTCCCGCATCGCCGCGATCACGAAGTCGGGGAGGCATTCGGCGAGATCCGTCGGGTGCACGCCGGGGCGGTACGACGGAACGACCGAGCCGAGCGAGGTGGAGGGGCGGCCCGCCAGAAAGTCCCCCAGCCGCTGGGCGGGGGCCTTGTAGTTGGAGCCGCCGGCGACGAAAGCGCGCTCTTCCCAATGGCGCTGGAGGGCGATGCCCGCGAGCGGGTCACCCGGATAGTCGCGGGCAGGGTCGATTGCGACGACGAAGCCGGAGTTGGCGTTGCGCTCGTTGCGCGAATACTGGCTCATGCCGTTGGTCGCGACCCGCCCTTCCTCCGACGTCGCGGCGACCACCGTGCCGCCGGGACACATGCAGAAGCTGTAGACCGTTCGCCCGTTCGAGCAGTGGTGCGAGATATGATACTCGGCCGCACCCAGGATGCGGTTGCCGGCGTCCTGCCCGAAGCGGGCACGATCGATCCAGGATTGCGGGTGCTCGATGCGCACCCCGATCGAGAACGGCTTGGCTTCCGCATAGACCCCAGCCTCGTGAAGCATCGCAAAGGTATCGCGGGCACTGTGCCCGATGGCCAGCACCACCCGCTCGGCCGGCAGATATTCGCCGCCGTTCAGGTGAAGTCCGCGCAGGCGCCGTTCGCCCGAGCCGTCGGTCGCGATGTCCAATCCGTCGACCCGGGTGGAGAAGCGGTACTCACCGCCCAGCGCCTCGATCGTCTCGCGCATGCTCTCCACCATCGTCACAAGGCGGAAGGTGCCGATGTGCGGATGCGCCTCCGTCAGGATCTCCGGGGGGGCGCCCGCCTTCACGAACTCGGTCAGGACCTTGCGGTTGAGGTGGCGCGGGTCCTTGATGCGGCTGTAGAGTTTGCCGTCTGAGAAGGTACCGGCTCCGCCCTCGCCATATTGCACGTTGGATTCCGGGTTGAGCACGCTGCGGCGCCACAGCCCCCAGGTGTCCTTGGTGCGTTCGCGCACCACCTTGCCGCGCTCCAGCACGATCGGGCGGAAGCCCATTTGCGCGAGGATCAGGGCGGCGAAGAGTCCGCACGGCCCGGCGCCGATGACGACGGGACGCGGGGCGTCGGCGGGTGCCGTGCCGACCGGGCGATAGCGCGTGTCGGGCGTCGGCTGCACATGCGGGTCGCGCCGGAACCGGGCGAGGACGGCGGATTCGTTCTTCAGTGAAACGTCGACCGAGTAGACGAGCTGGATGTCGGTCCGGTCGCGCGCATCATGGCCGCGCCGCGCGACCGAAAAGCGGACGAGCTCGCGCGGGGTGATGCGCAGCCGCTTGGTGATCGCTGCCGACAGCGCCTCGTCGGCATGGTGGAGCGGCAGTTTCAACTCGGTGATGCGGATCATGGCCGCGCCTTACATCGAGATCCGCGCGCTTGCTAACCTTGCTCGTTCGCCGCAGCCTCGGGGCGCTCCGGCTTGAGGTTCCAGCCGCCGATTTGCGCATAGAGCGCGTCGCGCAGTTCCCGCACCCGGGCGTTGAGCGCCTTGAGTTCCTCCACCGGCTGGCCGGAGGACGACAGCAACGCCTCGGCGAGGCAGCCGGTCTTGGTACGAAGCTCGCGGCCGTCCGGCGTCAGCGCGACCAGTACCTGTCGTTCGTCCTCGGGATTGCGGGTGCGCTGCACCAGGCCGGCGGCCTCCAGGCGCTTGAGGAGCGGGGTCAGCGTGCTCGATTCCAGCGCCAGTCGCTCCGCGATTCGGCCGACCGTCTGGCCGTCCTCCCGCCACAGGATGTTGAGCACCAAATACTGCGGATAGGTGAGCCCGAGCTGATCCAGCAACGGCTTGTACACGCGCTGGATCGCCATGCTCGCGGAGTAGAGGCCGTAGCAGAGCTGGTCATCCAGCGGCAGCAGCGTCTCTGCGACGTCCGTCATTCCTCACTCCTGGTGCAACCGCGCCGCGACGCACCGCATATATCGCGATAATCTTTTGATGAACAAGCCCGTGCGCGAGGAGGAGGGAAGGCGCAAAAGGACGAGGCTCCCCGGAGCGCTGCTCCAGGGAGCCTTTTGGGATCAGCCGCGGAAGAAGGCGAGCAGATCGGGATTGATGACCTCCGGGTGGGTCTGCGCCATGCCGTGGGGCAGGCCCTCATAAGCCTTGAACGTGGCGTTCTTCAGCAGGCCCGCCGCCTTGGGGCCGTGATTGGCGAAGGGCACCACCTGGTCGTCGGTGCCGTGCATCACCAGCACCGGAACGTCGATCGCCTTCAGGTCCTCGGTGAAATCCGTTTCGGAGAACGCTTTGATGCAGTCGTACTGCGCCTTGGCACCGCCGGCGAGGCCTTGGCGTGACCAGTTGTCGATCAGGCCCTGGCTGACCTTCGCGCCCTCGCGATTGAAGCCGTAGAAGGGTCCGGACGCGACCTCGCGGTAGAATTCGGGACGATTGGCGACAAGGGCGGCACGGAAACTGTCGAACAGCTCGATCGGCACGCCGTCGGGATTGGTGTCGGACTTGACCATGACCGGCGGCACGGCACCGATCAGCACCGCCTTGGCGACCCGTCCCGGCTCGGCGCGGGCAACATAATGCGCCACTTCGCCGCCACCGGTGGAGTGGCCGACGTGGATGGCGTCCTTCAGATCCAGTGCCGTCACCAGTTCCGCCACGTCGGCGGCATAGGTGTCCATCTCGTTTCCGGTATCCGTCTGCGTCGAGCGACCATGGCCGCGGCGGTCGTGGGCGATCACGCGATAGCCCTCGCCCAGAAAGAACAGCATCTGGTTGTCCCAATCGTCCGCCGACAGCGGCCAGCCGTGATGGAACACGACGGGCTGTGCATCCTTGCTGCCCAGGTCCTTGTAGAAGATTTCCGTGCCGTCCTTCGTGGTGATCGTCGCCATCGCTTGTCTCCTCGGTGAAGGCGGCAGGAGCGCCGCTGTCGAAGATGATGTACAAGGACCAGGGTGGCGGCACGCGTGGGGGAAGTGACACAGTGCGAGGCGAAACTGACAGGATGCACATCGTCGCGGAGGTCGGGCTCGTCCTCTATCCCGACTGCCAGTTGTCCGCGATCTATGGCCTGACGGACCTGTTCCGGATCGCGAGCGACATCGCGGCGCGTTGGGGCGGCTCGAACCCTCCGGCGATCCGGGTGAGCCACTGGCGCCAGGATGGCGATGCGATCGTCTGTACCTATGACAGCGCACCCGGTTTTCAGCATGCGCTCAGCCACCTCATCACGCCCCCCAGCATCGTCCTGCCGGACCGGATGCAGCCCATGCGCAGCCTCGCCGAGTGGATGGCCACGCTCCACCGCGCCGGGGCGACGCTGTGCTCGGTCTGCGCGGGGGCGTTCGTGCTGGCCGAAACCGGCCTGTTGCAGGGGCGGGAGGCGACTACCCATTGGGCGTTCGCCGAAACGCTCGCGTCGCGTTTCCCCGCCGTCCGCGTCGATGCGGATCGCATGCTGATCGACGACGGCGACATCATCACGGCGGGGGGCATCCTCGCCTGGACGGATCTTGGCCTCACGCTGGTCGAGCGCCTGCTGGGTCCCAGCGTCATGCTCGACACGGCGCGCTTCCTGCTGGTCGATCCGCCGGGTCGTGCGCAGCGCCCCTATGGCCAGTTTGTCCCGCGGCTCGATCATGGGGATGCGGCGATCCTGGCCGTGCAGCATTGGCTGCAGGCGACGGGGGCGAAGGAGCATGGCGTGCCGATGCTCGCCGCCAGGGCAAGGCTTGAGGAGCGCACGTTTCTTCGGCGCTTCAAGAACGCGACGGGCTTGCGCCCCACCGAATATGCCCAGCAGATCCGCGTGGCCAAGGCGCGGGAGGCGCTGGAACGGACGCGCAAGCCCGTGGAGCAGATCGCCTGGCAGGTCGGCTACGGCGACCCTTCGACCTTCCGCAAGCTGTTCCAGCGCGTGACGGGCCTCGCCCCGAACGAATATCGGCGACGGTTCGGCGTCGTGGGCGGGGCGGAAGGCTCCGGTCCGGCGCAGCGGCTGGACAGCGCCCTGCTGCCTGCCTAGGCGCCGGCACCGTGGCCAAGAAACACTATCTGACCGCGACCTTGCCCGATGGCTATGTGAAGACGATCGGGCCGACCTCGATCCCCTTCACCCATTATTGGCGCATCGTCGCCGAACTCGCCAACGGCAAGACCGAGGTGTTCTGGGGCCATGCCAAGTCGTTGGCCGAGGGGAAGGGCAAGCAGGCCGCCGCCGCCGATGCGGCCGCGACCCGCGGCTGGCGCTCCTACGCGTTTGAAGTCGTGGAGCTGGTCAAGACGCGCGGCTGACCCGCCTCACGCCACCGCCCAGCGCTCCCGCACGACGCGTTCCAGCACTGCGAGCGGCATGGCGCCGTCCAGCAGCACGGCGTGGAACTGCTTGAGGTCGAATTTCGGGTTCCTTTGCGCCTCGGCGCGCAGGCGCGTCCACACGGTGTGGCCGATCTTGTAGCTGCACGCCTGGCCCGGCCAGACGGTGTACCGATCGATCTCCCCCTGGCTGCGGCCGCGGGCGATCCCGGTGGTCGCGATCAGATAGTCGGTCGCCTGTTCGCGGCTCCAGCGCTTCGCGTGCATGCCGCTGTCGACCACCAGCCGGGTGGCGCGGAACAGCAGCGACTGGAGATAGCCGACCTGGCCGAGCGGATCGCCCTCGTACATCCCCATCTCGTCCGCCAGCTGCTCGGAATAGAGCGCCCAGCCTTCCGAATAGCCGCTGAAGAAGCCGCGTCGGCGGATCAGCGGGATCTGCGTGCTTTCCAGCGCGAGGCTGACCTGGAGGTGGTGGCCGGGCACCGCCTCGTGATGGGTGAGGGTGGCGAGCCCGAACTTCGGCCGGTCGAAGGTGTCGCGCAGGTTGATGTAGTAGATCGCCGGGCGCGAGCCATCGAGCGAGGCGTTCTGGTAATAGCCGCCGGGTGCACCGGCCTGGATCGTCGGGGGAACACGCCGCACTTCGACCGGCGCCTTGGGCAGGGTGGCGAACGCCTCGGGCAGGCGCGCGTGCATCGCCTGGATCTGCGTGTTCAACTGGGCGAGCAGCGCTTCGCGGCCGGGATCGGTGTTGGGGAAGAGCTGGTCGGGGCGCTTGTTGAGCGCCACCAGCCGCTCGCCCACGCTTCCTTGCGCCATGCCCTGCGTCTTCAGGATCGCGTCGATGCGCCCGCTGATCTCCGCCACCTGCTCAAGGCCGAGCCGGTGGATCTCGTCGCCCGTCATCGCCACCGTGGTCGCCGCCTCGGCCGCTGCGGCATAATAGGCGTCGCCGTCGGGCAGGCGCCAGCAGCCGGCGTCGTGGACCGCCTTGGCGCGCAGCTCCGTCACCAGCGCGCGCTGGCGATCGAGCGCCGGGAACACCTTCTGCTCGACGATCGCCGTCGCACGGGCGACGCGGTCTGCCGGCAATCCCGCGGCCTTCAGCTTGGCGGCGAAGCTGGCCACCATCACCGTCTGGTCGGCGGGCTTTTCCCGCGCGCTCGCCAGCTGCTTGAGCGTGGTGTCGAGAATATAGTCGGGCGCGAAGACGCCGCGCGCGGCATCCCGGCGCTGCCGCTCGCTGCTGTCGTCGATCGCCTTGGGGAATGCCTCCAGCCGGGCGAGATAGGCGTCCGCCTCTGCCGCGTCCCGCACGCGCGCCTGGGACTCCAGGAAGTCCGGCACGTCGCGATAGGGGCCGCTCAGCTGGCTCAGCACATAGGGAGCGAACCGGCCCAGGCTGCTGCCATAGGTGAAGCGCTCCGCACCCGCGATCGCACGGGTCAGCTGATATTCCACGATCTCGTGGTCGAGCTTGGAAGCGGGGGACAGGTCGGCAGTCTTGACCCGCTGGAGCTCGGCAAGCTCGCGCCGGGTGCGGGCGAGCGCACGCGCCTGGCCCGCGGCGGATTCGTCGTCGAGCTGCGACTTCAGGCGTGCGCGCGCGCCGGTGTCGAGGCCGAGCCGGGTCGCTTGCTCCGGGGATTCATCCAGCCGGGCGTAGAAGAAGCGGTCGAGCATTGCGCGGAAGTCCGCGTCGGCGTTCCCCGCGGCAAAGGCTGCGCGTGCCGGAACGGCACCGGCGAGTGCGACGGCAGCTCCACCCACCATAAAATCACGACGCTGCACGGCCAATTCCCCCTGTTGCCCCTGGTTTGGGGAGCAGGTGTAAGCGAGGCCCGGCCGCACGTCACCCAGGGAGTGCCGCTCAGCGACGCGGCTCCAGCCACCAGTCCTGACGCCAGCCACGCATCTCCTCGATCGGCCGGCCGTTGGGGGCGCGGGCAGGGGCATAGCGGTAGCGAGCCTCGATCAGCCGGCAGGTGGTGGCGTCCAGCTCGGCCGAGCCGCTCGAACGGGTCACGGCACAGCCGGTGGCGCGGCCGGCGGCGTCGACCGTGAAGCCCACCGTGACGCTGCCCTCCACCCGCGCCCGCCGGGCAGCGCGCGGATAATCGGAATCGCGGATCGCACCGCGCAGCAGCCGGGCAGGGGAACCGCCACCGCTCCCCGCGCCGCTGCCGGAGGTGCCGCTGCCGGTGCCCTGGCCCACGCCGCCTGCGCCGGTCCCCGGGCCGGGGAGCGGTGCTGCGCCCGCCGCAGCGTCCGGACCCGAGCCGGCGATCGGCGCGGCGACAATCGGCGGCGGCGACAGGACCGGCACGGGTGGTGCCACCAGATCGACGGCGCGCGCGTGCCGGTTCGCGGGCGCCGCCGTGCCGCTTTCCCGCTCCGGCCGGGGCGCCGGCTGGACGTTGTGCGGCGGTGGCGGAGCTGGCGCGGGCAGGTCGAACGTCAGCAGCACGTCGTCGAACTTCACTTCGGGCGTGACGCCGAGCGCCGTCACCAGCGCGATGCCCAGTCCCGCGTGCAGCAGCAGGACGGCAAGCGCGGAGGCGATCCGATGCCGCCCACCCTGATGATAGCCCTGCCGCATGCCATCCTAGATCGGCAGGCCAGCAAGCCTATTTCAAGTGCGTCAGCGGCCTCCGCCGAGCGGTACCCGCAAGGTCACCTTCTTCCAGCCCCAGCGGATCATCGAATCCTCTTCGTCCTCGACCGGCTCGGCAAGCTCGCGCAATCGCCAGCGGCTATCCTCGGCGGCGGTGGCGGATTCGATCCGCTGCAGGTCGAACGAGCCGGCGTCGGAAAGTTTCGCTCGCGGCGCCTGGTTATCCCGCGCTGTCGGCGTCGCTGTTGCAGCGGTGCCGCTGATGGCCAGCACGAGGATGGCTGCGGCAAGGCTTGTCATTGCGGCGTCGAAGTCCCTTGAAGTGGTGATGGCAGCTAGAAAGCCTGACGACCCGTCGATGTTCCCCTTGTCGGGAGGAAGCGCTCCGCCCATCCTGCTGCGCGGGGGGCGAAAATCATGCGAGACATGGGACGGAAGGTGTCGGAGCTTTGCGCGGAGGCGTTGGCGCTGGCCGCGGGCGGATGGTGGATCGCGGGAGGGGCGATCCTGCTCCTGTGTGGCGCCGGTACCGCCTCGGACCTGCTTGGGCCCGCCGGGAGGCTGGCTGGTGGGGCGGTCCAGCTGGGCGTGTCCTGGGGAATCCTGCGGTCTATGGCACAGCGGCAGGGCTGGATCCCACCGGGAAGCAGCGCCGGTGGCGTCCTCGGCCTTCTCGGCCTCAACATCCTGCACACCGTTGGCGTGGGGCTCGCCTGCCTTCTGCTCCTGTTGCCTGGCCTCTACGTCGCTGCCCGCTGGTCGGCGGCGGGTGTCATCCTGGTTGCCGAACGCGCGAGTCCGACGGAGGCGCTGGGCGAGAGCTGGACGCGCACGCGCGAGTGGGTCGGTGTCATCGCCCTCGTCCTGTGCGGCGTCTTCCTGCCGCTGGTCGCCGCGGGCGTTGCGCTGGCGCTGTGGACCGATCCCGGTTCCACGAGCGTCGGCGCGGTGGCTGGAACGAACCTTGCCATCGCCCTATCTTATGTTTGCGCCTGGTACGTCGGGATGGCCGTCTACGCCCGGACGCGCGCGTCACAGGAAGAGCTGGAACAGGTCTTCGCCTGACGCCTCCGGCAGGATAGGGGGCGCTTGACGCGGGCTACCGGCGATCCCCACTCTCGCGCGTACACGTAAGGACCCCGCACACCTCCATGCAGCTTGTCATCGTAGAATCCCCGGCCAAGGCGAAGACCATCGAGAAGTATCTCGGCAAGGACTATCGCGTCCTCGCCTCCTACGGCCATGTCCGCGACCTGCCGGCCAAGGACGGATCGGTCGATCCGGACGAGGGCTTCGCGATGGAATGGGAGACCTATGCCGACAAGTCGCGGCAGCTGAAGGCGATCGCGGACGAGGCCAAGAAGGCCGACCGACTGATCCTCGCCACCGACCCGGATCGCGAGGGCGAGGCGATTTCCTGGCATGTCCAGGAAGTGCTGGCCAAGAAGAAGGTGCTGCCCAAGGAGGTCGAGCGGGTCACCTTCAACGCCATCACCAAGCCCGCGATCCTGGCAGCCATGAAGGCCCCGCGCGAGCTCGATACCGACCTCATCGACGCCTACCGCGCCCGCCGTGCGCTGGACTATCTGGTCGGCTTCACCCTGTCGCCGGTGCTATGGCGCAAGCTGCCGGGCGCCAAGTCCGCCGGCCGCGTCCAGTCGGTGGCGCTGCGCCTGATCGTCGAGCGTGAGCGCGAGATCGAGGGGTTCACCGCCCAGGAATATTGGTCCGTCGTCGCGCAAATGGAGCAGGACGGCCAGCCGTTCGAGGCGCGGCTGGTGAAGTTCGACGGCAAGAAGCTCGACCGCCTGTCGCTGGGCGACCAGGGCTCGGCGTTCGCAGCCAGGGAAGCCGTCGAGGCGGCGCGCCTGTCGGTCGTCTCGGTCGAGACAAAGCCTGCGACCCGCAACCCCCCGCCGCCCTTCACCACCTCGACGCTGCAGCAGGAGGCGGCGCGCAAGCTCGGCTTCTCCGCCAGCCACACGATGCGCATCGCCCAGTCGCTGTATGAGGACGGCGCGATCACCTATATGCGTACCGACGGCGTGCAGATGGACGGATCGGCCATTGATGCCGCCCGCGGGGCGATCGCCAACCGCTATGACGCCAGCTACGTCCCCGATCGCCCGCGCCAGTACCAGACCAAGGCGAAGAACGCGCAGGAAGCGCACGAGGCGATCCGCCCGACCGACTTCTCCAAGGATCGCGCCGGTTCGGGCGACCACGGTCGCCTCTACGACCTGATCTGGAAGCGCGCGCTCGCCAGCCAGATGGCGTCCGCCCGGCTGGAGCGCACCGCCGTTGAGCTGGAGGACGGCACCGGCCGGCTTGGTCTGCGCGCCACCGGCCAGGTCGTCCTCTTCCCCGGCTATCTCGCGCTCTATGAGGAAGGCCGCGACGATGCGGGCGACGAGGATTCGCGCCGCCTGCCGCTGCTGCGCGACGGCGATGCGCCGGCCAAGAAGGGCGTGACTGCCGAGCAGCACTTCACCCAGCCGCCGCCGCGCTTCTCCGAAGCCTCGCTGGTCAAGCGGCTGGAGGAACTCGGCATCGGCCGTCCGTCGACCTACGCGTCGATCATCCAGGTGCTCAAGGACCGCGCCTATGTGCGCGTCGAGAAGAACCGCTTCTTCGCCGAAGAGAGCGGGCGCCTGCTGACGGCGTTCCTGGAGCGCTTCTTCGAAAAATACGTCGGCTACGACTTTACCGCCGGGCTGGAGGAGGAACTCGACGATGTGTCGGGCGGCCGTGCCGAATGGCAGGCGGTGCTGGAGGCCTTCTGGCGCGACTTCAAGCCGCGCACGGCCGAGGTGATGGAGCAGCAGCCCTCCGCCATCACCGCCGAGCTCGACAAGTTCCTGGAGGCCTATCTCTTCCCGGCCAAGGCCGACGGCAGCGATCCGCGCCTGTGCCCGAACTGCGGCGAAGGTCGGCTGGCGCTGCGCGGCGGCAAGTTCGGCGCCTTCGTCGCCTGCTCCAACTATCCCGAGTGCAAATACACCCGGCGCTTCGGCCAGCCGGGTGGCGAGGGCGCGGAGGAGACAGGTCCGGAAGGTCTGGGCAAGGATCCGGAGACGGGTCTGGAGGTCGAGCGCAAGTCCGGCCGCTTTGGGCCCTACATCCAGCTGGGGGAGGGCAAGGACGCCAAGCGCGCCTCCATCCCCAAGGACCTCCCGGGCGGCGAGCTGACGCTGGAATGGGCGCTGAAGCTGCTGAGCCTGCCGCGCGTCATCGGCAACCATCCGGAGACGGGCGAGCCGATCGAGGCGGCGATCGGGCGCTATGGGCCGTATCTGAAGCACGCGGGCAAGTACGCGCGGCTGCAGACCACGGCGGACGTGTTCGAGACGGGCATGAACGCCGCGGTGGTGAAGCTCGCCGAGGCGGCCGCCGGTCGTCCGGCGCGCGGGGCGGCGCGCGAGCCGCTGCGGGTGCTCGGCGCCCATCCGCGGACCGAGGCGGAGATCAAGCTGATGGAGGGCCGCTACGGGCCCTATGTCACGGATGGCACCACCAACGCGACGCTGCCCAAGACGGTCGCGCCCGAGGCGCTGACGCTGGAGGAAGCGGCCCAGCTGATCGACGCCCGCGCCGCCGCGGCGCCGGCCAAGAAGGGCCGTAAGGCACCGGCGAAAAAGGCGGCGGCGAAAAAGCCGGCGGCCGAGAAGAAGCCGGCCGCCAAGAAGGCACCGGCAAAGAAGGCGCCCGCCAAGAAGGCGGCGGCGAAGACCGAAGACTGACGCTCCGCCTCCGTCCACCCGTCATGCTGACTTCCGTCAGGATGACGAGCGTGGATCGGGCTTTAGCCTGAACCACACCCGTACCCCGGCGAAGGCCGGGGCCCAGTTGCGGTGCCATCGGGGGAAGGCACCGCACCTCGCCAAAGGCCCCCAGCTGGACCCCGGCCTCCGCCGGGGTACGGCACACGGCATCTGATCCCTATCCCCGCGCAGGCGGGGATCCAGGGGGCCAGCAGGGCGACGGTTGCGCCGGTACCCTGGGCTCCTGCCTACGCAGGAGCACGAAGCAGTTGAACGGGTGCGCACCCGAAACGCAGAACGGCGCGCGTACCGCGGGGTACGCGCGCCGTTTCTGTTTCGCTCAAGAAAGCGCTTACTCCTCGAACGCACCCACTTCGCTGCGGCGGCCGATCAGGAACGCGTCGGCCACGTGGCGGAACGGCGACAGGTCGACGTCGCTCTCGCGGCGGTCGAGCAGATCGGCGAAGCGGCGGTAAAGGCGGGCGTATTCGGGCTCGTCGCCGACGTCCTGCTCGACGCCGTCGACGAACATCTTGGAGGCGCCCATCGAGAGCTTCAGGTGGCCGCGGTCGGTTTCCACGTCCACGTCCCAGGTCTGCGGCCCGCGCTGGTCGAAGTCGAAGAACACGTCGACCGGAACGCCCGCGGTGTCGGTGAACGACAGGTCGGCCGCGATGGGTGCCGGACGGTTGGACGGGAAGCGCAGCGCCGCATCCTGCAGCAGCAGCGGGCGCGGCAGGATCTGCGTGATCACCGACAGCGCGTTGATGCCCGGATCGAACACGCCGATGCCCGGCTCCCAGATCCAGGCCTGACCCGGATGCCAGACGCGCACGTCCTCCTTCCAGTTGACCTCGACGCGGCGGATTTCGCGCTCGGCGAGCCAGGCGCGCGCCGGCTCGACGCCCGCGGCCTCGCGCGAGTGCCAAGTCGTGAAGAGCACGCGGCCGGCCTCGCGCGCCAGGCGCACGAAGTCCTCGGCCTCCGACAGGGTGGCGGCCGGCGGCTTTTCGATCATCACGTCCAGGCCGTGTTCCAGCGCTTCCTCGATCAGCGCGAGGCGGCCGCGCGGGGGCGTGCAGATCGAGATCGCCTGCACGTCGGGCACCGCCTGCATCATCTCGGTGATGGTGCGGAAGCCCGGCACGCCTTCGGGCGGGGTGTGGCCGGTCACGGCTGCGACCACCGAGAAGCGCTTGTTGGCGGCGAGATGCGGGATGTGCTGGTCGCGCGCGATCTTGCCGATGCCCGCCAGTGCGATGCGGATCGTGCCCGCGCCAGCCTCGGCAGCTTCACCGGTGATGTCGTGGGATTCCAAAGCCGTAGTCAATCCGCGTTCCTCTCCGCTCCGGGGGACGGCAGCGCACCGCCGGTCCTGGTCGATAACTCCGACATATCGGCGCAGCGGCGGCCGATCAATCGGCCGTGTTCCACCAACCCTGCTTTTCGGGCGGTGCATGCCCCTTGTTCCTGCCCCCTCCCGCCCGCTAGGTTGCGCCCGGGATCGTGCCCAGCCGCAGCGGCAAAGGGGCACACCCGGGTAAGGAGAAGGGCTTGCGCGAACAGGTGCAGGAGCTGGAACGGCGGCGTGCCGCCGCGCGTGCCGGCGGCGGCGAGAAGCGGGTGGCCGCGCAGCATGCCAAAGGCAAGCTGACCGCGCGGGAGCGGCTCGACGTGCTGCTCGACCCCGGCAGTTTCGAAGAGCTCGACATGTTCGTCGAGCATAATTGCGTCGATTTCGGCATGGCGGATCAGGGGATCCCCGGTGACGGCGTGGTGACCGGATCGGGCACGATCAACGGCCGGCTGGTGTTCGTCTTTTCGCAGGATTTCACGGTGTTCGGCGGCTCGCTGTCCGAACGCCACGCCGCCAAGATTTGCAAGGTCATGGACATGGCGATGAAGGTCGGGGCGCCCGTCATCGGCCTCAACGACTCCGGCGGCGCCCGCATCCAGGAGGGGGTGGCCTCGCTCGGCGGCTATGCGGAGGTGTTCCAGAGGAACGTGCTCGCCTCGGGCGTGGTGCCGCAGTTGAGCCTTATCATGGGGCCGTGCGCGGGCGGGGCGGTCTATTCGCCGGCGATGACCGACTTCATCTTCATGGTGAAGGATTCGAGCTACATGTTCGTGACCGGCCCCGACGTGGTGAAGACCGTCACCAACGAAGTGGTCACGCAGGAGGAACTGGGCGGCGCCGTCACCCACACGACGCGCTCGTCGGTGGCGGACGTCGCGTTCGAGAACGACATCGAGGCGCTGCTAGCGGCGCGCGACTTCATCGACCTCTTGCCCGCCTCCAACCGCGTCGAGGCGCCCGAGCGGCCCACGGAAGACCCGTGGGATCGCATCGAGGACAGTCTGGACACGCTGGTGCCGCCGTCCGCCAACCAGCCCTATGACATGCACGAGCTGATCCGGAAGGTGGTCGACGAGGGCGACTTCTTCGAGGTGCAGCCCGCACACGCCGCCAACATCCTGACCGGCTTCGGCCGGATCGAGGGGCGGACGGTGGGCTTCGTCGCCAACCAGCCGACCGTGCTCGCCGGCGTGCTCGACATCAACGCGTCCAAGAAGGCGGCGCGTTTCGTGCGCTTCTGCGACGCGTTCGAGATCCCGATCGTCACCTTCGTCGACGTGCCGGGCTTCCTTCCCGGCGTCGCGCAGGAGCACAACGGCATCATCAAGCACGGCGCCAAGCTCTTGTTCGCCTATGCCGAGGCGACCGTGCCCAAGATCACGGTCATCACGCGCAAGGCCTATGGCGGCGCTTATGACGTGATGGCGTCCAAGCACCTGCGCGGCGACCTCAACTATGCCTGGCCCACCGCTGAGATTGCGGTAATGGGCGCCAAGGGCGCCGTGGAGATCATCTTCCGCGGCCGCACGCCGGAGGAGATCGCCGAGCGCACCGCCGAATATGAGGCGCGCTTCGCCAACCCGTTCGTGGCGGCCTCCAAGGGGTTCATCGACGAGGTGATCCAGCCGCACGCCACCCGCAGGCGCATTGCGCTCGGCCTGCGCAAGCTGCGGGGCAAGCAGCTGGAGAACCCTTGGAAGAAGCATGACAACATCCCGCTCTAGGCGTGCGGCACCGGCCAAGGCGGGCGGCGGCGGACGGTTCCTCGCCACGGCGATGGTGGCGGGGGTGACGCTCGGCATGGGGGCGCTGCTGCTGTGGCCGCGCGATGGCGAACGCAGCGAACCGGCACCGTCCGCGGTGGCGCCCAAGCCTGCACCTCCTGCCGCCGTTGCGCCGCCCACCGGCGTGCGCGCGTCGCCGCCCGCCGAGCAGCTCGCGCGCGCCGCCCGGACGGTGTTCGGGCCCACAGGCAAGGCGAGCAGCGCCGGGGAAGGCGGGCAGGTCGTCACCACGCCGGCACGGCTGGTGTGGCGCGGCGACACTGCCGTTCTGATCAGCACGGCCGAGATGGTGGATGGTTGCCACGGATGCACGGGCGGACTCGACATCGCCTATCTCAAGCCGGCGGGGGACGGCTTCACCCTCGTCCAGCGCTGGCCGGATGCGGTCTCGGGATCGAGCTGGGGCGCACCGCCTGGCGAATGGTCGGTCTCCGACAAGTTCGGCGCCAATCCGGTGATCTATGCAAGCGGCGGCGGGACCTGGCAGGGCTATACGTGCAGCGTGTTCACCCTGACCGAACTCGGCGCCGGTGGCCCGATCGGCCTGGTTTCCGTGCCCGAGGGCTATGACGACAGCGGCGCCGGCACCACGCCTGCCACCACGCTGGAGGGCAAGATCGCCAACATCGTGCCGGGCCGCGGGTTCGACGTGCACTACACGGGCACCCAGAGCTTCACCGATCATTATGTCCGCCAGGGCGACAAATATGCCGTGCGTGGCGAGACGCGGATGCC
This sequence comes from Sphingomonas sp. MJ1 (PH-R8), assembly GCF_048058635.1. Classification (NCBI taxonomy): domain Bacteria; kingdom Pseudomonadati; phylum Pseudomonadota; class Alphaproteobacteria; order Sphingomonadales; family Sphingomonadaceae; genus Sphingomonas; species Sphingomonas sp. MJ1 (PH-R8). The sequence continues at coordinate 204,373 of NZ_JBBEFX010000002.1, forward strand.
GACATGTTGAGCGAAATTCCTAAGTCGTTGTTTGGGTGCTCGCTCAAAGCCGTTCGTACGCCGTTCGCCACGACACCATGTTCGATCAGCGCAGATCGCTGGGCAAGTAGATCCAGCTCGGAGGGGGCATGACAGCCTCCCACTTGGACACCAGCTCTGGTCCAGAAAATATTCCTCTCTGGTTGAAGGAGAAGCGGCGGGAGTTGGCGACCGACAATGTTAATCGGTCATACGAGTCAGCATTTGGCCTCCTGAAATGGATATTAACGTCGACACTGGTCTTGCATTCGACGGCGCTAGTTGCAGCATTAGGATCTGCTAATTTCGCTAAGGTTCTACTTTCCGGTCCGGCATGGCTCTTTGTTGCGGGTATCGGATGTACGTTCGCAGGAGGTCTGACGCTTGCAGTCAGCGCTGCCGAGTTTGCAGGCCAGATGTCGGGCGCGTTGTGGAAGGGTGAAGGGCTAGACGGCGAGGTCAACGCAATTTTCGACCCAGAACCAAACCGTACCTCGATCATGGGGGCGACGCTGCTAGGACTTTCAATCGCATGTTTCATGCTCGGCAGCGGGTTCAGCATCATGGCTATCAACAAGCAGCCAAATCAGGTCGTTTCAGCTAACGCGAGGAACAAGTGAACCTCGGTCGCCTTAACCACGTCGGCGTCGCCACCCTCTCGATCGCGCAATCGGCGGAGCGCTATCGCCTGCTGTTCGGGGATGCCGCGGTCGGGGAACCCTTCGACCTTCCCGCACAGGGCGTGCGCGTCTGCTTCGTGGATGTGCCGAACACCCAGATCGAGCTGATCGAGCCGCTGGGTGCGGACTCGCCGATCCACGGCTTCCTCGCGAAAAACCCGGCCGGCGGGCAGCACCACCTCTGCTATGAGGTGCCCGATATCCATGCCGCCAAGGCGTGGTTCGAGGGGCAGGGCATGCGGGTGCTGGGCGAGCCGCGCATCGGCGCCCACGGGACGCCGATCTTCTTCGTCCACCCCAAGGACATGGGTGGCGTGCTGACCGAAATCATGGAGAGCCCGCGTGGCGAACATTGAGCCACCCCAGCCGGGCGAGGATTCCGGCGCCGCTCCTGCGCCGCGCGACCTGCCCGTGAGCGACGGCACCGGCAGCCCCAGTCTTGCGGACTGGCAGGCGCTCGCCGCCAAGGAAGTGAAGGGCCGCGACCTCGACTGGCACACGCCCGAGGGCATCACGGTCAAGCCCCTCTACACCGCCGACGACGTCACCTCCAACCCAGGCCTGCCCGGCTTCGCGCCCTTCACCCGCGGCGTGCGCGCGTCGATGTATGCCGGGCGCCCGTGGACGATCCGCCAGTACGCAGGCTTCTCGACGGCCGAGGAGTCCAACGCCTTCTATCGCCGCAACCTGGCTGCCGGGCAGAAGGGGCTGTCGGTCGCCTTCGACCTCGCCACCCATCGCGGCTATGACAGCGACCATCCGCGCGTGGTGGGCGACGTCGGCAAGGCGGGCGTCGCGATCGACACCATCGACGACATGAAGATCCTGTTCGACGGCATCCCGCTCGACCAGATGTCGGTCAGCATGACCATGAACGGCGCGGTGATCCCGGTGCTCGCCTTCTTCATCGTGGCGGCGGAAGAACAGGGGGTCGCTCAGGAAAAGCTGGAAGGCACGATCCAGAACGACATCCTCAAGGAGTTCATGGTCCGCAACACCTATATCTACCCGCCCGAACCGAGCATGCGGATCATCTCGGACATCTTCGCCTATACCTCGGCGCACATGCCGAAGTTCAACAGCATCTCAATCTCCGGCTATCACATGCAGGAGGCGGGAGCGACGCAGGTGCAGGAGCTCGCCTTCACCATCGCCGACGGCATGGAGTACGTCCGCTACGGCGTCGCCTCCGGGCTCGACATCGACAAGTTCGCCGGACGGCTGAGCTTCTTCTTCGCGATCGGCATGAACTTCTTCATGGAGGTGGCGAAGCTGCGCGCGGCGCGCGTGCTGTGGCACCGGGTGATGACGCAGTTGGGCGCCAAGGACGAGCGCTCCAAGATGCTGCGCACCCATTGCCAGACCTCGGGCGTGTCGCTGACCGAGCAGGATCCGTACAACAACGTCATCCGCACCACGATCGAAGCGATGGCGGCGATGCTGGGCGGCACGCAGAGCCTGCACACCAATGCGCTGGACGAGGCGATCGCGCTTCCCACCGACTTCTCCGCCCGCATCGCCCGCAACACCCAGATCGTGCTGCAGGAAGAAACGGGCATGACCAAGGTCGTCGATCCGCTGGGCGGCTCCTACTATGTCGAGAGCCTCACCCAGCAGCTGGTCGACCAGGCCTGGGGGATCATCGAGCGGGTCGAGGCCGAAGGCGGCATGGCCAAGGCCGTCGCCGCCGGCTGGCCCAAGGCGATGATCGAGGAGGCCGCCGCCGCCCGCCAGGCACGCGTCGACCGCGGCGAGGACGTGATCGTCGGCGTCAACAAATACCGCCTCGCCAGCGAAGATCCGCTCGAGACGCTGGAGGTGGACAACACCAAGGTCCGCGAGGCGCAGATCGCGCGCATCGAGCGCGTGCGTGCCGGTCGCGACGAGGATGCGTGCCAGGCGGCGCTCGGCGCGCTTCGCCGGGACGCGACCGGGGACGGCAACCTGCTGGCGCTCGCGGTCGAAGCGGCACGCGCCCGCGCGACGCTGGGCGAGATTTCGGCCGCGATGGAGGCGGGCTTCGGCCGCTACGGCACGACGCCGGTACCGGTGAAGGGCGTGTATGGCGCGCCTTATGCCGGGGACGACCGCTGGGCGCAGGTGGCGGCGGGTGTGCAGGCGGTGGAGCGCCGGCTGGGGCGCAAGCCGCGGCTGCTGGTCGCCAAGATGGGGCAGGACGGGCATGATCGCGGCGCCAACGTCATCGCCTCTGCGTTCGGCGACATGGGCTTCGACGTGGTCTCCGGGCCGCTGTTCCAGACACCCGACGAGACGGTGGTGCTGGCGATCGAGAGCGGCGTCGACGTGGTCGGCGCCTCCAGCCTGGCCGCCGGGCACAAGACGCTGATCCCGGAGCTGATCCGCGGCCTGCGCGAGGCAGGGCGGCACGACATCAAGGTGGTGGCCGGCGGCGTCATCCCGCCGCAGGACTATGACTATCTGCGCGACGCGGGCGTGCAGGGCATCTATGGACCCGGCACCAACGTGGTCGAATGCGCGGCGGACGTGCTGCGCCTGCTCGGCCACAACATGCCACCTGCCGGACTCGAGGACGCCGCCGAATGATCGACACCCTTCCCCAGCACGCCGCGGACGTGCGCAACGACTGGACGCGCGACGAGATCGCAGCGCTGTTCGACCTGCCGTTTCCCGAACTGCTGTTCCGCGCCGCCGAAGTGCATCGCACCAGCCATCGCGCCGACGAGGTCCAGCTCTCCACCCTGCTGTCGATTAAGACCGGCGGCTGCCCGGAAGACTGCGGCTATTGCAACCAGTCGGTCCACGCCGAGACCGGGCTGAAAGCGACGAAGCTGATGGACGTGCGCGCCGTGCTCCAGTCGGCCGCGCAGGCCAAGGACAATGGCTCGTCGCGCTTCTGCATGGGCGCCGCCTGGCGCAACCCCAAGGACCGCGACATGCCCGCCATCATCGAGATGGTGAAGGGCGTGCGGCAGATGGGCATGGAAACCTGCATGACGCTGGGCATGCTGACGCCCGAGCAGGCAGCGCAGCTCGCCGATGCCGGCCTCGACTATTACAACCACAACATCGACACCTCGCCCGAACGCTATGGCGAGGTCATCACCACCCGCAGCTTCCAGGAGCGGCTCGACACGCTCGACCATGTGCGCGGTGCGGGCATCAACGTGTGCTCGGGCGGCATCATCGGCATGGGCGAGACGCGCGAGGATCGCGTCGGCTTCATCCACGCGCTGGCGACGCTGCCGCAGCATCCCGAAAGCGTGCCGGTGAACGCGCTGGTGCCGGTCAAGGGCACGGTGCTGGGCGACATGCTGGCCGACACGCCGCTCGCCAAGATCGACGACATCGAGTTCGTCCGCACCGTCGCGGTCGCGCGCATCACCATGCCGGCGAGCATGGTGCGCCTGTCGGCGGGCCGCGAGAGCATGAGCGATGCGACCCAGGCGCTTTGCTTCCTGGCGGGCGCCAATTCGATCTTCACCGGCGACAAGCTGCTCACCACCGGCAACGCGGGCGACGACAAGGACGCGGCGCTGTTCGCACGCCTGGGCCTGCGCCCGATGCAGGCGGAAGCACCGCGGGTGAAGGAGGCGTGCGGATGCTGCTGATCGCGCTGGCACGGAGATAAGTCGCGTGTGGAAGGTCTTCCGAGCAGCGGGCCTTCCGCAGCGGCGCTGCCCTGGGATCGTTGAGGACGCGACACCGTTGGCCAGATCGGGAGTGAGCCCGGCGACGGCGGTGCGCGTGAAGGAGAGTGAATGCTGGTGACCCTGTTGGCCGCGGCGAATGCCGCGCGATGTGCAACCCCCCGGACGCAGGGGGCGGAACTCCGGTCCGCTGCCGCACCCACGTCGCTCGTCGGGCAGGGGTAAGCCCATGTTCCGAAAGATCCTGGTTGCCAATCGCGGCGAGATCGCCTGCCGCGTGATGCGCACCGCCAAGCGCATGGGGATCGCCACGGTGGCGGTCTATTCCGACGCGGATGCCGACGCGCCGCACGTGCGCATGGCGGACGAGTCGGTGCGGCTTGGGCCGGCGCCGGCGGCAGAGAGCTATCTGCGCGCCGACCTGATCCTGCTGGCAGCCAAGGAGACCGGCGCCGACTGCATCCACCCGGGCTACGGTTTCCTGTCCGAGCGCGCCGAGTTCGCGCGCACCTGTGCCGAGGCCGGCATCGCCTTCGTCGGCCCGCCGCCAGAGGCGATCGCGGCGATGGGCGACAAGATCGAGTCCAAGAAGCTCGCCAAGGAAGCGGGCGTCAACGTCGTGCCGGGCTTCCTGGGCGAGATCGCGTCGACGGAGGACGCGGTGCGGATCGCCGGCGATATCGGCTATCCGGTGATGATGAAGGCCTCCGCCGGCGGCGGAGGCAAGGGGATGCGGCTCGCCTGGAGCGAAGCCGATGTGCGCGAGGGGTTCGAGGCGACCAAGCGCGAGGGGCTGGCGAGCTTCGGCGACGACCGCGTCTTCATCGAGAAGTTCATCCAGAGCCCGCGCCACATCGAGATCCAGGTGCTGGGCGACCAGCACGGCAACCTCGTCTACCTGGGTGAGCGCGAATGCTCGATCCAGCGCCGCCACCAGAAGGTGGTGGAGGAGGCGCCATCGCCGTTCGTCACGCCCGAGATGCGTCGCCGCATGGGCGAGCAGGCGGTGGCACTGGCGCGTGCGGTTGGCTATTTTTCGGCCGGCACCGTCGAGCTGATCGTCTCCGGCGCGGACCCCTCCGGCGAAAGCTTCTACTTTCTGGAGATGAACACGCGCCTTCAGGTGGAGCATCCGGTGACGGAGGCGATCACCGGTCTGGACCTGGTGGAGCAGATGATCCGCGTCGCCGCCGGCGAGCCGCTGGCGTTCGGTCAGGACGATGTCACGCTGACAGGCTGGGCGATCGAAAACCGGGTCTATGCAGAGGACCCGTATCGCGGCTTCCTGCCGTCGACCGGCCGTCTGGTCCGCTACCGTCCGCCGCCCGCCCGCGACGGCGTGCGCGTCGACGACGGCGTGCGCGAGGGCGGCGAAGTCAGCATCTATTACGACCCGATGATCGCCAAGCTGGTCACCCATGCCGACACGCGATTGGCCGCGATCGACGCGCAGGTGCATGCGCTCGACCGGTTCGAGATCGACGGCTTGGGCACCAACATCGATTTCCTCTCGGCGCTGATGCAGCACCCGCGCTTCCGCGAAGGCGCGCTGACCACCGGCTTCATCGCCGAGGAGTTTCCCGAAGGCTTCACCGGTGCCGCGCCGTCACCGGAGCTGCAGCGCCGTCTGGCGGCGATCGCAAGCGTGCTCGACGCGACCTATGCCGCGCGTGCCGCGCGCATCGAGGGGCAGTTGAGCGGCCCCATCTCCCCCGCCACCGACCGGGTCGTGACGCTCGGCGACGCGCGCTTCGAAACGCGGGTGGAGCCGTTCGAAGGCGGGCAGCTGGTGCGGTTCGCCGATGGCGGCACGATCGAGCTGGTGGGCCATTGGCGGCCGGGCGAGCCGCTGTTCGCGGCGATGCTGGACGACGAGCCGCTGGTGGTGCGGGTCGCCCGCATCCGGGGCGGCTGGCGCCTGATCGCGCGCGGCGCCGCCCATCGCGTCGGCGTGCTGCCGCCGCACGTCGCGGCGCTCACCCGGCACATGATCGAGAAGGTCCCGCCGGACTTATCGCGGCTGCTGCTCTGCCCGATGCCGGGGTTGCTCACGCGCCTGCACGTGGCGCCCGGCGACCGGGTGGAGGCTGGCCAGCCGCTCGCGGTCGTCGAGGCGATGAAGATGGAGAACATCCTGCGCAGCCAGAAGGCCGGCACGGTGAAGTCGGTCAACGCCGCCGAGGGCGAGAGCCTGATGGTCGACGCCGTGATCCTGGAACTGGAGTAGCTCAGCTCTCCAGGAAGGGTGCCGCGACTTCCGGCGGCACCCGCAGGATGCGGCCCGTCGCCCGGTCGACGATCGCCCAGGTGGTCTTCGCCTCCACCCGCACGCGGCCGTCCTCGCCCACGAAGCGCATGTGGCGATCGAACCGGGCCCCTCGCGGGGGTTCTGCGATCCAGGTTTCGGCCGTGACGCTTTCGCCCTCGCGAACGTTGCCGCGATAGTCGATCTCGTGCCGGGTCACGACCCAGACATAGCGTTGCTGGTGTTCGGCCGGGGCCACCGCCTCCCAGTGCGCCGTGGCCACGTCCTGGATCCAGCGCACCCAGACGGCATTGTTGACGTGCCCGAGCTCGTCGATGTCCGCCGGGGCGGCGGTGATGCGGGTCTCAAAGGGCGCCATGCCGCGTTCCTACCAGCAGCCCGGCGGCCAAGTCGATCCATGGGTAGGCGGCTGCCCTCCCGGGCAGCCGCCAGGCCTCAGGGCTTCATGGTGCTGGCGGCCAGGGTGGTGACTGCGGTCAGCTTGCGATCGGTCGCATCGTGGCCGATCGCCACGCGATAGCGGCCGCCCGCGATCCGCCATCCCGGGAGCGCCGTGTCATAGTCTGCGACGATGCGCGGTTCGGCCGTGAGCGTGACGCGCCGCGTCTCGCCGGGCTTGAGCTCGATCCGCTGGAACGCGGCGAGCCGCATCGGCTCCTTCGCTCCTTCGCGAACGACGTAGAGCTGCGGCACGTCCGCGCCCGCACGCTTGCCGGTGTTGGTGACCTCGACGGTGACGCTCAGCGTGCGGCCGCCGGTGACCTTGGGCTTGCGATAGGCGAAGCTGGTGTAGCTGAGACCGTGGCCGAACGGGAACAGCGGCTTCAGCGCCTTCTTCTCGTACCAGCGATAGCCGACGTCCGCGCCCTCCGTGTACTCCACGGGGAAGCTCTGGAACTGGAAGTTGCCGGCATTGGCGGGGTTCGCCGCTGCCTGCGCTTCCAGCGAGTTCATCGTTTCCAGACCGACGGGGTTGGGACGCGGCGGCTGGCCGGCGCTGGCCGGGAAGGTGATCGGCAGCCGTCCCGAAGGGTTGACCTTGCCGGTCAGGATGTTGGCGATCGCCTCGCCGCCGCGCTGGCCGGGATACCAGGCCTGTACCACCGCCGGCACCTTCTCGATCCACGGCATCAGCACCGGGCCGCCGGTCTCCATCACTGCGACCGTCTTCGGCTGGGCGGTGGCGATCGCGTCGATCAGCGCGTCCTGGTGATCGGGCAGGCGCAGGTCGGGCACGTCCTGCGCCTCGGTCGTCCATTGCGTCGCGAACACGATGGCCAGGTCGGCGGCCTTCGCAGCCTCTACGGTCGCGTTGAAGTTGCGCCCGTCGACATAGTCGACCTGCACGCCCGGCAATGCCTTGCGGAGTGCCTCGAGCGGGGAGGAGGCATGATAGGTGATGCGCGCAAACGAGGATGCCGCGCCATAGGCGAGCGGCACTTCGACGGGAGCGCCGCCGACCGAGCGCACCTGGCTCGATCCGCCGCCCGAAAGCACGCCCACGTCCGCGTTGCCGCCGATCACCACGATGCGCTTGGCGCTGGCGGCGAGCGGCAGCAGGTTGCGCTCGTTCTTGAGCAGCACAATGCCGGCCTCGGCCGCGCGCTGGGCCACTTCGGCATGCTGGTCGTAAGAGATGGCCTCTGCCGTCGCTGGCATCGGTGCATCATAGGCGCCGGTCTCGATCAGGCCGGTCAGGTAGCGGATGACCATGTCGTCCAGCCGCGCCACCGGTACCTCGCCGTTCTCCACCGCCTGCTTGAGCGGCTTGGCGAAGAACAGCGCCTTGTCGAGTTCCTGGCCCGACTGCTGGTCCAGCCCAGCGTTCGCGGCCTTGGCAGTCGAATGCACCGCGCCCCAGTCGCTCATCACCCAGCCGCGATAGCCCCAGTCGCGCTTCAGCACGTCCGTCAGCAGCCGCGGGTTCTCGCACGCCCAGTCGCCGTTCACCTTGTTGTAGGCGCACATCACCGAGCCAGGGCGGCCCTTTTCGATCGCGATCTGAAAGGCGAGCAGGTCGCTCATCCGCAGCGCCTTTTCGTCGATGCGCGCGTCGACGACCATGCGGCCGGTCTCCTGCGCGTTCAGTGCGAAGTGCTTGACGGTGGAGACGATGCGGTTCGACTGGACGCCGGCGATGTGCGCGCCGCCCAGCAGACCGGCAAGCAGCGGATCCTCGCCCAGATATTCGAAGTTGCGGCCGTTCCAGGGATCGCGGGTCAGGTTGACGCCGCCCGCCAGCAGCACGTTGAACCGCTTGGCGCGTGCTTCGGCGCCGATCATCGCGCCGCCGGCGCGTGCGATCTCGGGATCGAAGCTGGCGGCGGTGGCGAGCCCGGAGGGGAGTGCGGTGGCGACATCGCCCTTGCGCTGCTCGACCTGGTTGGCGACGCCGAGCGACGCGTCACTTTCGCGCACCAGCGGCACGCCCAGTCGCGGGATGCCGTCGATATGACCGGCGGAGGGGATCAGCTCGTTCTTGGTCTTGCCGTTGGCCATGGGCGGGAACAGCCCGTGCACCAGCGCGATCTTCTCGTCCGTGGTCATGCGCGCGACGACCGCCTCGGCCCGCGCACGCGCATCCCCTGCCGGAGCGGGCGAAGACGCCGCCTGCGGCTCCCGCGCGAGCACCGCCGGCGCGGCCAGGCCTGCCAGGAGCGATCCTCCGAGCAGCAGGCCATGAAACTTCAACATCCTCTTCCCCTTCTCGTGGTGTGGCGCGCTTCGGAGCAAATTCATCGTCCGCGCGCAATGGCTGTGCTTTTCAGAGCACAGGTTGGGAACGTTCTCAACAACGGTATCGCTCACACTTTCGGCGACACGGCATTGCTGCTTGACAATCATTCGCCTGCTCAGTGAACGTTCTCAATAACGATGCGGGATCACAGCCCGCCGGCAAAAGGGGAGGTTCGGATGCGCGGCTTTACCGCTCGCTCACACACGCAGTTGGTCCTTGGCGTTTCTGCTTTGGCGTTGATCGCAACACCGGGGACGGCGCTGGCACAGGATGCCGCAGCTACTCTCGGCAACCCCGGCCCATCCGAGATCGCGGATACGTCGCGTGCCGAGCCGGGTGAGGCTGGCGACGACATCGTCGTCACCGGCATCCGGGCGTCGCTGCGCGAAGCGGTCGACATCAAGCGCGATGCCCAGGGCGTCGTCGATGCCATCTCGGCCGAGGACATCGGCAAGTTTCCTGACACCAACCTCGCCGAATCGCTCCAGCGCATCACCGGCGTGTCGATCGACCGCTCCAACGGCGAGGGGCAGTTCGTCACCGTTCGCGGCTTCGGTCCCGAATACAATCTGGTGACGCTGAACGGCCGGCAGATGCCGACCTCGACACTCGGTGACGGCGCCAGCGCGCCCGCGTCGCGCTCGTTCGACTTCGCGAACCTGGCGTCCGAAGGCATCGCGGCGGTGGAGGTCTACAAGACCGGACGTGCCGCGGTTCCCTCGGGCGGCATCGGCTCGACCATCAACATCCGGACGCCGCGCCCGCTCGACAAGCCGGGCATGCGCGGCTCGCTGGCGGTGAAGGGCGTGCTCGACAGTTCCCGCAACGAGGGCAACCCGATCACGCCGGAAGTGTCGGGCATCATCTCGACCACTTTCGCCGACGATCGCATCGGCGTGCTGCTGAGCGGCGCGTACCAGCGGCGCAAGGCAAGCGCCAACTCCGCAAGCGTCGGCTTCCGAGACGGCTTCTTGGGCTCGGACGAAGGCTGGGGTTCGCTGCCGCTGCCCGGGACCCCCGGCGCCGCCAATATCACCAACCGTCCCGGCCCGAACGACGTCTATGAAATTCCGCAGAGCGCGGCCTATGACCTCATCGACATCGATCGCGAGCGCATCAATGGACAGCTGGTGCTGCAGGCGAAGCCGACCGACACGCTGACGGCGACCGTCGACTTCACCTATTCGAGCAACGAGGTCGAGGTGCGCGACAGCAGCGTCGGCATCTGGTTCAACTTCGCCGACACGTCCAGCGCGTGGACGGATGGTCCCAACGCCGGCCCGCTTTTCTATTCGGAGCGGTTCGGACCGGGCAAGGATCTGTCGTACAGCGGCGCGCTGAGCGCCAACAAGTCCGAGAACAAGTCGCTGGGCGGCAACCTCACCTGGGAAGCTCCGGGCGGAGTCACGGTCTCGCTCGACGCGCACCACTCGACCGCGGAGTCGAAGCCGACCAACAAGTACGGCAGCAGCACGTCGATCGGCAACGCGATCTTCGGCTTGCAGAGCCAGACGGTCGACTTCGAGCACGACATGCCCGTGCTCTCCTATACCATGTATCCGGGCGTCGACCCGCTCGACCGGTCGCTGATCACGCCGACCGGCAACTCGTTCCGCAACGCCTATTTCAAGGACGAGATCAACCAGGTCCAGCTGAAGGGTCACTACGATCACGAGGGCAGCTTCCTCGACAGCATCGATGCCGGCTTCTCGTTCGTCGATAACAAGGTCCGTTCGGCCTATGGCTTCATCCAGAACGACACCTGGGGCGGGATCGGCCCGGCTTCCGACATCCCGGACGACCTGTTCGAGCAGGTGAGCATCCCGGACAAGTTCGACGGGCTGTCTGGCGCGAATGCATCGGGCATCATCCCGGCGCTCTACATGTTCAACTTCGAGCGCATGGCGGACCTGCTGGAGAACAACTACGGCATCTGCAGCGATCCGCAGACCGGCACCGCGCAGCCAGGTACCTGCCTGTCCGACTACACGGTCGATCGGCGGCTCAGCGAGAAGACCATCTCGCCCTTCATCCAGTTCAACACCAAGTTCGACCTGTTCGCGCGCCCGGCGCACCTGATCGCCGGCATCCGCTGGGATCACACCAACATCGACTCGTCCGCACTGGTGCCGGTACCCGTCGGCACGCGCTGGGTGTCGGCGAACGAATTCAGCGTGATCTATTCGGGTGAAAGCACCTTCACCCGGCTGAAGGGGAGCTATCAAAACTGGCTGCCGGCCGTCGACTTCGACATCGAGCCGATCGAGAATGTGAAGCTGCGCGCCTCGTACAGCCACACGATCGCGCGCGCCGATTATGGCAGCCTGCAGGGTGGTCGTACGATCGACTCCAATCCGCGTATCGGCGGCGGCACCGGCAGCCAGGGCAACGCAGGCCTGCTGCCGTACAAGTCCAAGAACCTCGATTTCTCGGCCGAGTGGTACTACGATCGCGAAAGCTACGTCTCGGTCGGCTATTTCAACAAGGATGTGTCGAACTTCATCAGCACGACACAGGTGGACACGCCTGCGTTCGGGCTTCGCAATCCGGCGGCCGGTCCGCGCTATCAGGCGGCGGCCAATGCGCTGGGCACCACCGATGCGGTCCGGATCCGCGATTATATCCTGCGCAACTTCCCGGACTCGTCGACCGTCACCGGCTCCACGGATGTGGGCGGCGTCACCTACTTGACCGGCGACATCTTCGCGACGGCCGAGGATCCTCTGTTCAACTTCCAGATCGCGCAGCCCTTCAACAGCGATCAGACGGCGAACATCCACGGGTGGGAGTTCGCAATTCAGCACCGGCTTTGGGAAACCGGGCTCGGCGTCATCCTGAACTACACGATCGTGGATGGCGACGCGAAGTTCGACAACACGCTCGATCCGAATGTGGGGCAGTTCGCGCTGACGGGCCTGAGCGACAGCGCCAATGCGGTGCTCTACTACGACAAGGGCGGCATCCAGGCGCGTGTGGCCTACAACTGGCGCGACGAGTTCTACAACGGCGGCTCGTTCGATCCCACCTATGTCGAGGCCTATGGCCAGGTGGACGCCAGCGCGAGTTGGGAGTTCGTGCCCGGCCTCACCGCCTTTGTGGAGGCCATCAACCTCACCGGAGAGAGCCGGCGCGGACATCGGCGCTCCGACAATTTCGTGACGTTCGCACAGCCGGGCTATGCTCGCTACTCGGGTGGTATCCGCTTCACCTTCTGATCCGGAGGCCCCCCGCCGACACGAAGCTGCGAAAGGGGTCCGCTCGAAAGAGTGTGGCTTCTTTCGCGCTTCGGCGGCACGTTCGCCGGCGGTGCATCCGCGCCGCCGTGCCAGGATTAAACCGTCGACATGCCCAACCATGCCATTCTGACTGCCGACGCCCACCGCAACCTCAAGGTCCGCAACGACCGCGCGGAGGACGCCGGGGACGCCGTGATGTGCGCCATGGTCGTGCCGGAGGAGTTCCGGCAGGTGCAGAACGAGTATCCCATACTGTTCCGCCGCAACCTGGAGCAGGACAGCTTTGCCGCATTCGCGATGTTCGGTTTCGAGGATGGCGAGAACCTGTTCCTCGACGGCAGGCGCTGGGCGGCCCGCTACCTGCCGCTTTCGATCGCGATCCAGCCGTTCCTGATCGGACGACCGGCCGGCATCGATGCGCCCGAGCGGCAGGTACACATCGACCTCGACAGCCCCCGCCTTGGTTCCGAGGGTGTCCGCATCTTCGAGGAGGATGGGAGCCCCACTCCTTATCTGGAGGCCGTGATCGAGAAGCTGCGGGTGCTGGATGCAGGCTATGCCGCGTCTGCCGGCTTCTTTGCGGCATTGCGTCGGTACGATCTGCTCGAACCGCTGTCGCTGGAGGTGCCGCTTCCCGACGGGACCACCCATCGCCTGGTCGGTTTTCACGTCATCGACGAGGCCAGGTTGCGGGCGCTCGATCCAGCCGAAGTCGCCGAGCTGCATGGCGCCGGGCACCTGATGCCGCTCTACATGGCGCTCGCGTCCCTTGCCAACATCGGCCCGCTGGTAGCGCGCAAGAGCCAGCGCCTGCGCCATGGCTGAGGGCGGAGGCGGCATTTTCGCGGATCTGCCTCCGGTGCCCGAGGAGGCGGTGGCCGATGCGGCCGCATTCGACACGCTGCTGCGCACCGCGACCCGACCGTTCGTGGTCCGCGGACTGGTGGCCGATTGGCCGCTGGTCGCCGCCGGCCGTCGATCGGCGCGCGACGCGCGTGCCTATCTGCTGGAGCGGCGGCGCGACCTGCCTTTCACCGTCTCGATCGGCCAGCCGGGATCGGACGGTCGGCTGTTCTACGATGATGCGATGGGGATGAACTTCCGTATCGCGCGTGCCAAGCTACCGGAGATCTTCGCCCAGATCGACCGCGCGGAGCAGGATCCGGCCGCCCCCCCAATCTACCTCGGATCGATCGACGTCCACGGCTTCTTCGACGGCCTGCATGCCGAGAACCACGTCGATCTGGGCGAGCGCCAGCCTCTGGCGAGTATCTGGATCGGTACGCGCACGCGCATCGCCGCGCACAACGACCATCCCGACAATCTCGCCTGCGTGGCGGCGGGGCGGCGACGTTTTACACTCTTCCCGCGCGAGCAGTTTCGTAACCTCTACCTGGGCCCGGTGGACAACACGCCCGCCGGACGCGCGGTCAGCATGGTGGACTTCAACGCCCCCGAGTTTGGGCGGCATCCGCGCTTCCGCGAAGCGTTGGCGCATGCCCAGGTGGCGGAACTGGAACCGGGCGACGCCATCTACATCCCGTCGATGTGGTGGCATCATGTCGAGGGGCTGGCTCCGTTCAACATCCTGGTGAACTATTGGTGGCGCGACACGCCGCGCTGGCTTGGCCAACCCCAGGACGCCCTCAATCACGCCATGCTCACCATCCGTGACCTGCCCGACGACGAGAAGCGCCACTGGCGCGACATGTTCGACTACTACGTCTTCCAGAACGACGAGGAGGTGGTCGCGCACATCCCGCCGGACGCACGCAGCGTGCTCGATTCGCTGACGCCCGAAAGCGCCGGGCGCATCCGGTCCTTCCTCCTGCGGGCGCTCAGCCGATGATCGGCGGCAAGCGCATGCGGCGCATCGTGGTCGCGGGCGGCGGCACGGCGGGATGGATGGCAGCCGCGGCGATCGCGCGCACCATGGGCCGCGCCGTCGAGGTGACGCTGGTCGAATCGGACGCGATCGGCACGGTCGGCGTGGGCGAATCGACCATCCCGCCGCTCATCAACTTCAACCGGCTGCTCGGCATCGACGAGGCCGCGTTCATGGCCGCCACCCAGGCGACCTTCAAGCTCGGCATCCAGTTCGAAAACTGGAAGCTGCCGGGGCACCGCTACTTCCACTCCTTCGGCTTCACGGGGAAGGATCACTGGTCGGCAGGGTTCCAGCATTTCTGGTTGTACGGCCGCACCCGCGGGCACGACGCACCTTATGATGCCTATTGCGTCGAGCTGATCGCTGCGCTGGAGGGCAAGTTCGGTCACCTGCCGGGGGATCGGGCGAACTATGCCTATCAGCTCGACGCCACCCTTTATGCTCGCTTCCTGCGCACGATGGCCGAGGGGGATGGTGCTCGGCGGGTCGAGGGCAAGATCGCGCAGGTCGAACTCGACGGCGAGTCCGGCGACATCGCCGCGCTGGTGCTGGAAAGCGGCACCCGGGTCGAGGGCGACCTCTTCCTCGACTGCACGGGCTTTCGCGCGCTGCTGATCGAGCAGACGCTCCACACCGGCTATGATGATTGGACCCACTGGCTGCCGTGCGACTCTGCGATCGCGGTGCAGACGGACAATGTGGGTCCGCCCGTCCCGTACACGCGCGCGATCGCGCACGACGCGGGCTGGCAATGGCGCATCCCGCTTCAGCACCGCACCGGCAACGGTCTGGTCTATTGCAGCCGCTATCTTGGCCGCGACGCGGCGCTGGAACGATTGCTCGGCAATCTTGAGGGGGCGGTGCGCACCGAACCCAATCACCTGCGGTTTACGACAGGCGTGCGCCGGCGGCAGTGGGTGCGCAACTGCGTGGCGATCGGCCTGGCCGGGGGCTTCGCCGAGCCGCTGGAGTCGACCAGCATTCACCTGATCCAGCGTGCGGTGCTTCGCCTGATCCGGATGCTGCCGCTGTCCGAGGTGAGCCCGCGCGACATCGCCGAGTTCAACGAGCAGCAGCTGCAGGACATGACGCAGGTCCGTGACTTCCTGATCCTGCACTACAAGGCGACCGAGCGGCGGGACAGCGCCTTCTGGCGGCATTGCGCGGACATGGAGATCCCCGACAGCCTCTCCCAGAAAATCGAGCTCTTCCGCGAAACCGGCCGCGTGTTCCGCAAGAACGAGGAACTGTTCGCCGAGAACAGCTGGGTGCAGGTGATGATGGGGCAGGGGATCGAACCCCGCGCCTGGCACCCGATCGCCGAAAAGCTGCGCGACGAGGAGCTTGCGCGGCTGCTCACGACCCTGCGGGAAAATGTCGCACGGACGGTCGCTGCGATGCCGCGGCACGCCGACTATGTGGCGAGCTATTGCGGGGCCGCCCGCGAACAGGCTGCTTGAGGCGGATGGCGCGCCGCCGCCAGCGCGTGACGATCAAGCACGTCGCCGCCGACGCGGGCGTGTCGCTGCAGACCGTGAGTCGCGTCATCAACAAGGAGCCCAACGTCCGCGCGGAAATGGCGGAGCGGGTGCAGGCCTCAATCGACCGGCTCGGCTATGTTCCCTCCATCGCGGCGCAGCGGATGGGGGGATCGCGCTCCTACCTGATCGTGGCGCTGAACGACCGGCAGCGGACTATCGAGGATTGGCGCAACCGGCAGGGTACCGATTGGGTCGACCAGATGCTGCTGGGCGGCATGCTCACCTGCGCCGAGCACGGCTATCGCATGATCGTCGAACTGGTCGACACGCACAGCGACCATATCGAGCGCGAGCTGTCCGCCGCGCTCGCCGCGCTCCAGCCCGACGGGGTGATCCTGACGCCGCCGCACTCGCACAATCCGCTGATCACCGGCCTGCTTGCAGAGCAGCATATCTGCTTTGCGCGCGTGGGTTCGCTGGTCGAGGGCCCAGGCTTCCGGCTGACCATGGACGACCAGCATGCCGCGGTGCTGGCGACGGAGCACCTCCTGGAGTTGGGGCACCGGCGCGTCGGCTTCATCGCAGGGCCGGGTGACTATGAACTGAGCGGCTGGCGCACCCAGGGCTGGCGCTCTGCCATGGCGGCGGAAGGGCTGGCAGCAGACCTGCTGGCGGTGGGGGACTTCGGCTACGACTCCGGCCGGGCGGCGGCGGAACGGCTTCTGGCCAGCGCCGATCCCCCGACGGCGATCATCGCCAGCAGCGAGCAGATGGCCATCGCCGCACTCGACGCCATTCTCGCTCGCGGGCTAGAGGTGCCGGACGACGTGTCGCTGGTGAGCTTCGACGACACGCCGATCATGCGCTTCACCCACCCGCCGCTTACCGCCGTGGTGCAGCCGATCGCGGAAGTGACTGCTCGTGCCGTCGAGTTGCTGATCGCGGCGCAGGGCGGTGGCGAACGCGAAGGCGAGCCGGTGGTGGTGCCGGCGAGGCTGACGGTACGGGAGTCGACGGCAGTGCCGCGCAGGTAACGAAAGGGGAGCGACGCGGCCGCTCCCCCTAAGCGCGCTTACAGGTTCAGCAGTGCCGGGTCGCCGCCCTGGGCCGTGATGTTGACCGACACCGCGCGCTCCGTGGCGTAGCGCAGCAGCGCGTGCGGGCCGCCCGCCTTGGGGCCGGTGCCCGAAAGGCCTTCGCCGCCGAACGGCTGCACGCCCACCACCGCGCCGATGATCGAGCGGTTCACATAGACGTTGCCGGCGGGCACCAGGTCCCGCACCTGCTCGGCGAAGCGCTCGATGCGGCTGTGGATACCGAGCGTCAGCGCATAGCCCGTGTCGGCGAGCTGCCGACCGATGCTTTCCAGCTCGTCGGCGCGATAGCGGTAGATGTGCAGAATCGGCCCGAACACTTCCTTGCCCAGGAAGTCGGCGCGCGGCACTTCGGCGAGCACGGGACCGAAGAAGTTGCCGCGCGTGCCCCACACGCCCGGATCGACGCGCTTGAGGATCTTCGCTTCCCGTTGCAGCCGGGCGGCGTGTTCCTCCAGCATCGCCTGGGCGTCGGCGTCGATCACCGGGCCGACGTCGGTGGCGGCATCGGCAGGATCGCCCACCACCAGCGTGTCGACCGCACCGACCAGCGTCGCGATCAGCTCGTCTGCGGACTCCTCCGGTACGAACAACAGTCGCAGTGCCGAGCAGCGCTGCCCGGCCGAACCGAGCGCGGAGACGACCACGTCGTCGACTACCTGTTCCTTGAGCGCCGTGGTGTCGACGAACATCGCGTTCAGGCCGCCGGTCTCGGCGATGAAGGGCAGGATCGCGCCAGGACGGTTGGCGAGCTGGCGATTGATGGTCCAGGCGGTGTCGGTGCCGCCGGTGAAGGCCACGCCGTGGACCAACGGGTGGCCGATCAGCGCCGCGCCGACCGTGGCGCCGTCGCCCGGCAGGAGCGCGAGCAGGTCCGCGTCGAGGCCGGCGCGGTGGAACAGCCGGATCGCCTCGGCCGCGACCAACGGGGTCTGCTCGGCGGGCTTGGCGAGCACGGCGTTGCCCGCAGCGAGCGCGGCGGCGATCTGGCCGGTGAAGATCGCCAGCGGGAAGTTCCACGGGCTGATGCACACGAAGGTGCCGCGGCCGCGCAGTTCGAGGTGGTTCGTCTCGCCGACCGGCCCAGTGAGCGGCTGAAGTCCGGAGAACTGCTTCTCGGCCAGATGCGCGTAGTAACGGCAGAAATCGACCGCCTCGCGCACCTCGGCGACACCGTCGTTGAGCGTCTTTCCCGCCTCGCGCGACAGCAGCGCCACGAAGCGGTCCATTTCGGCCTCGAGCGCATCGCCCATCGCGCGCAGCACGACGGCGCGGCCGGCGCCGCCCTTGCGGTCCCAGGCCGGCTGGGCGGCGCGGGCGACACGAGCGGCGAGGTCGATGTCCTCCGCGGTCGCTTCGCTCACCGCGCCGATCAGGCGGCTGCGGTCGACCGGGCTGGTCATCGGCTGCGGTCCCTTGCCGGCCAGCAGGCGCCCGCCGACGATCGGGCCGGCGGAGATGGTGTCGGCGGCCCCGAGATCGGCGGCCAGACGCGCGGTGGCCCGCTCGCTGTCGCGGCTATAGTCCCGGCCGAGCGGGTTGCGGCGGGTCGCGCCGTAGAGGTCGCCCGGCACGGGGATGCGCGGATGGCGGCCGGGCTGCGCCTGCACTGCCGCGATCGGATCGCCGACCACGGTCTCCGCCGGCACGCGCTCGTCGAGCAGGGCGTGGACGAAGCTGGTGTTGGCACCATTCTCCAGCAGGCGGCGGACGAGATAGGGCAGCAACTCCTCGTGCCCACCGACCGGCGCATAGGCGCGCAGCGTGAAGCGGTCCCCGGCCGAGCGGTACAGCGCCTCGCCCATGCCGTGCAGCCGCTGGTGTTCGATGCGGACGCCGGCGCGATCCGCCATGCGTCGAACCGCCGCCAGCGTGTGCGCGTTGTGGGTCGCGAACTGCGGATGGAGGCTGGGTGCGGCGCGGATCAGCTGCTCGGCGCAGACGAGGTAGGAGAGATCGGTCGCCGGCTTGGTGGTGAACACCGGATAGTCCGGGCGGCCGCCGACCTGAGAGCGCTTGATCTCGCTGTCCCAATAGGCGCCCTTCACCAGCCGGACCATCAGGCGGCGGCCGCTCGACTGGGCCAGCGCCTCCAGCCCGGCGATCACCGCGCGGCCGCGCTTCTGATAGGCCTGCACGACGACGCCGAGACCGGTCCAGCTGCCGAGCTCCGGCTCGCGCACCAGCCGCTCGATCAGCTTGAGCGAGAGCACCAGCCGCTCCGACTCCTCGGCGTCGATCGCGAGGTTGAGGTCGTGCCTGGCGGCGATCTTCGCCAGCCGCACCATGCGCGGGTAGAGTTCTTCCCACACCCGCGCTTCCTGCACCGCCTCATAGCGGGGGCAGAGCGCCGACAGCTTGACCGAGACGCCGTGGCCGTCCTCCGGCGAAAGCCCGGCACCACGCGCGCGGCCGACCGCCTCAATTGCGTCGGCATAGATGCGCTCGTAGCGGGCGGCGTCCACGGCCGTGCGCGCGCCTTCGCCCAGCATGTCGAACGAGCAGAGATAACCCTCGCGCTTGGCACGGCTGAGCGCGCCCTCGATGGTGCGGCCGAGCACGAACTGCTCGCCCATCATCTTGACCGCGGCGCCGACCGCCTGGCGGATCACCGGCTCGCCCACCCGCGCGGCCAGCCGCTTGGCCCAACCCGACAGGTCGGCACGCGCTTCCTCGTCCACGTCGATCAGCTTGCCGGTCAGCATCAGCCCCCAGGTCGAGGCGTTGACGAACAGGCTGTCGGAACCGCCGAGGTGGCTCGCCCAGTCGGCCGAACCGATCTTTTCCGCGATCAGCCGGTCGCGCGTCTCGGCGTCGGGCGTGCGCAGCAGTGCCTCGGCCAGGCACATCAGCGCCAGGCCTTCCTTGGTGCCGAGCGAGAATTCCTGAAGGAAGCTCTCGACCACGCCCTGCTTGCGGGTGGAGGCGCGCGCCGCCTTCACCAGCCCCACCGCATCCTGGCCGATCAGGCTGCGCTCCTCCAGCGACAGCGGAACCGCGCGCAGCAGGTCTGCGACGGTTTCCTCTTCATCCTGGTACTGCAGGGCGTCGAGGTGGTTCCAATCGAACGAACGAAGCATGCGGCTCTCCGGCGGGATTTCTTGCAAGTTGCTCCGGCAGCTATGCGAAAGCCTGCCGATTGTGCTTTGCATTTTGGGGGCTCGCGCCGAATCTGCGCGTCCCAATGGCAGTTGGGCCGAAGGATCTTCGATGGACGCAATGGACCGCAAGCTGCTGCGCGTGCTGCAAGAGGACGGGCGCATCACCAACCAGGCGCTCGCCGAACGCTGCGGGCTATCGCCGGCCGCCTGCTTCGACCGGGTGAAGCGGCTGCGTGCGAGCGGCGTCATCACCGGCTACACGGCGCTGCTCGATCCCGGGCAGCTCGACCGCGCGCTGATGATCTTCGTGGAGGTGCTGCTGGATCGCACCACCGACGACGCGTTCGCCGCCTTTGCCGAGCATGTCCGCCGGGTGCCGGAGGTGCTGGAGTGCCACATGGTCGCGGGCGGCTTCGACTATCTGCTCAAGGTGCGGGTCGCCGACATGGCCGCGTACCGCGCCTTCCTGGGAGATACGCTGGTGGCGATGCCCGGCATCCGCGAGACGCGGACCTATGCGGTGCTGGAGGAAGTGAAGGCGACGACGCGGCTGCCACTGTAGGGGAGGCGCTCACCGCCTTTCGAACCTCCCACGCCTAACCCACTCCCGTTCATCCCGAGTAGCCGTCGAGTAGCGGCGCAGCCGCGTACCGAGACGGCGTATCGAGGGAGGGTTGCTTGGGGCCGTACCTCGATACGAGCCCTCGATACGCCCCTGCGGGGCTACTCGGCCTCTACTCGGCACGAACGTCTGAGGAGGAAAGGGCCGCGAGAGCAGGAGGTGGCGGTTACCCCAGCAGCCCCTTGTACAGCGCCGCATATTTCGCCCCGCTGTTCCCCCACGAAAAATCCGCCGCCATTCCCCGCCGCTGCATCTGCCGCCACCGTGTCCGGTCGCCATGCAGCGCGATCGTGCGCGCGATCGCGCCGCGCAGCGCCTGCGGTGTGACGCCGTCGAACTGCACGCCGGTTGCGACCCCCGCGTCCAGCGCGGCGACATTGGCGTCGATCACCGTGTCGGCGAGCCCGCCGGTCCGCGCCACCACCGGCACGCAGCCATAGGCGAGGCCATAGAGCTGGGTCAGGCCGCACGGCTCGAACCGGGAGGGGATCAGGATCGCGTCGGCGCCGCCCTGCAACAGGTGGGACAAGGGCTCGTCATAGCCGATCTCCACGCCGATGCGGCCAGGGTGGCGGTCGGCCGCGGCACGAAACGCATGTTCCAGCGCCGCGTCGCCGGAGCCGAGCATCGCCAGGCGCCCGCCCATCGCGACCAGCTCGTCCAGCAGGCCGGCGAGCACGTCCATGCCCTTCTGCCAGGTGAGCCGGCTGACGACTGTGAAGATCGGGCCCTCGCCATTCAGGCCGAAGCGGGCTTCCACGGCGCGCGTGTTGGCGGCGCGCGCATCCAGCGTGTCGGCACTGTAGCGGGCGGCCAGCAGCGGATCGGTTGCCGGGTTCCACACCGCCGGGTCGATGCCGTTGAGGATGCCGGTGACCCGGGCACCGCGCGCGGCGATCAGCCCCTCCAGCCCCATGCCGAACTCCGGCCGGCGGATCTCCTCTGCATAAGTGGGGCTCACCGTGGTGATGGCATCGGCCGCCCACAGCCCCGCCTTCAGCAGGCCGACCGCGCCGTAATACTCGACCCCTTCGATGCCCCAGGCATGCGGCGGCAATTCGAGGGCGGGGAACACACCCGCGTCGAAGCTGCCCTGGAAGGCGATGTTGTGGATCGTGGCGACGCTCTTCGTGTCCTGTGCGTCGCCGGCGAACCGCAGATAGGCGGGCGCGAGCCCTGCCTGCCAGTCGTGGGCGTGCAGCAGGTCGAAGCGCTGGTTCCCCATCGCGCCCGATGCCAGGTCCGCGGCGGCCCGCGAGAGGGCAGCGAAGCGGCGCCAGTTATCGTCCCAGTCGCGCCCGGATGCATCGGCGTAGGGACCGCCGTCGCGCGCGAACAGCGCGGGTGCGTCCAGCACCCACAGCGGATGGTCGCCGAGCGATCCGGCGAGCAACCGCGCCTCGACGCCCAGCAACGCGGGCCAGTGATGCACGACCTGAGCGTCGGAGACCTGCGCCAGGACCTTCGGATACCCCGGCAGCAGGGTGGTCGTGGCGACCCCGTGCGGCGCCAAGGCATCCGGCAGTGCGCCGACCACGTCGGCAAGTCCGCCGGTCTTGACCAGCGGATAGGCCTCCGACGCGACCGACAGCGCGCGGATCATGCCAGCCGGTCGATCATCGGCTGGGTGATCAGGCACACGCCGCTTTCGGTCCGGCGGAAGCGGCGTGCGTCGAGCACCGGATCCTCGCCGACCACCAGCCCGTCCGGGATGCACACGCCCGCGTCGACCACCACCTTGGTGAGCCGGGCGTTACGGGAAATCTTGCAGCGCGGCAGGATCACCGCCTGCTCCAGCGTGGCGAAGCTGTGCGCGCGCACACCGGTGAAGACGAGGCTGTTGCGGATGGACGCGCCCGAGATGATGCAGTCGCCGGAGATGAGCGAGCTGGTTGCCTCGCCCCGGCGGCCTTCCTCGTCATGGACGAACTTGGCGGGCGGGGTGACCTCCGAATAGGTCCAGAGTGGCCAGCTGTGGTCGTAGAGATCGAGCTTGGGGACCACGTCGGTCAGGTCGATATTGGCTTCCCAGTAGGCATCCACGGTGCCGACGTCGCGCCAATAGGCCGCGCGCTCCTCTGGCGCACGCACGCAGGAATCGGAGAAGCGATGCGCCACCGCATTCCCGTGGCGGACCAGATAGGGAATGATGTCCTTGCCGAAATCGCGCGCCGAATTTGGATCGGCGGCATCGCGGCGCAGCTGCTCGATCAGCAGCGAGGTGTTGAAGACATAGATGCCCATTGAGGCAAGCGCCACGTCCGGGCGGCCCGGCATCGCCGGCGGATCGGCGGGCTTCTCCACGAAGTCGGTGATCCGATCCTGTGCGTCCACGGCCATCACGCCGAAGCCGCTCGCTTCCAGCCGCGGCACTTCCATGCAGGCAACCGTCACGTCCGCGCCGGACTGGCAATGCTGCTGGAGCATCAGCTCATAGTCCATCTTGTAGATGTGGTCGCCCGCCAGGATGACCATGTACTCCGGCGCGTAGCTCTCGATGATGTCGATGTTCTGGTACACCGCGTCGGCGGTGCCCTCGTACCACTGGTACTCGCTGATGCGCTGTGAGGCGGGAAGGATGTCGAAACCCTCGTTGCGCTCGCGCCGCAGGAA
Organism: Sphingomonas sp. MJ1 (PH-R8); assembly: GCF_048058635.1. NCBI lineage: Bacteria > Pseudomonadati > Pseudomonadota > Alphaproteobacteria > Sphingomonadales > Sphingomonadaceae > Sphingomonas > Sphingomonas sp. MJ1 (PH-R8). The sequence continues at coordinate 227,738 of NZ_JBBEFX010000002.1, forward strand.
GTTCCAGCCGCCCTGCAGGTGGCGGATCAGCGAATGCGCCTTGTACTGCGTCGCCACCCCGATGCGCCGGATGCCGGAGTTGATCGCATTCGAGAGCGCGAAGTCGATGATGCGCGACTTGCCGCCGAAATAGACCGCGGGCTTGGCGCGGACATCGGTCAGTTCCGCCAGCCGGCTGCCGCGCCCGCCCGCCAGCACATAGGCCATGGCGTCGCGTGCCAGCGGCTGCCCGCGTCTCTCGATCATCGTCACTCTCCCGTTCGCGTTTGTTGTTATGGTTGCAGAACGCTTAATCTGGCGTCCGGGTTCTCTGGCGGGTTCTCTGGAGCAGGTCAGGCGACGTGCCAGATGTCGCGCGCATATTCGCGGATGGTCCGGTCCGACGAGAACCAGCCCATGCCGGCCACGTTGCGGATCGCCGCGGCACCCCAGCCGGCGGGATCACGCCAGCGCCGGTCGACCTCGCGCTGGGCCGCGGCATAGCTCTCGAAATCCGCCGCCAGGAAGAAGCGGTCGTGGTCGTACAGCTCGCCGACTAGCCCCGCATAACGGCTAGGATCGTCGGGGGAGAAGACGCCGGATGCGATCGCCGACAGCGCCTGGGCAAGCGCCGGGCAGCGCTCGATCATCTCGCGCGGATGATAGTTGCGGCCCCGTTCGGCGACCTGTTCGGCGGTGAGCCCGAAGATGACGATATTCTCGTCGCCCACGCGCTCCTTGATCTCGATATTAGCGCCATCGAGGGTGCCGATGGTGAGGGCGCCGTTCAGCGCCAGCTTCATGTTGCCGGTGCCCGAGGCTTCCATGCCGGCGGTGGAGATCTGCTCGGAGAGGTCCGCGGCGGGCATGATCCGCTCCGCCAGGGAAACATTGTAGTTGGGCAGGAACGCGACCTTCAGCAGGCCCTGTACCGCCGGATCGCCGTTGATTCGCCGCGCGATGTCGTTGGCCAGCTTAATGATCAGCTTGGCGTTCCAATAGCTCGGTGCCGCCTTGCCCGCGAACAGCTTGACCCGGGGTACCCACTCGCGCTCGGGATGGCTGCGGATCTGGTCGTACAGCGCCACCGTCTCGATGAGGTTGAGCAGCTGGCGCTTGTATTCGTGAATACGCTTCACCTGGACGTCGAACAGCGCGTCCGGATCGAGCGACAGGCCCATCTCGGCCCGGATGTGATTGGCGAGTGCAACCTTGTTGGCCCGCTTCACCGCGGCAAAACGCTCGCGGAAGCTGGGATCGTCCGCGAGCGGGGCGAGGCGCGAGAGCTTGGCGGCATCGTCCTTGAACGCCGGGCCGATCCCGTCGGCGATCAGCGCCGTCAGTCCGGGATTGCACTCGTGCAGCCAGCGACGCGGGGTGATGCCGTTGGTCTTGTTGTTGATGCGCTCGGGATACAGCCGGTGAAGGTCCGCGAACACGGTCTTCTTCATCAGCTCGGTGTGCAGCGCCGCCACGCCGTTGATGCTGTGCGCGCCGGCAAAGGCCAGGTTGGCCATGCGCACCCGCCGCTCACCGCCCTCGTCGATCAGGCTGATTGCGGCGATCGCGCGGTCGTCGATCCCCGGCGTCTCGCGCGCTTCCTTCAGCAGCCGGGCGTTGATCGCGTAGACGAGCTGCATGTGGCGCGGCAGCAGCCGTTCGAACAGCGGCAGGGGCCAGCTTTCCAGCGCCTCGGGCAACAAGGTGTGGTTGGTGTAGCCAAAGGTCGCGCGCGCGATGTCCCAGGCTTCGTCGAAGGCCACGTCGTGATGGTCGACCAGCAGCCGCATCAACTCCGCCACCGCCACGGCCGGGTGCGTGTCGTTAAGCTGGATCGCGGCCTTTTCCGGCAACGTCGTGATATCGCCGAAATACTGCATGTGCCGGCGCACGATGTCCTGGATGGACGCGGAGGAGAAGAAATACTCCTGTCGCAGCCGCAGCTCCTGCCCGGCCGGCGTTGAATCCGCCGGATAGAGCACGCGCACCAGCGTTTCGGCCGCGACCTGGCCGGCAAGCGCACCCTGGTGGTCTCCGGCGTTGAAGCGGTCCAGCCGGATCGGGTCGAAGGCGCGCGCGGTCCACAGCCGCAGCGTGTTGACCCGCCGGCCGCGCCAGCCGACCACGGGGGTGTCCACCGCCATCGCCTCCAGCCCCTCGGCCGGCTTCCAGTGGACGCGGCCGTTGTCCCGACTGACGACCTCCCCGCCGAAACCGACCAGATAGGCGCTCTCGCGCCGCTCGAACTCCCAGGGATTGCCGTGCGCGAGCCAGGTTTCGGGCAGCTCGACCTGCCAGCCATCATCGATGCGCTGGCGGAACATGCCGTTCACATAGCGGATGCCATAGCCATAGGCGGGCAGGTCCAGGCTCGCCAGGCTCTCCATGAAGCACGCCGCCAGCCGCCCGAGGCCGCCGTTGCCCAGCGCCGCATCGGGCTCGATCGCCTCGATCTCGGCAAGCTCGATCCCGAGCTCCTCCAGCGCATCGCGCACCTCGGAGTCCCGGCCGAGGTTCGCAAGTGCGTCGCGCAGCAGCCGGCCGATCAGGAACTCCAGGCTGAGGTAGTAGACCCGCTTGGCGCCGGCGGCATGGGCGGCGCGCGTGGACTCCATCCACCGGTCGATGATGTCGTTGCGCAGCGTCAGGATCGTCGCGGCGAGCCAGTCGTGCGGGTGCGCCGCCCGCTCGTCCTTGCCGATGCGGTGCTTGAGGGTGTCGACGATCTGCGCGGCAAGCGGGGACTGGGTCATGGGTGCGCCGTATCAAAGGGCAGGGAAGGAGCTTGTACCGCGCGGTCTCCCGCTGTCATTACGGAATGATAAGGATCGCCGTCGGTTCGTCGCAGAGCAGGGCGCCGACGCGCGTTTCGACGCCCTCCGGAAGCCCGTCCAGGACGGTATCGGCCCACCAGTCGCGAGTGGGTGTCGGCGTTTCGGTGCCGGCGGTGGCCTCTGCCGTCCGCAGCGCCACGACCACGAGCAGCCTCTCTTCGCCCGCCGTCCTCGTGAAGGCGAGGACATGGTCGGCGCGGGGACCCCGAACGTCGACCGGCCGATAGTCGCCGCTGGCGAACAGCGCCGGGTGCTGGCGCCGCAATCCCAGGAGCCGTGCGATCAGCGCAAGCTTCTCCGCACCCTGCCGCGTGGGATCGGCGAGCAGCTGCGCGCGCAGCTCATAGTCCACGGGACGGCGGTTATCGGGATCTACCAGGCTATAGTCGGGCAGTTCGGTGCCCTGATAGCAGTCGGGTACGCCCGGGACTGTATAGCGCAGCGCTACCTGCGCCAGCGAGTTCGCGCGCGCCGGAGCCGCGGTCCGGGCGAGGAATGCCTGAAGGTCGGCGAGGAAGTCGCCCGACTTGCCCGGATCGAGCAGCGCCCGGACCAGCCCTTCGGCCGCGCCCTCATAGGCCTCGTTGGGAGCCTCCCACGAGGATCGCAGCTTGGCCTCCCGAAGCGCCTTCTGCTGCCAGGCGACGACGCGGTCGGCAAAGGCGATCAGGCCGTCGGCGTCGTCGATCGCCAAGCCGTCCGGCCAGGCGCCGAACAGGGTCTGGAAGAGCATGTAGACGTCACCCGGATCCACGCCATCCGCAAAGGGAGCGGCCAGGGCGTGCCAGCGCAGCACCGTCTCCCGCCAGGTGTCGGGCAGCTCGCTCAGCACCGCGAGGCGGGCGCGCATGTCCTCGCCGCGCTTGTGGTCGTGGGTGGCGGTCGCGAGCATGCCGCGCGGGAACCGCTCGGCCCGGCCGACGGCATCGGCGTGGAACTCGGCGATGCTGGCGGAAAAGCGGGTTGCGTCGAAGCCGACGTCGTTGCGCGAGAGCAGCCGGCCGTAGCGGTAGAAGGCGGTGTCCTCCACCGCCTTGGCCGCGATCGGCGCGGAGAGCTGCTGAAAGCGGCGCACCGCCTCCGCTGCGAGTTCGGTGTCGCCCGGGCCTGTGCCGGCGAGCCATTCCAGCACGCGGTCGACCACCGCCTCCTCGCCGGGCGGCACGTGGGCGGCGACCCGGCTGCGCGCGATCTCGCGGATCTCGGCGTCGCCCTCGGGCGCGGCGTCTCCGGTCCCGTAGGTGCGGTAGACGGGGAACACCCAGAGCAGGCGCTCGATCGCGCGGCGCAGCATGCCGCGGGTGAGTCCCTCGGTCTCGGGCGTGGAGGCGGCCAGCGCGGTGAACGCCTGGACGCACCGCGTCAGCTGGCCTTCGAATGCCCAGGCGAGCATGTGGCGCCGTGCCTCGAGCTCCTCGGCCTCGAAGTCTGCCGGGCGGCCGCTGATTTCCTCCCACAGCCGGTCGAGCGGGGCCTCGCCCTCCGGCGCGTGGAGGAGGGCAGCCACTTCCTCCATAAAGTCATAGCCGCTGGTGCCGTCGACACCCCAGTCGTCCGACAGGGGCTCGCCCGCGCCCAGGATCTTCTCGATCACCAGATAGGCGGGTCCCGGCGGGGCATCCGTCGGCCGGGGCGTGGCATCCAGGCGCGCACGCAGGGTGCGGCAATAGCCGGCGGGATCGGTCAGCCCATCGACATGGTCCACCCGGACGCCATCGATCAGCCCCTCGGCATAGAGGCGCAAGGGGAGGGCGTGGACGGCCTCGAACACCTCGGGGTCTTCGATACGCAGCCCGGCGAGTTCGCTCACCGTGAAGAAGCGCCGCCAGTTGAGCGCGTCGTTGGCGGTACGCCACGAGGCCAGCCGGTAATGCTGGCGCTCCAGCAACGCGCGGATCTCCTGCGGATCAGTCGTCGCGCTACCCGCCTGGTCTTCGCCGCGCAGCGGGAAGCGGTGCTCGCCATAGGCGGAGAGGAAGCGCTTCCCGTCCTCCACCTCGATCGTGAGCGCGCCCTGATCGAGCGCTTCCGACAGGGGCGTGCCGAGCACCGGCAGCAGCACCGGCTCGCGCCAGTCGATGTCGAAGAAGCGGGCATAGGCGCTGCCCTGCCCGTGGGCGAGCACGTCCATCCACCAGCCATTCTCGCTGCCGGCGACGCCCATGTGGTTGGGCACGATGTCGATGATGACGCCCATGTCGCGCGCGCGCAGCGCCTTTACGAGCTTCCGAAACGCCTCCTCGCCGCCCAGTTCGGGATTGATCCGGGTCGGGTCCACCACGTCATAGCCGTGGGTCGAGCCCGAGCGCGCCGTGGTGATCGGCGAGGCGTAGACGTGGCTCACCCCCAGCCGGTCGAGATAGGGGACCAGTGCCTCGGCATCGGCAAAGGTAAAGTCGCGGTGGAACTGGAAGCGGTAGGTGGCGCGCGGAGTCATCCGTTCCTCATGGCGTTGATGCGGGCGACGCGCCGGGCGACGTCGGGCCGGTCGAGCAGCTCGGGGGTGGGCGCCGGCATGCGCCGCCGCCAATTGGGGTGTTCGTCGATCGTGCCGGGCAGGTTCGGCTGTTCCTCGGCACCGATCAGGTCCTCGATCGGCAGGATCGCGAGTTCGCACGGCGTACTGGCGACGAAGGCAAGGGCGGCGTCCACCGCGGGCGCCGAATCGTCGGCCGACAGCTCGGGCGCATCGGCGACGCCCGCGTCGGTGAACGCCTGCCACAGCAGCGTGCGTTCCTCGGCGCGGGTGGCGCGCTCGTCGGCTTCGACGGCCTCGGGCCGGGTGCGGCCGAGCTGCCAGTTCCAGTCGATGTCGCGCTCGACCCACCAACCGGCGACGGTCGCCAGGTCATGGGTGCCGGTCATTGCCGCGGCCTCCTGCGACCAGCGGTCTGCAGGGATGAACCCGTCCTCGTCGCGCTCGAACGGAAGCACGCGCATGCCCAGCATGCCGCGCTCGTCCATCTTCGGCCGGAAGCCTTCGGGGACCGTGCCCAGGTCCTCGCCGATCACCACCGCGCGGGCGCGGTGCGATTCGATCGCGAGCACGCGCAGCATGTCGTCGAGCGGCATCGTCAGATAGGCGCCGTCGCGCGGCGAGGCGCCCTCGGGCACCACCCACAGCCGGCGGAGGCCCAGCGCATGATCGATGCGGATGCCGCCGGCATGGTCGAGCGCCGCGCGCAGTGTCGCGATGTACGGCTCGAACCCGGTCCGATGGAGCGCGCGCGGAGAAAAGCCGGTGATGCCCCAGCTCTGCCCTTCCGGCCCGAGCAGGTCGGGCGGCGCGCCGAGCGACAGGCCGGTGAGCAGGTCGTCGCGGCGGCTCCAGGCGTGGCTGCCGCCGCCGTCCATCCCCACGGCGAGATCGGCGATCAGCCCTAGCGCCATGCCGCCATCGGTCGCGGCGCGCTGGGCGGCGTCCAGGCTGCGCTTCGCCAGCCACTGGCAGAAGAGGTAGAAGTCGACCTCCTCCGCATGCTCGGCCGCAAAGCGCGCGACCGCATCGCCGGCAGGATCGTGGAAGACTGCCGGCCAACCCTGCCAGCCCGTCGCGCCGCTCTCCTGGAAGAAGTGCGCGTGGAGCGCGTCGAAGCGGGCGTGGCGCAGCAGTTCGTCCCCGCCCTTGGGCGCATAGTCGGCTACCTCGGCGCGCACCGCGTCGCTGCGGGCGGCAAAGGCGGCACGCAGCTGGCGCAGCCGGGCAGGGATCGCGGCGCTCCAGTCGATCAGCTCGGCGGAGGCAGGCTCCTCGACGGTCGCGCCAGCCAGCGCCGGATCGGCGTAGAGGATGTTGAGGAACAGCCGGCTCGACGGCGCATAGGGGCTGTAGCGGCTGGCATCCGCGGGAAACAGCGCATGGACGGGGCTGATCGCCAACGCGTCGGCACCCTTGCCCGCAAAGGCGCGCGCGGCCTCGGCCAGCGTGCCGAAGTCGCCAAAGGCACGGCGCGGATCGCGCAGGCCCGCGATCTGCACCGCGGTTCCCCACAGGCGCTTGCTGCCGGCCGCATCGGCCACGCCGAAGCAGCGGCGCGGGGCGATCGCCAGACGGATCGTGCGGTCGCCCTGCACCAGCTGATAGTAGCCGGGCACGTCGATCGCCGGCAGGCTTAGGCCGGAGCGGTCCTTTGTGAGGGTGACGGAACGCCGATCGCCGGCCTCCGTCACGAGCTCAACGGCCCCTTCGCGCAGGCAACCAGCGGGCAGCGCCACCGGCTTGCCCACATCTGCCGAAACGAAGCTGCACGATGCCGCCTGGTCCTCGGCAAGGTGCTTGCGGCTTTCGGTGATCTCGGCAGAGCTGTTCGCGGGCAGCCCGAGCGCGTCGAGCACGGCCGCCAGCGCTGCGTCGGACACGCGCTGCGGGTCGCCGGCGGCGTCCTCCCAGTCGATCAGCAGCCCCGCTTCGGTTGCGAGGCTGTGGAGCGGGCTCATGCCTCCACCCAGACGGCGACGCTTGCGGGCGCGCCGGGTTCGCCCTGCGCGAACAGCGGCTGTGCGAACTCGGGGAAGGAAACCGGCGTGTCGCCCAGGTTGAGCGCGATGGTCAGCGTCGCACCGTGGCCCATTCGCCAACGCGCGACCACCGCCGCTTCGCCGATCGCCTCGGCGCCCAGGCTCTTGGTGCCCTTCAGTCGCGGCACGATGTGAGTGTGGCGGAGTCCCAGCAGTTCGCCGTAGAGCGCGCGCCACGCGGCGGCCTCCGGTCCGGGCTCCGGACGCGACTGGTCGAAGGTGCTGCGGGCGTTGGGATCGGGGATGCGCTCGCGCGCTTCCGGATCGGCAAAGGCCTCGAACTTCGCGAATTCCTTGCGCCGGCCCTCGCGCACCGCATCGGCGAGCTCGTCGTGGAAGTCGGTGAAGAACAGGAACGGCGCCCGGCTGCCCTCGCTGTCACCCATGAACAGCAGCGGGATCTGCGGGCCCAGCAGCAGCAGCGCGGTCGCGGCGCGCAGCTTGTCGGCGTCGGCAAGCTGCGTCAGCCGCTCGCCCATCGCGCGGTTGCCGACCTGGTCATGGTTCTGAAGGAACGACACGAAGGCAGTCGGCGGCAGGTGACCGCTCTTGCTGCCGCGCGGCTTGCCGTCGTGGTTGGGCGAACCCTCACCCTGGTAGATGAAGCCTTCCGCCAGGCAGCGCGCCAGCCGCTCGGCCGGTTTCTCCGCGAAATCCTGGTAATAGGCGCTGCTTTCGCCCGTCAGCAGGACGTGCAGCACATTGTGGAAGTCGTCGTTCCACTGCGCATCGAAGCGACCGGCGCCGAGACGCTCGGCGTCGTTCTCTTCATTCTCCAGCACGAGGTGGACGTGGCGATCGGAGCCGACCGCCGCGCGCAGCTCGGCCGCCATGGCGTCCAGGAAGCCGGGGTTGCCGATCGCGTGGACCGCGTCGAAGCGAAGGCCGTCGACGCGATACTCCTCCAGCCACATGCGCGCATTGTCGACAAAGAAGCGGTGCACCGGCTCGGCATCCACCGCTACCGCGCCGCCCCAGGGGGTGTGCACGTCAGTATGGAAGAAGCCGCCCGCATAGGCTCCGAGATAATTCCCGTCCGGCCCGAAGTGGTTGTAGACCACGTCCAGGAACACCATCAGCCCGAGCGCATGGGCGCGATCGACCAGCGCCTTCAGCTCCTCAGGGGATCCATAGGCCTCGGCCGGGGCATAGGGGAGCACCCCGTCATAGCCCCAGTTGCGGGTGCCGCCGAATGCGTTGACCGGCATCAACTCGATCGCGGTGACGCCCAGGTCGGCGAGCGCCGGAAGTCGTTCGGCTACACCTGCGAAGCCGCCGAGGATGCCCGCATGGACTTCCTCGATGACGGCCTCTTCCCACGGGCGGCCGACCCAGTCGGAAGTGGTCCAGTGATAGGCGTCGGGGTCGACCACCACGCTCCAGCCGTGCACGCCGCCCGCCTGCGCACGCGCGGCGGGATCGGGCACCGCCAGGTCCGCGTCGAGGCGGAAGCGATAGCGGGCACCGGCACCGACCGGCGCCTCGGCCGAGAACCAGCCGTCCTCGTCGCGGGTCATGGCGACGGCCTGACCTCCGTCGATTTCCAGCGTCACCTCCGGCCGGTCGGGTGCCCAGAGGCGGAACCGGGTCCGGTCGGCGGCGACCGGCGTCGCGCCCCAGCTGCTCACGCGGTCTGCTCCTCCGGTGCGGCTTCCGTTTCGGCCGGTGCTTCCGGCTCGGCGATGTCGGCGACCCAGTGGATCAGCGCCGCGCTCTGCGGGCCGAGCTCATATTCGTTGCCGATCTCGAACGCGTCCTCGTCCGGCCGGGCGCTGTCCACGAGCACCGTGCGCGGCACGTCGGGAGCGGGCAGGGTGAAGGTGATCGCATCGCCGGACGCATTCAGCAACAGCGTCATCCCCTCGATCCGGCCGTCCTCCAGCTGGCGCGCACGGCGCATGACCAGGGCACGGCCTTCCGGATTGTTCCAGTCGTCCGAGCTCAGCGGCTGGCCCTGCTCGTCCCACCATTCCAGGTCGTTGATGTCGGTGCCAGGCAGCTTCTCCGCATGGAGGAAGCTCGGCGCTCGCAGCAGTTCGTGCTGATGGCGCAGGGCGATCAGCCGCGACGTGAACGCAAGCAGCGCCTGCCCCTCCGGCGTGTCGCGCTTGCTCCAGTCCACCCAGCCGATCTCATTGTCCTGGCAATAGGCGTTGTTGTTGCCCCCCTGGCTGCGCCCGAACTCGTCGCCGGAAAGCAGCAGCGGCGTGCCGAGCGAGGTGAACAGGGTCGTGAGCATCGAGCGCATGACCCGCTGGCGCGCATCGTTGATCGCCGGATCGTCGGTCGGACCTTCCACGCCCCAGTTGCGCGAGTAGTTCTCGCTGTGGCCGTCGCGATTGTCCTCGCCATTCGCTTCGTTGTGGCGCTGCTCGTAAGCGACCGTGTCGGCGAGCGTGAAGCCGTCGTGCACCGCCAGCGCGTTGACACTCGCCCACGGGCGCCGCGCGCGACGGTCGAACAGGTCGCTCGATCCGGAGATGCGCGCTGCCAGTTCGCCGCGCATTGAAGGATCGCCGCGCCAGTATTTGCGCACGCCGTCGCGATACTTGTCGTTCCACTCGGCAAAGCTGGGTGGGAAGTTGCCGAGCTGGTAGCCGCCGGGGCCGATGTCCCAGGGCTCCGTCGACAGCTTCAGCCGGCCCAGGATCGGATCCTGGCGGATCACGTCGAAGAAGGCGGCGCCGGGGTTGAAGCCATGTTCCTCGCGGCCGAGCGTCAGGCCGAGATCGAAGCGGAAGCCGTCGATCCCGAACGAGGTCGCCCAGTAGCGCAGCGAATCCGCCACCATCTGGATGACGCGCGCCTTTTCCAGGTTGAGCGTGTTGCCCGTTCCGGTGTCGTTGATCGTGTAGCGCGGATTGTCCTGGACGTGACGATAATAGGTCGCGTTGTCGAGCCCGCGCCACGAGAGCGTCGGGCCGCGCTCCGATCCTTCGCAGGTGTGGTTGTAGACCACGTCCATGATCACCTCGAGCCCGGCGGCATGGAGGCGACGGACCGCCAGGCGCAGCTCGTTGTGGCTGTTGCCGGCGAAATAGCTCTGCTCAGGCGCGAAATAGCTGAGGGTGTTGTAGCCCCAATAGTTGCGCAGGCCCTTTTCCTGCAGGAACCGGTCCTGCACGAACGCATGGATCGGCATCAGCTCGACGGCGGTGACGCCCAGCCGCTTGAGGTGGTCGATCACCCGCGGGTGGCTGAGCGCCGCAAAGGTGCCGCGTTCCTGGGGCGCGACCTCTTCGAACAGCTTGGTCAGTCCCTTGGCATGCGCCTCGTAGATCACCGTGTCCGACCAGGGGGTGTTCGGACGGATGTCGCCGGACCAGTCGAAATGCGTGTCGACCACGACGCCCTTGGGCATGGCGGGCGCGCTGTCGCGCCGGTCGAAGCTCAGGTCTTCGCGCCGCGAGCGGACCTGATAGCCGTGGAGCGCGTCGGTCCAGCGGACCTCGCCGTGCAGCTGCTTGGCATAGGGGTCCAGCAGCAGCTTGTTGGGGTTGAACCGGTGGCCTTCCTCGGGCGCATAGCGGCCGTAGGCGCGGTAGCCGTAGAGGAGGCCAGGACGCGCTTCGGGCAGATAGCCGTGCCAGACCTCGTCGGTCCACTCGGTCAGCTCATAGCGCTTGATCTCGCGCCGGCCGGTCGGCTCGAAGACGCACAGCTCGATCTTCTCCGCGTTGGCGGAGAAGACGGCGAAGTTGACGCCCAGACCGTCAAACGTGGCGCCGAGCGGATAGGGCGAACCGGCTTCGAGCCGGTCGGGTAGGCTGTTCAACGAGGACCCCCTTCGAATCGTAGCACCACCGCTGCGAGCGGGGGCAACACGACGTCCGCACTGGCCGGCTGGCCGTGCAGGGGCGTCGCGGAGGCGGTAACCATTCCACCGTTGCCGATGTTCCCGCCGCCGTAAATTTCTGCATCACTATTAAGCACTTCGCGCCACTGGCCGGCGCGCGGGAGGCCGATCCGGTAGCCATGGCGCGGCTCGGGCGTCATGTTGAGCAGCACCACGCAGGGCGCGGCCCGCCCGTCGCCGTAGCGGGCATAGACAAAGACGCTGTTCTCCGCGTCGTCGCCCACGATCCAGTCGAACCCGGACGGGTCGGCGTCGCGGGCATGGAGCGCGGGCTCGGCCGCGTAGAGCGTGTTGAGGTCGCGTATGAGACGCTGGATGGCGGCATGCTCGGGCCGGTCGAGCAGGTCCCAGCGCACCTGTGCGTCGTGGTTCCACTCGGTGTCCTGCGCAAGCTCGCCGCCCATGAACAACAGCTTCTTGCCCGGATGCGTCCACATGAAGCCGAAGTACGCCCGCAGGTTCGCCAACTGGCGCCAGCGGTCGCCCGGCATCTTGCCCAGCAGCGATCCCTTGCCGTGCACCACCTCGTCATGGCTGAGCGGCAGCACGAACTTTTCGGAGAATGCGTACACCAGGCCGAAGGTCAGCTCGCCATGGTGCCAGCGCCGATACATCGGGTCGCGCTCCACGTACTGGAGCGTGTCGTGCATCCAGCCCATGTTCCACTTGTAGGTGAAGCCCAGGCCCCCCTGGTGGACGGGGGCGGTGACGCCCGGCCAGGCGGTGGACTCCTCGGCCAGCGTGATCGCGCCGGGGCAGCGTTCCGCGACCAGGGTGTTCATGCGCTTGAGGAACTCGACCGACTCCAGATTCTCGCGCCCGCCGTGGATGTTGGGCACCCATTCCCCGGCATTGCGGCTGTAGTCGCGGTAGAGCATCGAGGCGACCGCATCGACGCGCAGGCCGTCGATGTGGAACGTCTCCAGCCACCACAGCGCCGAGGCGAGCAGGAACCCCGCCACCTCGCGCCGGCCGAGATTGTAGATCAGCGTGTTCCAGTCCTGGTGGAACCCCTCGCGCGGATCGGCATGCTCATAGAGGTGCGTCCCGTCGAACTGGGCGAGGCCGTGCGCATCGGTCGGAAAATGCGCGGGCACCCAGTCCAGGATGACGCCGATGCCGGCGCGGTGGCAGGCGTCCACGAAGCCCGCGAACTCTTCCGGGGAGCCGAAGCGCGCGGAGGGCGCGAACTGCGACAGCGGCTGATAGCCCCAGGAGCCGCCGAACGGATGCTCCATGATCGGCAGCAGCTCGACATGGGTGAAGCCCATGTCCGCGACATAGGGAATCAGCCGCTCGGTCAGCCCCTGCCAATCGAGCGTGCCAAGCGCGTCGCCGTCGGGCCGCAGCCAGGAGCCGGCATGCACTTCGTAGATCGACAGCGGCGCGTTTGGAGCCTGTCGGGCCGCGCGCTCCGCCATCCAGTCGGCATCGTGCCAGCGATACTCCGGTGCCGGCGCGACGATCGAGCCAGTGGCCGGCGGCGCTTCCGTCTGGCGGGCGAGCGGATCGGCCTTTTGCACCGCGCGCCCGTCGGCGCCGAGGATCTCGTACTTATAGTGCGCGCCCGGGCCGATGCCGGGGATGAACAGCTCCCACACGCCGGCGCCATGATGGCGGCGCATCGGGTTGCGGCGGCCGTCCCAGCCGTTGAAGTCGCCGATGACCGACACGCGGCGCGCGTTCGGGGCCCAAACGACGAAGCTGACGCCCTCCACGCCCGCGACGGTGCGCGGCTGCGCGCCGAAGACACGCGCCAGATCCCAGTGGCGGCCCTCGTTGAACAGGTGAAGGTCGAGGTCGCCGAGCACCGGGCCGAAGCTATAGGTGTCCTCGACCTCCTGTACCCAGCCGCCCGGCCAGCGGATGGCCAGGCGATAAGGCACGTCCTCGGCAAGCGTGCCCGTCCACAGGCCGCTGTCGCAGCGGAGTTCGCCGAGGGAGCGGCCGTCGTCACGCGCGACCAGCGCGACCGCGTCCGCGCCCGGCTGGTAGCTGCGAACCACCCGCCGGCCGTCCTCCTGGTGGACGCCCAGCAGCGCGAACGGGTCGTCCAGCGTTCCAGTGCGCAGCGCGCCTGCGAGTGCGCCTGTATCGGTCATGCGAAATCCTCGTTGAGCAGGCGGGCCGCGGCCCGGGCGAGGCCCAGCGCCGGCACGGCGATCCAGTCGGGCCGGTTGGCCGCCTCGTAGGCGACCTCATAGGCCGCCTTTTCGAGCAGGAAGAGGTCGAGCAGCGGGTCGCCGGCACCGGAATGGGGAAGCACGCCGCTCTCCGCCGCCGCTTCGCCATAGCCCGCCAGGAACGCCTCGATCGCGGAGCTGCCGAAGCGCGCATAGCGGCGCGTGGCGCGCGCCTCCTCGCGTTCGGCGCTGAACGGCAGGTTGCGCTCCGCCACCGCCGCCGCATAGTCGAACGAGCGGAGCACACCGGCGACATCGCGCAGGGCCAGGTCCTTGGCACGACGCTCGGCAAGCGGCTTGGCGGGCTCGCCCTCGAAGTCGATCAGCATCACATCGCTGCCGGTCACCAGCACCTGGCCCAGGTGCAGGTCGCCATGGATGCGCGTGCGGGCGCGTCCTTCGGCGCTGCGGGCGACGGCGCCCACGCGCTCCATCAGCGCGGCACGCTGCTTCGCCAGGCGGGCGAGCGCCGCATCGGCCTCCTCGCTGCCGAGCGACACGCCCTCCAGCATCAGCAGCGCGCGGTCGAGCTGCCCGGCCACTCGGCCGCCCAGTCGGTCGGCCTCCGCCGCGCTCATCGGCTCGGGCGCAAAAGCGTCGTCATCGCTGTCCTTCGCGAGCACGGCATGCATTTCGGCAAGCCGTCGTCCGAAGTTGGTGGCGAAGTTGCGGTAGTTGGAGAAGCTCGCATCCTCGTCGGTGGCGAGGCGCTCCAGCACGCCCAGCGTCCATTGCCAGCCGTCGCCCTGGTTGTAGACGAACGCCTGCGCCAGCATCACCAGCGTCTCGCGATCGTCCTCCACCCGGGTCACGGTGCCGAGCATCGGCGGCACGTTGGCAAAGCCGTGGCCGGAGAGATAGCGCACCATCTCCACGTCCGGATGGATGCCAGGTGCCACCTTGCGCAGCAGCTTCAGCACGGCCCGCTGTCCCAGCACCAGCGTGCTGTTCGACTGTTCGGCCGCCAGCCATTCGGGCGCGGCGTCCGGCTCCAGGTCGAAGCCGTCGAACGCGATGAAGCGCAGCTCGCCGCCGTCTGCGAGCGAGACCACCGTGTTGTCGTGGAGCGCCTGCACCACCGAGCGGCCGAAGCCTTCCAGTGCGAAGCCGTCGGTCAACAAGCCGACCGTGCGGCCGCGACGCACCCGCGCCAGCGCGAGGTTCGACGCGAACGGCCCGGTGTTCTCGCCCTCCCAGGCGATGCCGAGCGGCAGCATGTAGGTGGCGGTGCCGCTGTCGGTTGAGACCTCGATCTCGCCGAGCAGCAGGTCCTCAGCCGCCGGCATCGGCGTCGAACGGACCAGATGGACCGACGCGATCGTCTCGTCCTTCGCCCCGAACCAGCGGCGCTGGGTCAGATAGGTCGGCAGCAGGTCCTTCTCGAGTACGCCGCGGTTGGCGCCCAGCGCAATGTCGGCCAGCTCCGGCCGCAGCACGAAGGTGTAGCGCTCGATCTCGCTCGCCGGCGCACCGCTTGCCCAGCTCGGCCCGCTCTCGTCGGAGGCGAGGCGGAACCACAGAAAGCCATAGGGCGGCAGCGTCAGCAGATAGGGAAGCTGGCCGATCTTGGGGAAGGGCGTGCTGCCGAGCAGTTCGACGGGCGTGCGGCCTTCGAACTCGTGCAGGTCGAGCTCCACCGCCTGCGCCGTGCGGCCGAGGTTCGCGACGCACAGGATGGTGTCGTCCTCATGCTCGCGCAGGTACGCCAGGATCTTGCGGTTGGCGGGACGCAGGAAGCGCTGGGTACCGCGCCCGAACGCCTGATATTCGCGGCGCACGGCCAGCATGCGCTTGATCCAGTTGAGCAGCGAATGGCGGTCGCGCTCCTGCGCCTCCACGTTCACCGCCTGGTATCCGTAGAGCGGGTCCATGATCGCCGGCAGCGCAAGCGCGGGCGGGTCTGCGCGCGAGAAGCCGCCGTTGCGGTCCGGCGACCATTGCATGGGCGTTCGCACGCCGTCGCGGTCGCCCAGATGGATGTTGTCGCCCATGCCGATCTCGTCGCCGTAATAAAGCACGGGCGTGCCCGGCATGGTCAGCAGCAGCGCGTTCATCAGCTCGACCCGGCGCCGGTCGCGCTCCATCAGCGGCGCGAGGCGGCGGCGGATGCCGAGGTTGATGCGTGCGCGCCGGTCGGCGGCATAGGTGTTCCACAGGTAATCGCGCTCGGCATCGGTCACCATTTCGAGCGTCAGCTCGTCATGATTGCGCAGAAAGATCGCCCATTGGCAGTTTTCCGGGATCTCCGGCGTCTGGCGCATGATGTCGGTGATCGGGAAGCGATCCTCCTGCGCCACCGCCATGTACATGCGCGGCATCAGCGGGAAGTGGAACGCCATGTGGCATTCGTCGCCATCCTCGCCGAAATACTGCTGCGTGTCCTCCGGCCACATGTTCGCTTCGGCCAGCAGCATCCGGTCGGGATAGTGCGCGTCGAGATCGGCGCGGATCTTCTTCAGGACGTCGTGAGTCTCGGGCAGATTCTCGTTCGAGGTGCCGTCGCGCTCGATCAGGTACGGGATTGCGTCGAGCCGCAGCCCGTCCACGCCCAGGTCGAGCCAGAAGTGCATCACCGACAGCACTTCCTTCAGCACCTCGGGATTGTCGAAGTTCAGGTCGGGCTGGTGGCTGTAGAAGCGGTGCCAGAAATATTGCCCGGCGACCTCGTCCCAGGTCCAGTTCGACTTTTCCGTATCGAGGAAGATGATCCGGGTGCCCGAATAGATCTTGTCGTCGTCCGACCACACGTACCAGTCGCGCTCGGGCGATCCCTTGGGCGCATGGCGCGCGCGCTGGAACCAGGGGTGCTGGTCCGAGGTGTGGTTGATCACCAGCTCGGTGATGACGCGCATGCCGCGCTCGTGCGCCGCGGCGATGAAGTCGCGCGCGTCGTCCATCGTGCCGTAATCGGGGCTGACGTCGCGATATTCGGCGATGTCATAGCCGTCGTCGCGCCGGGGCGACGGATAGAAGGGCAGCAGCCACAGCGTGTTGACGCCCAGGTCCGCCAGATAGTCGAGCTTCGACATCAGCCCCTTGAAGTCGCCGATGCCGTCATTGTTGGCATCGAAGAACGACTTCACGTGCAACTGATAGATGACCGCGTCCTTGTACCACAGCGGATCCTGGTCGTGGGCGGCTGCGGCGGTCATGCGAAGTCTCCGGGGGCGATGCGCCAGATGCGATAGGGCTGGTCGGGGTCGAGGCGGATGTGCTGGTGCTTGCCGTGCCAGCGGAAGCGGTGGCCGGCGGCGAGGTCCTCCACCGCGACGCTGCCGTCGTCCGGAATGCCGAACTCCCACAGCGGGATCTCGAACGCGGCGTCCTGTCCGTGGTGCGGGTCCAGGCTCACCATCACCAGCAGCATCTCGCTGCCGTCCGGCGCAGGCTTGGCGTAGAAGATCACCCGGTCGTTGTGCGCGGGCAGGAAGCGGGTGTTGAGGTGCGTCTGCAACGCCGGATGCGCACGGCGCAGGCGGTTCAGCAGCGTGATGTCGCCGATGATGTTGTCTGGCGCCTGCCAGTTGCGCGGCTTGACGATGTACTTTTCGGAATCGAGATACTCTTCCTTGCCCGGCACCGGTGCCGCCTCGCACAGCTCGAAGCCGGAATAGACGCCGAACAGCCCCGACAGCGTCGCCGCCAGCACCGCGCGGATGCGGAAGCCCGGCCGGCCCGAGGTCTGGAGGAACACCGGGTTGATGTCCGGCGTGTTGACGAAGAAGTGCGGCCGGTAGAACTCCTTGGGCGCGGTCGTCGTCAGCTCGGTGACATAGTCGATCAGCCCCTGCTTGTCGTCGCGCCAGGTGAAATAGGTATAGCTCTGCGAGAAGCCGATCTTGCCGAGCCGGTACATCATCGACGGGCGCGTGAACGCCTCCGCCAGGAAGATGACGTCCGGATGCTCGGCCCGCACCTCACCGATCATCCATTCCCAGAAGGGCAGCGGCTTGGTGTGCGGATTGTCGACGCGGAAGGTCTTCACGCCGCGCTCGACCCACAGGAGGATCACGTCGCGCAGCGCCGTCCACAGCCCCGGCACCGCGTCGGGCCCGTAGAAGTCGACGTTGACGATGTCCTGATACTTTTTGGGCGGGTTCTCGGCGTATTTCATCGACCCGTCGGGCCGCCAGGCGAACCAGCCGGGATGCTCGGTGAGCCACGGATGGTCGGGCGAAGCCTGGATCGCGAAGTCGAGCGCGATCTCCAGCCCGTGCGCGCGCGCCGCCTCCACCAGCCGGGCGAAATCCTCAGGCGTGCCCAGCTGCGGGTGAATCGCGTCGTGGCCGCCCTCAACGCTGCCGATCGCATAGGGGCTGCCGGGATCGTCCGGCCCCGCCGTCAGCGTGTTGTTCGGGCCCTTGCGATGCGTGCGCCCGATCGGGTGGATCGGCGGAAAATAGAGCGTGTCGAACCCCATGTCGCGCACCGCCGGCAACCGCGCGATCACGTCGTCGAAGGTGCCGTGGCGGCTGGCATCCTGGGTCTGCGAGCGCGGGAACAGCTCGTACCAGCTGGAGAAGCGCGCGGTCAGTCGTTCGGCATCGACGATCTGCGGCTCCGAACGCAGCCGGTGCGGACGGTCGTCGGCCGCATCCATCAGCGCGGCAAGTTCGGGCGAGAGCAGCAGCGAGGCGCTGTCCGCGCCGTCGCCGGCCGCTTCCAGTCGGGCGTGCCAGTCCGACAGCGTGGACCGTGCCTCGCCCTGCGACCGTGCCATCGCCTCGGCCACCAGTGCCCGGCCCTCAGCATGGTCGACCGGCTGGGCGACGCCGGCGTCGAGCTTCTTCGTGAAGTCGCGCCGGAAGCCGCCGAAGCGGTCCAGCCAGCCCTCGACCGCATATTCGTAGCGGCCGAGCCGTTCGAGGGCGAAGCTGCCGCGCCACAGGTCGTTCGGCAGCTGCGTCATGCGCGCGACGCGCCACTTCGCCTCGTCCACCGCGCGCCAGTGCAGCTCGACCGCGAGTTGCTCGTGCCCATCGGTGAACACCGTCGCCTCGACCGGCACTTCCTCGCCGACCACCCGCTTGACCGGGAAGGCGCCGCCGTCGACGCGCGGGTGGAGGTCCTCGACCACCAGCCGTGGGGAGGCGGCAGCGGCGCTGGCCGCCTCGGGCGCCACCGCGATGCGGATCGGCGACGCACGCCGCGCGGCGACCAGTCGCACTTCGCCTCCGGCAAGCTGCGTGCCGACCTCACCCTCCGCGCCGAGGACGGAGAAGCCCTCGAACGCGGAGCCCATATATTCGCGCACCAGTGCCGGGGAGGGCAGCGACTGCGGCGTGTCGCTGCGATTCACGAATATCAGCAGCGCTTCGGACGCCTCGCGCACGTCGCTCGCATCCGCGCGCAGCAGCACGCCGACAGGGGCCTGCGGCCCGGTCAGCGCCCGCATCTCGCCATTGAAGCGTTCGGCGGCCTGCGCGACTTCCAGTGCATGGCGCACGGCCTGCGCCAGATCGGGGCTGCCTGCGAATAGGTCGGCCGGCACGATGATGCCGTTGGCGCTTGCGGCCGCCATCGCGAGCGTCCGTGCGAGGGCCGATGGCGCGTCCGCATCTCCGCTGGTCGGCGCCGAGACCTCCGCCAGGAGCGGCGCCTGGCCTCGCAGTTCCTCATACTCCTCCACCAGCCACGGTGCACGAAGGTCCCACCACGCATAGGAAGAGGTGATCGCGGTGAGCCCTGCCGACGCGAGCGCGCGTACCTGCGGCCGCGATAGGTCCGGAGCTCCGCTGATGAAGCGCGCGTCGGGATGCCGTTCGCGTACGGCCGAGATCAGCCCGATCAGCGTTTCCGGCGGGATGCGATCCGCCCCAAGCAGCCGGAAGCCCGCAACCCCCGCATCGAGGAGGGCGGAGAGCCGCTCCACCAGCACCGGACGCAGCAGCGCCGCGGCCTCGGGCGTACGCAGCCGCGCGCGCGCCTCGCCGGTCGCCTGTGCAGGCTGGCGGGGATCCACGGGGCCGCCGCCAGCGCTGGCGCGCCGGATCGCAAATGCTTCCGGGTGGCTGGCGAGCAGCGGGTGATCGATCGGCGCGCGGTCGAGGGGCAGCGCGACCAGCAGGGCGAGCCCCGCCTCTGCGCAGGCTCCCGGGAGTGCGGGCGGCACCAGCTCCGCTTCCCCGAGCACCGGCGCCTCGGCGCGCCACAGCACGCCGTCGAAACCGGCGGCAGCGGCATCGGTCAGCATGCGCTCAGGAAGAGGAAAGGCGGTGATCGAGAGGAGGCGGGAGACGAACTGCGGCAAAAGTGACCTCCATCACGGGAACCTGCACTCAACATCGGCGGGGGCGCATCGTTCCGCCCCCGCCGCAAGGATTTGCGGCAGGCCGGCGGGCGATCCCGTCGAGGGGTTTTGCGCGCGTGCCGCTTCCCGGGCGGCACGCCTGGCGATCAGGCTTTGGCGCTGCCCGATTTGCGCTTGGCGGGGGTGCTTGCCGCCTTCTTCGGGGCGGCCGCTCGCTTCGCCTTGGGCGCCTCCGCGACGGCTGCGACGCCTTCACCCGCCGTCGCGGCCTGGGCGGCCGGCGTCGTCTTGGGCGCGGTGCTCCGCGACGCGCGCGCCTTCTTTGGTGCCGGCGTCACTTCGCTATCCGTCGAGGCCGCGGCCTGAGCGTCGATCTCGCGGCAGGCGGCGTCCCAGTGGCGCGCATGCTCGCCTTCGGGCTGACCTTCCTCCAGCCACATCGCATGGGCGCGCTCGCGGATACGGTGCTCTCGATCGTTCAACTTCACTCTCCCAGGTCCGGCATGTGCCGGAATTGTTGCCGCAGTCGTTGCGCTTGCGAAAGGGGTTACAGGATCGGCTTGCCGCCCGTCACCGCCACCGTCGCACCGGACACGTAGCTGGCTTCGTCGCTGGCGAGCATCACGTAGACGGGTGCAAGCTCCGCGGGCTGGCCGGCGCGGCCCATCGGCACGTCCTTGCCGAAGTTCTCGACCTGCTCCGGCGGCATCGTGGACGGAATCAGCGGCGTCCAGATCGGGCCGGGGGCGACGCAGTTCGCCCGGATGCCCTTTTCCGCCAGGAGCTGCGAGAGCCCGCCGGTGAAGTTCTGGATCGCACCCTTGGTGGTGGCGTAGGCGAGCAGCGTCGGCTTGGGCGTGTCGGCGTTGACCGAGGTGGTGTTGATGATCGCCGAACCCGGCTGCATGTGCGGCACGGCGGCCTTGGTCAGATAGAACATCGCGTGGATGTTGGTGCGGAAGGTCTTGTCCCACTCCTCGTCCGGGATGTCGGTGATCGCATCGAACGTCATCTGGTGAGCGGCGTTGTTGACCAGGATGTCGAGCCCGCCGAAGGCTTCCACGGCCTTGTCCACGATCGCGCGGCAGTGCGCCGCGTCGCCGATATCGCCCGGCACCAGCACGGCCTTGCGTCCGGCTTCCTCCACCAGGCGTGCCGTTTCGCGCGCATCTTCGTCTTCGTTGAGGTAGGAGATCAGCACGTCGGCCCCTTCGCGGGCGAAGGCGATCGCCACCGCGCGGCCGATGCCGCTGTCGCCGCCGGTGATGATCGCGCGGCGCCCCGCCAGGCGCCCGGAGCCGCGGTAGCTATGCTCGCCATGGTCCGGCCGCGGGTTCATTGCTGCCGTGGTGCCGGGGGGCGATTGCTGCTGTTCGGGCTGCGGTGGCATTGGGCGATCGGTCATGTGTGGCTCCTTCGCTCCGCGAACGGCCGAGGGGGAGGCGGGTTCCGGGGTCGTGCGTGCGGCGCAGGAGAATGCTCAGCCGACGGCTTTCTCCAGCTGCGCCTTGCTCATCTTGGAACGACCGGGGACGTCCTGCTTCTTCGCCTTTTCGTACAGCTCTGCCTTGGTGGGGCCATCTCGACCGCCATTCCCGCCGCTGCTGCGCTCGCGCCGCTTGGTCTGGGCGAGGCGGCGCTTGTTCTCGGAAGGGCTCTGCTGGTTGGACGCGCCCGCCTCGCTCAGGGCGATCGCAACCGCCTGCTTGCGGCTCTTCACCTTGCGTCCCGAGCCGGACTCCAGCTCGCCTTCCTTGAACTCGTGCAGGACCCGTTCCATCGTGTCCTTCTGGGCCTTGCTCTGTTTGGCCATGGTGCTCTCCTCGGGCGCATGGAACGCGCGGACCTGCGGCGCGCTCAATTGGTCGAACAACGCACGGAGGCGAGAAATGGCACAGCCGGAGCGGGGCACTGGCGGCGGAACGGTCGTCGGATGGAAGCTGGACGCGAGCGAACGCGCAGCACTGCTGGCGCGGTTCCCGCCGCGCTGGCCGGACACGGTCGCGGACCATGTCACCTTACGTTCCGGAACCGGCCCAGGGACGCCCCTGCCGACCGAAGAGGCGGGCGAGGTGGTCGGCTGGGCCGACGACGGAGAAGGGCTGCAGGCGCTGGTCGTCGCGATCGGCGGCAGCACCGCCCGGAGCGACGGCAGCACCTATCACATTACCTGGTCGCTGGATCGTGACGCCGGACGCAAGCCGGTGGAGAGCAACCGCCTGTTGGCAGAACGCGGCTGGCAGCGGTTGGGCGCGCCGATCCCCATCCGGCTGCGGCCCGCCCGCTTCTAACTCAGGGTGCGATCGGCCGCGGCTTCGACACGCCGACGCCTCGGCTGTTCGCGGTCGCCGTCGCGCCGATCATGCCGCACCCTTCGTAGGAGGCGGCTAGCCCGCAGGCGAGATGCGGCATCTTCACCAGCCGCTCGCGTTCCCCGATCGCGTCGATGATGCGCGGGTCCCCCGGCGTCGGTTCCAGGATCGGCACGCGGTACTCGTCGGCGTCGCGCAGGGCGCACACGACGATTTCGCCCGATTCCGCATCTGCCTCGCACCGGTACTCGGCCCGTGTCGCTTCCCGATATTGCGCCATTGCGGCGTCCACGTTCGCCTGTTGCGCCATCACCACCAGCAGCAGATCGAACGGCATCGGCACCTCCCGGGGGCACGCGCGAATCGGAACCGCCCGAGTGTGCAGGATCCGACGCGAAACGCCAGCGCCTTCGCTCGACAAGCGGGCGCGCCTTCCCTATCGCCGGCCCATCATCATACGGAGCAGAAGCACAGCCATGCAGACCGCCAGCCAGGTTCTTGATCGCGTCCTCGTGCTGGAGATGGTCCGTGTGACCGAAGCCGCCGCCATCGCCGCCTCCACCCTGGTGGGACGTGGCGACGAGAAGGCGGCGGATGCCGCCGCGGTCGAGGCGATGCGCGAAGCGCTCAACGGCCTCGACATGGACGGCACCGTCGTGATCGGCGAGGGCGAGCGCGACGAGGCGCCGATGCTGTTCATCGGGGAAAAGGTCGGCACCGGCCGGGGTCCTGCGATCGACATCGCGCTCGATCCGCTGGAAGGCACCACCATCTGCGCCAAGGCTGGGCCGAACAGCCTGGCGGTGCTGGCGATCGCCGAGGAGGGTGGGCTGCTGAACGCGCCCGACGTCTACATGGACAAGATCGCCGTCGGCCCGGGCTATCCCGCCGGCGTCATCGACCTGGACAAGACGCCGACCGAGAACGTCGAGGCGATCGCCGCGGCCAAGGGCGTGCAGCCGCACGAGATCATCGCCTGCGTGCTCGACCGCCCGCGCCACGAGGCGCTGATCGCGGAGCTGCGCGCGATCGGCTGCGGCGTGGTGCTGATCGGCGACGGCGACGTGGCCGGCGTGATCGCGACCACCGATCCCGACACCACGATCGACGTCTACATGGGGACCGGCGGCGCACCGGAGGGCGTGCTCGCCTGTGCGGCGCTGCGTTGTGTCGGCGGCCAGTTCAAGGGCCGGCTGCTGTTCCGCAACGACGACGAGCGCGCGCGGGCCGCCAAGTGGGGCGTGACCGACCTCGACAAGCAGTATGACCTGACCGAGCTGGCGCGCGGCGACTGCATCTTCGCCGCGACGGGCGTCACGGACGGGTCGCTGCTCGCTGGCGTCAAGCGCATGCGCGGCAAGATGACCACCGAAAGCGTGGTGATGCGCGCCAGCTCCGGCACGGTGCGCTGGGTCAAGGGCGAGCACCGCATCGGCGCATGACCCTGGCGCTGCTCGCGCTGGCACTCGCGAGCTACGTCTGGTTCCTGAAGGGTGCGGCGCTGCTGCGGCGCTGGCGCGGCCCAGGGGCAGGCCGCTCCCGCGTGCAGCGGCTGCGACGCTGGACCGCACGGGCGTGGCTGCTGTTCGGCGCGGTTCCGCTCTTGGTGCTGGCGCTTCTCGGGCAGCTCGACACCCTGCAGCGGCTCCCGGACGCGTTCGTGCCGCTCGCCCTCGCCGTGCGTACCGCGTTGGTCGGGCAGGGCGTTCCGGCGGACACCGGTCTGCTCGCCGCGGCAGTGGCAGGCGCGCTTGCAGGCGGTGCCAGCGTCGGCCTGCTGATCGCCGCCTGGCGTCGCCGGCGGGGCCGCGGCGACCTCCACATCGGCCACGTCGGCGGGTTGCTGCCGCGTTCCCGCACCGAGCTACGCTGGGGCGCTGCGGTCGCGATCACGGCCGGGATCGTGGAGGAGCTCTTCTTCCGGCTGCTGCTGCCTCTGCTCGTCGCCCAGGTGAGCGGCAGCGCCCTTGCCGGCTTCGGTGTCGCGACGCTGCTGTTCGGGCTGGCGCATGGCTACCAACGGCTTGCCGGCATGGCCGCCACGACGCTGGTCGGCGGGCTGTTTGCCGCACTCTATCTCTACAGCGGCACCCTGTGGCTGGCGATGCTCGCCCATGTGCTGCTCGACCTCAACAGCCTGGTCCTGCGTCCGGCCTTTGCTGGTGCGTGGCGGAGGCGGCATTGACGGCTGGGTGTGTTGCTTGAATACTACGCCGGAATGAAGGGGAAGAACGATGATGCTGGGACGGGCGCTGACGGGAATGGCATTGCTGCTGGCGGGTGCCAGCGCGGGATCTCTGGCAGGCGCCCGGCCGCAGCAGGCGGCACCTGCCGCTCCCGAGGCGCGCTACAGCTACAGCCAGGTGATGGTGCCGATGCGCGACGGCACCCGCCTGCAGACGGTGATCCGCCGGCCGCTCGACAAGCAGGGTCCGCTGCCGATCCTGCTCCAGCGCTCGCCCTATGGTGTGCCGCCTGCCAGCGCGGTCGGCCGGGAGCGCAGCCTCGAGTTCATGGAGCCGGACGGCTACATCCTCGTGCACCAGAACATGCGCGGCCGGTTCGAAAGCGAAGGCACGTTCACCATGTCGATGGCGCTCCAGCCGCAAGGGGCACAGGGCGTGGACGAGGCGACCGACGCCTATGACACGATCGACTGGCTGGTGAAGAACGTGCCCGCCAACAACGGGCGGGTCGGCATGATGGGCGTGTCCTACCCCGGTTATGCGGCCGCCGTCGCGCTCGCGCGTCCGCATCCTGCGCTCAAGGCCGTCAGCCCCCAGGCTGCGTGGAACGACTGGTGGATCAACGACGACCTGCATCGCTACGGCGCGATGCGGCTCTCCTATGCGACCGACTGGCTCTACCCGCTCCAGAACAACAAGCAGGGCGAGAGCTTTGAAACCGGCGCCTATGACAGCTACGAATGGTTCCTGGAGCTCGGGCCGATCGAGAACCTCGACAAGCGCCACTTCAAGGGCAGCGTGCCGCAGCTGACGCAGATGATCGAGCACCCGGACTATGACAGTTTCTGGAAGGGCCAGCACTGGACCGACCGGCTGGGCCGCTCGACCGTGCCGACGCTGCATGTGGCCGGCTTCTGGGACCAGGAGGACCCGCTCGGCAGCTGGAAGATCTATGAAAAGATGGAGGCCGATGATCCGGCCAACAACAACATGATCGTGGGCGGCCCCTGGGCGCACGGCAGCTGGCGCCAGGCGGCAAGCGACATGGGCCATTTTCCGATCCCCGGCACCAGCGGTACCGATTTCCGTCGCGACATCGAGGCGCCGTTCTTCCGCTACTGGCTGCACGGCAAGGGGCCGAAGCCGGGGTTCGAGGCAAAGATGTTCCAGTCGGGCAGCTGGACGTGGAAGAGCTATCACAAATGGCCCGCACCCGGCGCAACCGCGACCGCGCTCTACCTGCGCGCAGATGGCTCGCTGTCGTTCGACGGTGCGGGCGACGCCGGCCAGTGTCGCGAGTTCGTGTCCGATCCCGCCAACCCGGTGCCCTTCCGCGAGCGGCCGATCTCGCCCACCTACCCCTCGCTCGAATGGCGGTGGTGGGAGGCGGCCGACCAGCGTTTCGTCGAGAACCGGCCGGATGTGCTCAGCTGGACCAGTGCGCCGCTCGAAAAGGATCTGACGGTGACGGGCGATGTGGCGGCGACGCTGATGGCCTCCACCTCCGGCACCGACAGCGACATGGTGGTCAAGCTGATCGACGTCTATCCCGATGACGCCGAACCCACGCCGTCTCCGGCGCAGATGGGCAACTACGGCAAATCGCTCAACGGCTATCGCCTGCCGATCGCGATGGAGGTCCGGCGCGGGCGCTGGCTCGACGACTGGTCGACGGCCAAGCCGCTGGTCCCGAACCAGGTGCGCGCCTGGGACGTGCCGCTGCGCGACCATGACCATGTGTTCAAGGCGGGGCACCGCATCATGGTGCAGGTGCAGTCGAGCTGGTTCCCGGTGATCGACCGGAACCCGCAGAAGTTCGTGCCCAACATCTACAAGGCGAAGCCGGAAGATTTTGTGAAGGCGACCCAGCGGGTGTGCACCGGCAGCAAGGTGACGTTGCCCGTCATGCGCTGAGGCGGCGATCGGGCGCTATTTCCTTGCGAGTGGATCGCAACAGGAAATAGCGCCGCGTCCCGGCGTTGCTCCTTCTCCAGGGAGGAGCGCCCGATGCAGTTCAGGATCAACGGCCAGACCTATACGGCGGAGGTGGACGTGCGCACCTCGCTGCTCGACCTTGCGCGCGAGCATCTGGGGCTGACCGGCAGCAAGAAGGGCTGCGACCACGGCCAGTGCGGCGCGTGCACGATGCTGGTGAACGGCCGCCGCATCAACAGCTGCCTGACCCTGGCGGTGATGCACCAGGACGACGAGATCACGACGATCGAGGGGCTGGGTGCCCCCGGCGCCTTGAACCCGATGCAGGCGGCGTTCGTGAAGCATGATGGCTTCCAGTGCGGCTATTGCACGCCGGGCCAGATCTGCTCGGCGACGGGCATGCTGGACGAGGTGGCAAAGGGCTGGCCGAGCCATGTCACCGCCGACCTCGATTCGGTGGAGTTCACCGACGCGGAGATCCAGGAGCGGATGAGCGGCAATCTGTGCCGCTGCTCGGCCTATCCCAACATCGTCGAGGCGATCCGTGAGGCCGCCGAGGGCCAGCGGCTGGCGGAGGCGGCGGAATGAAGCCGTTCCAATATGCGCGGGCGACCACGCCCGAGGACGCGGCACGCGCAGGTGCGGTCGATGGTGCGAAGTTCATCGCGGGCGGCACCAACCTGCTCGATCTGATGAAGCTGCAGGTGGAGACGCCCGAGCAGATCGTCGACATCAGCCGCCTCGACCTCAGCCAGGTGGAGGAGACGGAGGACGGCGGCCTGCGCATCGGTGCGCTCGTGCCCAACGCCGATCTCGCCGCCCACCCGCTGGTACGACAGCGGTACGAGGCGCTGTCGCGGGCGCTGCTGGCTGGGGCATCCGGGCAGTTGCGCAACAAGGCGTCGACCGGAGGCAATCTGCTCCAGCGGACGCGATGCTATTATTTCTACGAGACGGGCGACGCCTGCAACAAGCGGACGCCGGGCAGCGGCTGTGCGGCGCGCGACGGCTTCAACCGCATCCATGCCGTGCTGGGTGCGTCCGAGGCGTGCATCGCGACGCATCCTTCGGACATGGCGGTTGCGATGCGCTTGCTGGACGCGACGGTCGCGACCCAGTTGCCGGACGGCGATCGCCGCCGCCTGCCGATCGGCGACTTCTACCGCCTGCCGGGCGACACGCCGCACATCGAGAACGTGCTGCGTCCCGGCGAACTCATCACCCATATCGAACTGCCGGCCCCGCCGCCGGGGCAGCAGCTCTATCGCAAGGTACGCGACCGCGCTTCCTATGCCTTTGCGCTGGTATCGGTGGCGGCGGCCATCGCGGTCGAGGACGGACGCATCGCCTCCGCCAAGCTCGCCTTTGGCGGACTCGCGCACATGCCGTGGCGGGACGGCGCTGTCGAGGAAGTGCTGGTGGGCCAGGCGCCTTCCGACGCGCTGTTTGCGAGCGCGGCCGACACGCTGCTGCGCGACGCCCGCGGCTATGGTCACAACGATTTCAAGATCCCGCTCGCGCGCCGCGTCCTGATCACGACCCTCAAGGAGCTCACCGCATGAGCGACAGCACCACGCTCAAGATGGACGTGCCCGTCCCCGCCAGCCTGCTCGATGTCGGCACGCAGGGACTGATCGGCCGGCCGCTCGACCGCATCGACGGGCCCCTGAAAGTCGCCGGACGGGCGACCTATTCGGCGGAATATGCACTCCCGGACCTGGCGTACGGTTATTTGGTGCAGGCGAAAGCCGGACGTGCCCGCGTTACCGGCATCGACACGGCCGCGGCGCTGGCGATGCCGGGGGTGCTCGATGTGGTGGTCGATCTCGACACCTTCATCCGCAATCCACAGCAGGGCGGCTCCAACAAGGCGCCGACGCAGGGCGTCGAGGAGATCCACTACTTCGGACAGGTGGTCGCGATCGTCGTCGCGGAAACCTTCGAACAGGCGCGAGATGCCGCCGCCCGCGTGCACGTGGCCTTGGAGGACAAGCCGGGGCTGTTCGAGTTCGACGCGCGCCTGGAGGAAGCCCACAAGCCCAAGGGCGGATCGACCGAGCCGCATGTCGCGACCGGCGACCCGGACAAGGCACTGGCCGAGGCACCGGTGGTGCTCGATGCCGTCTGGACCACGCCCAGCCAGAACAGCGCCGCGATGGAGCCGCATGCCTCGACGGCGGTATGGGAAGGGGATGCGCTGACGGTCTATGGCTCCTACCAGATGCCCGCCTCGGACAAGCAGCAGCTTGCGCGCGCCTTGGGCATGAAGCCGAACAAGGTGCGGATCATCTCGGCCTATGTGGGCGGCGGCTTCGGCTCGAAGCTCGGCATCGCCCCCGAGGTGGTCGCAGCGGCGCTTGCGGCGCGCAAGCTCGGGCGGCCGGTGAAGACGGTGATGAGCCGCCAGCAGGTGTTCGACGCCACCGTCCGCCGCTCCAACACGCACCAGCGGATACGGCTCGGCGCAGGAGCGGACGGTCGACTGACGACGATCGTGCACGAGACCGTGTCGAGCAACATCGAGGGCGAGGAGTATTTCGAGCCGGCGGGTGTCTCGACCCACTTCCTCTACGCCGGTGAAAACCG
Organism: Sphingomonas sp. MJ1 (PH-R8); assembly: GCF_048058635.1. Taxonomy (NCBI): domain Bacteria; kingdom Pseudomonadati; phylum Pseudomonadota; class Alphaproteobacteria; order Sphingomonadales; family Sphingomonadaceae; genus Sphingomonas; species Sphingomonas sp. MJ1 (PH-R8). The sequence goes on from NZ_JBBEFX010000002.1 coordinate 256,377, forward strand.
CCGCATCACCCACGATCTGTTGCCGATGGATTGGCTGCTGTCGGGCTCGATGCGCGCGCCAGGCGAAGCGGCGGGGATGCTCGCGCTCGAAGCCGCGATGGACGAGCTTGCGGAGAAGCTGGGCATGGACCCGGTCGAGCTGCGCAAGATCAACGATCCCGAGCAGGATCCGCTGAAGGGCGTTCCCTTCTCCACCCGCCAGCTGACGCGCTGCCTGGACGAGGGTGCCGCGGCGTTCGGCTGGAAGGATCGCGATCCGACACCGGGCGCTCGGCGCGAGGGCGAATGGCTGGTCGGCCACGGCATGGCCGCGTCCGCGCGTTCCAACCAGTTGCAGGAGTCGCAGGCGCGGGTCTCGATCGGCGCGGACGGCCGCGCCACGGTCGAAACCGACATGACCGACATCGGCACCGGCACCTACACCATCCTCGCGCAGATCACCGGCGAGCTGCTGGGGCTCAGGCCCGAGTGGATCGACGTGCGGCTGGGGGACACCGATACGCCGCCGGGTGCGGGTTCGGGCGGATCCTGGGGCGCCAGCAGCAGCGGATCGTCCGTCTATCTCGCGTGCGAGGCGCTCCGCGCCAAGATCGCCGCGGCCATGGGCTGCACAGAGGAGGAACTCACGCTCAAGGACGGGCGCGCGATCGCGCAGAACCGCAGCGTTCCGCTTTCCTCGCTGGTGGGCGAGGGGCTCTCTGCCGAGGGCACCATCAAGCCGGGCAAGCTGGAGGAGGAGCGGCGCCAGGCCTCCTATGGCGCGCACTTCTGCGAGGTGCGGGTGAACGCCGTCACCGGCGAGGTGCGCGTGAAGCGCTTCGTCTCAACCTTTGCCGCCGGGCGGATCCTCAACGAAAAGACCGCGCGATCGCAGTGCATCGGCGGCATCGTGTTCGGCATCGGCGCGGCGCTGACGGAAGAAGTGGTGCACGATCCGCGCTCGGGACGGGTCGTGAACCACGACCTTGCCGAATATCACGTGCCGGTGAATGCCGACATCCCGCACATCGAGGTGCATTTCCTTCCCGAGCGCGACCAGTTCGCCAACCCGCTCCAGTCGAAGGGGTTGGGCGAGCTCGGCATCTCGGGGGCGGGCGCGGCCGTCGCCAACGCCATCTACAACGCGACCGGCGTCCGGATCCGCGATTACCCGCTGACGCTCGACAAGCTGCTGCCCGGACTGCCGGCCGTATGAGCCGGGACGGTTGCTGCGGGGCTGCGGATCTGCGAGCGGGTGCCGATGGCCGATAACGACAGTGTCCTTTCCGCCGCGCGCGCCTGGCAGGGCGAGCCGCTCGCCATCGCTACGGTGATCTCGACCTGGGGCTCGGCGCCGCGCCCGCGCGGGAGCCATATGCTGGTCCACGCCGATGGGCGGTTCGAAGGCTCGGTGTCGGGCGGTTGCGTGGAGAGCGACATCCTCGCGACCGCCGCCGAGGTGATCGCGGGCGCGCCGTTTCAGCGCAAGCGCTACGGCGTCGCCGATGCCGCGGCCTGGGAAGTCGGGCTGCCCTGCGGCGGCGAGATCGAGGTGATCGTCCAGCCCGTCTCTGCCACGGGCTTCGATCCCGAGCTGTTCGATCGCATCGCCGAGGCGCGGGCCGACGGCCAGGCGCTGACGGTCGAGACGGATCTGGAGACGGGCCACAGCACGCTCCGCGACGAAGGCTCGGCCGAAGTCTTCCGCAACCGCTATGATCCGCCGCGGCGGCTGCTGATCGTCGGGGCGGTGCAGATCGCCCAGTCGCTCGCGGCGCTTGCCACGACGCTGGGGATCGCGACGGTGGTGATCGATCCGCGCGCGCGCTTTCTTACCGAAGAGCGCTTCCCCGGGGTGGTGCTCGACGATCGCTGGCCCGACGAGGCGATCGAAGCGCTGCGCCCCGATCCGGCCACCGCGGTGGTCACGCTCAGCCATGACATCAAGATCGACGATCCCGCGCTGATCGCCGCGCTTGCGAGCCCCGCGGCCTATGTCGGTGCGCTGGGATCGAAGCGCAGCCATGCCGCGCGGCTGGAGCGGCTGGCCGCGGCCGGCGTGTCCGCCGATGCACTGGCGCGGATCGACGGCCCGGTCGGGCTCTCGATCGGTGCGATCGGGCCTGCGGAGATCGCGCTGTCGATCGCCGCGGCGATGATCCAGGCCTTCCATGCTCCGCGCTGAAGACACCGCGTTGGTCTTGCTCGCCGCCGGCCGCTCGCGCCGGTTCGGCGACGTGGACAAGCTCTCCGAGCCCTTCCTGGACCAGCCGCTCGCCTATCATGTGGTGACGGCGCTGGAGGCGGTGCCGTTTCGCTCCCGGATCGCGGTGGTCTGCCAGACCAGCCTGGACTTCGCATCGCGTGGCTACACCGTGGTCGAGAACCCGAACGCCGAGGACGGCCAGGCCGGATCGCTCCGGCTGGGCGTGCAGGCGGCGATCGACCGGGGAGCGTCCGCGGTGCTGATCGCGCTCGCCGACATGCCGCGGGTGACTGCCACGCACATCTATCGGCTCCTTGACTATGCGGAGGGGCCGGATGCCGTGATCGCGTCGAGCAACGGCGTTCACCCGACGCCCCCGGCGCTGTTCGGGGCCGATCATTTCCCCGATCTGCTGCGTTGCTGCGGGGACGAGGGCGCGCGCGCCCTGGTGCGTGGCGGCCACCATGTGATCACGCGCGCGGACGAGTTGATCGACATCGACACGCCCGAGGACCTGGCGGCGTTGCGCGCCGCCTATGAGGTCAAGACGATCATTCGTGCCGGAGCGCGTCGATCGGATTGAGCCCTGCGGCCCTTCGCGCCGGGAAATAGCCGAACACCACGCCGATCAGCGCTGCGATCGCAAAGGCGATGAGGTTGATCTGCGGTTCGAACAAATAGGGGACCTGCATCACCGGGGCGAGGGCGAGCACCGCCAGCTGCGCGATCACCAGCCCGACGACACCCCCCAGGCAGGACAGCGCGATCGCTTCCACCAGGAACTGCATCAGCACCTCGCGCGCGACCGCACCGATCGCCAGGCGGATACCGATCTCCCGCGTGCGCTCCGTCACCGAGACCAGCATGATGTTCATGATGCCGATCCCGCCCACCACCAGGCTGATCGCGGCGACGGCAGTGACGATGCCGGTGAGGAGCGTGGTCGTGCCGGTGAGCGTCGCTGAAATCTGCGCGGTGTCGAAGATGTTGAAGTCATCCTCCTTGCCGCCGCTGATGTTCCGGCGCTCGCGCAGCAGGTCGCTGATCGACGCCTGCACCGTGCTGCTTTCATAGGCGGCATCGACGCCCACCAGCAGCAGCCGGATGTCGCGGCTGCCGGTGAAGCGGCGCTGCACCGTCTTGATCGGCATGATGACCACGTCGTCCTGGTCGCCGCCAAAGCCTGCCTGGCCCCGCGTCGAAAGCGTTCCGATCACGTCGCACGACACATTGCCGATGCGGAATCGGTGGCCCACCGCTTCGCCGCCCCGGAACAGGTTCTGCCGGACCGTGTTGCCGATGATGCAGACCGCCTTGCCCGCCTGTTCCTCGGCCGGCTGGAAGGTCCGGCCGGAGGTAAGCGGCCAGGGCTGCACACGGAAATAGTCGTTGGTGGTGCCGTTGATCGTGGTCGACCAGTTGGCACCGTTGTAGATCGCCGTGGCGGTCGACTGCGCCTGGGGCGCAACCGCATTGACGCCCGCGACCTGCTCGCGGATCGCCTCGACGTCCGATTCCTTGAAGTCGGGCGGGCGGGGGCCGCCGCCGCCGCGTCCGAAGCCCTGGCCCGGCCGGATCTGAAGGATGTTGGTGCCGAGTGCCGCGATCTGGGACTGCACGGCCGAGGTAGTCGCCTTGCCTAGCGTCACCATGGTGACGACCGCAGCGACGCCGATGATGATGCCCAGCGTCGTCAGAAACGAGCGCAGCTTGTGCCGCAGGATCGATCGGACCGCGAGCAGGATGGTGGTACCCAGCATCAGTCGACCGTCTCGCCCTGGTGATGATTATGGTCGACGCGCTCAACCAGCCCGTCCTTGAAGTGGATGACGGTGCGTGCGAACGCGGCCATGTCCGGTTCGTGCGTGACCATCAGGACGGTGATGCCGCTCTGTGCGTTCAGCTCGCTGAGCAGCTTCATGATCTCGACGGATCGTTCGGAATCGAGATTGCCGGTCGGCTCGTCGGCAAGCAGCACGTCGGGCTGCGTCACGATCGCCCGGGCGATGGCGACGCGCTGCTGCTGGCCGCCCGAAAGCTCGGCCGGGGTGTGGTCCCACCATTGCTCGAGCCCGACCTTGGCCAGCGCCGCCATCGCCGCCTCGCGGCGCTGGGCCTTGGCGTCGCCACGGTAGAGCAAGGGCAGCTCGACGTTCTCCAGCGCGCTGGTGCGGGCGAGCAGGTTGAACCCCTGGAACACGAAGCCGAAATAGCGACGCCGCAACAGCGCCCGCTCGTCGTTCCCGAGGGTCTCGACATGATGCCCGCGGAACTCGAACGTTCCACTCGAGGGGACGTCGAGGCAGCCGAGGATGTTCATGGTCGTCGATTTGCCCGAGCCGGAAGGCCCCATCACCGCCACGAAGTCGCCGGCGGCGATGTCCAGGTCGACGCCCTTCAGCGCCTGGAACTGGGTCGCCCCCTCACCATAGACCTTGGTGATGTTGCGCAGGCGAATGATCGGCGCGGCGGCGTCACTGGCCACGCTGGCCTCCCCCGCCGCCGGACCCGCGCTGCGCGCGCGACTGGCCGCCGCCTGCCGGCGCGGTCTGCCCGGCCGCCAGCTGGCCGGTGATGACCTTCATGCCCGGTCGCAGGCCGCCGCCCACCACTTCGGTAACCTGGCCGTTGGTGTTGCCCGTGGAGATCTGCACCGGCTGCGGCTTTCCGTCCTCGCCCAGGATGTAGACAGTCTGCTGGCCGCTCTTGGGACGCGTCGCGCTCTTTTCCGCACCGCTGCTGCGCCGCCGCGGTCCCGGCAGGAGCGCGCCGGTGATGCCACCGCTGCCGCCGCCGCTGCCCGCCGCGGCGGTATCGGCTGCCGGCGTGAAGCGGAGCGCGGCGTTCGGCACCAGCAGCACCTGAGGGCGCTCGACCGTGACGATCTCGGCCGTCGCGGTCATGCCGGGGCGCAGCCGCAGCTCCGGGTTCTCGACACTCAGCGTCGCCGCATAGGACACGACCTGGCCGGTGGTGCTGGTCGTCGTGGTGGAGGAGGATGAGGTCGAGCTGGCCGTCAGGTTCGAACCCAGGTCGACCCGGGTGATGCGCGCCGGGAAGGTGGCGCCCGGGAAGGCGTCGACGGTGAAGTCCGCGCGCTGGCCCTCCTTCACCTGGCCCACGTCCGCCTCGTCGATCGCGACCTCGAGTTTCATCGACGAGAGGTCCTCGGCGATCACGAACAGGGTGGGGGTGTTGAACGACGAGGCGACCGTCTGCCCCGGCTCGATCTGGCGGGCGAGTACCACGCCGTTCACGGGCGAGCGGATGACGGCGCGGGTGCGCTCGGTCTGGTTCGAGTTGAGCTGCGCGCGAGCGGAGACGACATTGGCCTCCGCCGCACGCACGGCGGCGACGGCACGGGCCGCGGCGGCACGTGCCGTTTCCAGCTCCGTCTTTGCCGGAACCCGTCCGCCCGAGAGGCGGCTTACCTCTTCCAACCGGGCCAGCTGCGCCCGCGACTCCTGCTGGGTCGCCTTGGCCGTGGCCACGTCCGCCAGCCGGGCGTTCAGTGCCGCCTGGCTCTGCCGGATCGAGTCGTCGAGCCGTTCGGGGTCGATCAGGGCGAGCGGCTGGCCCGCCGTCACGCGGTCGTTGACGTCCACCGCCACCTCCGTGATCAGGCCCGAGAGTTCGGAACCGACCTCCACCTGGTTGGTGGGGGCGAGCTTGCCGGTGGCGGAGACGGTCACGGTCAACGCGCCCCGGTTCACCGGCTCGGTCGCATAGGACACGCCGTCTGCACCGCGGAAGCAGCGCGACAGTGCGAAGATCAGCAGCAGCAGGACGACCGCGACGACGACCCACTTCAGTCGCTGCCGCCAGCGGGGCACCGGCTTGGCGCCCAGGAAGTCGTTGAGTTCGGTGGAGGTGGGGTCGGCCATCAGCGATCCTGCGGGGTCTGTTCGGGCGGGGCGACGGCCGGGAAGCTGCCGGTGATGCGGGGAGTGTCGCGGGTGTCGCCGCTCGGGATGGCGGCGGCTTCCCAGCCACCCCCCAGCGCGGTGAAGAGCTGGACAAGCGCGCTCGCTTGGTCGGCCTGCGCCTGGACGAGGCCGTTGCTCGCCGAAAGCAGCGAGGCTTCGGCCTGGTTCAAGGTCGTGAAGTCGGTCAGGCCCGCACGATATTGGCTGCGCGAGAGGATCGCGCTGTTGCGCGACGCGTCCAACGCCACCGCGAGTTCCCGGGCGCGGCGCTGCGCTGCGTCGAGCGCGACGATGGCGTTCTCCACGTCCTCCAGCGCCGTCAGTACCGCCGAGCGATAGGTGAGCAGCGCGCCTTCGGCCGCCGCTTCCTGCGAACGGACCTGCGACCGCAGCCGTCCGCCGTTGAAGATCGTCTGGGTGAGCCCCGCGAACAGGCCGCCGCTGATCACGTCGGTAAGGTCGCTGAGGCTGGTGGCGTTGGTATCGATGCTGCCGCTGATCGCGAGCGCGGGGTAGAGCTGTGCCCGCGCCACGCCGATCTGCGCCGTCGCGGCCGCCAGGCTGCGCTCCGCTGCCAGCACGTCGGGACGCTGCCGGAGCGTGTCGGCGGGGATGCCCACGCCGATCGGCGTCGCGGCGATCGGGATCGGGCGCGTGGCCGCCATCGCCTCCTTGAGCGCGCCGGGCGCGCGGCCCGTCAGCACGGCAAGACGGGAGACCGCCGAGTTGTAGTTCGCCTCGATCGTGGGGATGGTGGCCGCGGTCTGCGCCCGCTGGGCCCGCGCGGTCTCCTCGTCGAGCGAGGAGACGAGTCCTGCCTGTACGCGGAAGCCGGCGATCTCCAGATTGTCGTCCTGAAGCGCCAGCGAACTGCGGGCGTTGGCAAGCTGTGCCTGGGCAAGCCGGGCGGTGACGTAGTTGCGGGCGATCTCGGCCTGTTGGGCGATTAGCACCGTCGCATAGTCGAAGCGGCTCGCCTCTTCGCTCGCGCGGCTGGCCTCGATCGTGCGGCCGACTCCGCCGAACAGGTCGGCCTGATAGCTGGCGTCCGCGCCCAGCGTGAAGCTGCCGCCGGTACCGCGGCTGATGTTGGTGACGGTGCCGTCGGGAAGCGTGACTGCGGCATTTCCGCCGCGCACGTTGAAGTTGCGCGAATAGCCGGCAGATCCCGACAGGCTGGGCAGGAGGCTGGCGCGGGACTGCAGCAGGGATTCGCGTGCCTGCCGCAGGCGGATGACTGCCTGGGCCACGTCGAGGTTGGTGGTCGCCGTTTCCGCTACGAGTTGGCCCAGCAAGGGGTCGTTGAAGCGTTCCCACCAGCGCGCGAGATCCTCACGCCGGTTCTGGTCCGCTGCGACGGAGTAGCGATCGGGGACGCCGAGCTCCGCGGAGGAAGCGGGCCGGTAATCCGGCCCCATCGCGCAGGCGGACAGGACGGCGGGAGCGGCGAGGAGAACGGAAAGACGCCGGATCGACATGGGCGCGACAAGAGCCGCGTATGGCGGCTTCGTCCACTGTTTTCTTGTCGCGAATTGTAACGTCGATCCGGCTGTCGATCATGTGGAAGCCCCTGACGGGACGCCGGAGCGCTTGCCGGAAGCGCCCCGGTGGCCGCTCAGCGGGTTTCGTTGCTGGTGTTGAAGCCGGCTGCCTTGGGCTCGCCGATCTCCTGCTCGCCGGCGAGCGCATGGTCGACATCGTCCTCCAGCGTCTCGAGGTGCATCAGCCGCTTTACGAAAGGCGACACCAGCAGAACGGCCACGCCGATGCCGATCGTCCACCAGCCGATGGTGTCGTAGACGGCGAGCGTGCCTTCCTTGGTCATCACGCCGCCTTCGCCCCCGGTCGCCTCGCCGATCTTGCCCGCGACGAACTGGCCGACCGCCGTCATGTAGAACCAGGCGCCCATGATCAGGCTGGCCAGCGTCTTGGGGGAAAGCCGGTTCATGGCCGACAGGCCGACCGGCGACAGGCAGAGCTCGCCCGAGGTCTGGAACAGATAGACCAGGAACACGAACAGCACCGGCGTCGCGACACCCGGGCCGACCGAGTTGGCACCCCAGACGAACACCAGGAAGGCAAAGCCCACCTGGAGCAGCGCCAGGCCGAACTTGGCGGGGGTCGAGGGTTCGAGCCCGCGCTTGCCCAGCCACACCCACAGCCAGGCGAAGATCGGCCCCAGCAGCACGATGTAGAGGGGGTTGATCGACTGGAAGATCGATGCCGGCACGCCACCGCGATCGACATAGCGGTCGGTGTAGAGGTTGAGCGAACCGCCCGCCTGCTCGAACAGGCCCCAGAACACCGGGTTGAGCGCGATCAGGAACAGGATCACCCACAGCCGGTGCCGTGCCTCGCGGTCCACGCGGAACGACTGGAACAGAACATAGCCCAGCAGCGCGAAGCCGCTGACGGCGAGCAGTACCTCGATCACGTCGCGGTACTGGATCAGCGCCCAGGCGACGGCAATCGAGGCGAGGCCGAGGCCATAGAGCAGATGCTCGAAGCGGATGCCGCCGACCTTGCGGGCCAGGGCCGCAGGATCGGGGGACTCGCCATGGCCCAGCAGCAGCGGCTTGAACCCGACGAAGACGATCAGGCCCAGCAGCATGCCGACACCGGCGGCGCCGAAGCCGTAGCTCCAGCCATAGGTCTCACCCAGCCAGCCGGCCAGGATCGTGCCCAGCGTCGCGCCGGTGTTGATGCCGATGTAGAAGATCGTGTAGGCGCCGTCGCGGCGCACGTCGGTGCGCGGATAGAGCTGGCCGACGATCACCGAGATGTTCGCCTTGAGGAAGCCGGTGCCGACGATGATGAAGGCGAGCGCCAGCCAGAAGACGTTGATGGCGGCGCCGCTGTTGCCGCCGCCGTCGCCTTCGAAGCCCATCATCGTGTGGCCGATCGTCAGCAGGATCGCGCCGAACAGCACGGCCTTGCGCTGGCCGAGATATCGGTCGGCGAGATAGCCGCCCAGCACCGGGGTGACGTACACCAGGCTGTTGTAGGCGCCGTAGATCAGATTGGCCTCGCCGTCGCTGAACAGCCAGTGCTTGGTGAGGTAGAACACCAACAGCGCGCGCATGCCGTAGTAGGAGAAGCGCTCCCACATCTCGGCGAAGAACAGGACGTACAGGCCCTTGGGATGGCCTGCGAACTCGGGCTTGCTGCTCATCGCGATGGACGCGCCACCGACGAGCAGTACCAACAGAAAGGCAACGGCGATTGCCGGAATGACAGCCACTAGATTCCCCTTTGAAGCCATGGCGGCGCCCCGGTTTCCCGGGCGCCTGGCGTGCATGGCGCGCGAGACTAGCGGAGAATCGCGGCGTGCCAAGCAGTTGTTGCCTGCGCGCCATGCCGCTAGGTCCGCTGCATGATCTTCAACGACCGCACCACGCCGCTCTCGCTGCTCGCCACGCGCCGCTCGGGCAAGCCGCGCGAGATGGTCGCTCCCGGCCCCACGCCCGAGCAGATCGACGCGATGCTCGCGCTTGCCGCGCGCACGCCGGACCATGGCAAGCTAGCGCCCTGGCGCTTCGTCGTGGTGCCGGACGATCGGCGCGCGGCGTTCAACACGATGCTGGCCGATGCCTATCGCACGGAAAAGCCCGATGCCGGCCGGCTGGAGCTGGATGCGATGGCGAGCTTCGGCGTGCCGGCCCCGGCCTTGGTGGTGGTACTGTCCTCGCCCCGCCCGGACAGCCACATCCCGCTTTGGGAGCAGCAGATGTCGGCCGGCGCCGCTGCCATGAACCTGCTGCACGCCGCCCATGCCATGGGCTTCGTCGCGAGCTGGATCACGGGCTGGCCGAGCATGTCGCCGACGGTCCGCGACGCGTTCGGCAGCGATCCGGAACGGGTCGTCGGCTTCGTGTTCATCGGCACGGCAGGCAAGCCCCTGGAAGAGCGGCCGCGGCCGGACCTCTCCGCGGTGGTCACCCGCTGGGACGGCTGAGGGGTGGACGCATTGCTCGGTTGCTGTATTAAGGCAGCATGGCAGTGATCGAGAGCGACGACAGCCCCGTCTACCTGAAACTCCGCGCGATCGTGGCTGCCGCCATCCTGCGCGGCGAATATCGGGCGGGGGACCAGCTCCCCTCGGTCCGCGCCTTTGCCGCAGAGCAGGGGGCGAACCCGCTGACGGTCGCCAAGGCCTATCAGACCTTCCAGGACGACGGGTACGTCGAGGTGCGGCGCGGAGTCGGCATGTTCGTGCTGCCTGGTGCCGCCGAACGGCTGCGGCTCGCCGAGCGCGAACGTTTCCTGGCAGCCACCTGGCCGCGGGTGCGCGAGAACATCGCACTGCTCGGCCTGGATCTGCACGACCTGCTCGAGCACGCCTGACGCCTCGTCGGGAACCGCGCACGACTCGGCGACGTTCTCCCCTGTTGATAAAGGGGAAAGATCATGCGGCAGAGCAGCAGTTTCGTGCCCGGCGCGACCGGGTACCGGGTCGCCTACCGGCTATCGGAGACGAACCATTGCCCGGGATGCGGGCAGAGCCACTGGTTCGTCGGCCGCATGTCGGCCGAGTGCGCGTTCTGCCATACCGCCTTGCCGATCAGCGGCGTGCACAGCCTCGGCAACGGGGTGACCCGCACGTCTCCCCGACCGCCGCTCCTGGCGGCCTGACGACCGGCGCGATCGCCTCTTGTCCGCAGGGAGCCCGCAGGATAGCGGCGGTCCCGTGCCGTCGCCTGCCGCCCTGCCGATCCCACGCTGCCTGCCGTACGGCCCCGATGCGGTGGCCGAGGCAGCGCGGCTGATCGCCGATGGGCACTGCGTCGCCGTTCCCACGGAGACGGTGTACGGCCTCGCAGCGGACGCCACGAATGCCGAGGCCGTGGCGTCGATCTATGCCGCCAAAGGGCGCCCCAGCTTCAACCCGCTGATCGTCCACTTGCCCGATCGCACCGCGGCGGAGGCGCTGGCCCATTTCGATGCGTTTGCCGGCCGCCTCGCTGACGCTTTCTGGCCGGGGCCACTGACCCTGGTCCTGCCGCTTTGGGAGGATTCGGGGATCGCCTCGCTGGTGACGGCCGGTCTTGCGAGCATTGCCATTCGGGTGCCGGCGCACCGCGCGATGCAGGCGTTGCTTGCCGCGACGGGCAGGCCACTCGCGGCACCGTCGGCCAACGCCAGCGGCGGCATCAGCCCGACCCGGGCGGAGCATGTGGTGGCGAGCCTGAACGGGCGTATCCCGCTGGTGCTCGATGACGGCCCGACCGAACGCGGCCTGGAGTCGACGATCCTCGCCTGCACCGATGGCACCGTGCGTCTCTTGCGCCCGGGGCCGATCACGGCCGAGCAGGTCTCTGCGGTCACGGGAGCCATGCCCGGTCCTGCCGGGAGCGGGATCGAGGCGCCGGGACAACTCGCCAGCCACTATGCACCCGGAAAGCCGGTGCGGCTGGATGCCACCGCTGCGGAAGCCGACGAGTGGCTGATCGGCTTCGGGCCGGTCGCGGGCGACGACACGCTGTCGGGCGCGGGCGATCTCACCGAAGCGGCGGCGCGGCTGTTCGACTGCCTGCACCGCGCGGATGCAGCACCGAAGGCGCGGATCGCCGTCGCCCCCGTGCCGCGCGAGGGGCTGGGCGCCGCGATCAACGACCGCCTGGCGCGCGCAGCCGTCTGAGCCGGCGCGGGGATCTCCCCGCGCCGTCCACGAAGGTCAGGCTGCAGTCGGTGCCGCGGCCTTGGAACGCGCCGCGAAGCTCTTGCGCAGCTTCTGCAGCTTGGGCGGGATCACTGCAATGCAATAGGGGTTCCGCTGGCCTTCGCCTTCCCAATATTCCTGGTGATAGCCCTCGGCCGGGTACCATTCGCCCAGCGGCTCGATCGTGGTGACGATCTTGCCGCCGCTTTCGCCCGCGCGCTCGATACCGGCACGCGCGCGCGCTTCCTGATCGGCGTCGTGCGGGAAGATCGCCGACCGGTACTGCGTTCCGATGTCGTTGCCCTGACGGTTCAGCTGCGTCGGGTCATGCGTCGCAAAGAAGATGTCGAGCATCTCGTCATAGCTGATCTGGTCGGCGTCATAGGTGATGCGGATTGCCTCGGCATGGCCGGTGTCGCCGCCGCACACCTGCTTGTAGGTCGGGTTCGGCACGGTGCCGCCGATATAGCCGCTCTCGACCGACTCCACGCCGATCACGTCGCGGAACACCGCCTCGGTGCACCAGAAACAGCCGCCCGCAAAGGTTGCGACTTCGGTAGCCATCAAACATCTCCTGACAAATCCGCGAGCGCGCGCGGAGGGAATTGGATCGAAAGCGGTGCTTCCGGCCGCAGCCCCGCACGCGTTCGTCGCCTAGAGATAGGAAGGCGCTCGCCCGGCACAATCACCACTGCTAGGCGGTGCGACCAAAGCAAAGGGGATTGTGCATGCGCGAAGGGTCGATCCTGGTGACGGGTGGGGCAGGGTACATCGGCAGTCATGCCGTGCTGGCCCTGCTGGACGCCGGCTGGCGCGTGGTGGTGGTGGACAATCTCGTCACCGGGTTCGCCTGGGCGGTGGATCCACGCGCGACGCTGGTCCAGGCGGCGATCGAGGATGAGGATGCCGTGCGTGCGGCGATGCGCGCGCACGATGTCGTGGCAATCATGCACTTCGCAGGTTCGGTGGTGGTGCCGGAATCCGTCGCGGACCCGCTCAAATACTACCGCAACAACACCGCCGCGAGCCGCTCGCTGATCGAAAGCGCGGTTGCCTGCGGGGTAAAGCACTTTATCTTTTCGTCGACCGCGGCGACCTATGGCATTCCCGACCAGGTGCCGATCCGCGAGGACTCGCCCAAGGCGCCGATCAATCCCTATGGCATGTCCAAGCTGATGACCGAGATCATGCTGAAGGACGTCGCCGCCGCGCACCCGATCAACTATTGCGCACTGCGCTATTTCAACGTCGCGGGCGCGGACCCGCAGGGGCGCTCGGGGCAGTCCACCGCAGGCGCGACGCACCTGATCAAGGTGGCGGTGGAGGCTGCGACGGGCAAGCGCAGCCACGTGTCCGTGTTCGGCACCGACTTCGCGACCGACGACGGGACCGGGGTGCGCGACTATATCCACGTGTCGGACCTGGCGGCGGCGCACGTTCACGCGCTCGACCTGCTGATCGCGCAGCCGGGCGAAAGCCACACGCTCAACTGCGGCTATGGCCGCGGCTACTCGGTGAACCAGGTCCTCGACGCCGTCGACCGGGTGACCAACCTGGAGATCGAGCGCCGCATGGAAGGGCGCCGACCGGGGGACCCCGATGCGCTGGTCGCCGACAACCGCGCGATCCTCGCCGCGCTGCCGTGGCGACCGCAGCATGACGACCTGGACCGCATCGTCGCCGACGCGCTCGCCTGGGAACGCGCCCTAGCCGAGCGCGCGCAGGGCTGACCCGCGGCGGGCGGCGCGGGCGAGCAGCGCCAGCTCCACCCGCCACCAGCCGAGCGCCCACAGCGCGCCGAAGATCCAGCCGGCGAGCACGTCGCTCGGCCAATGCACGCCCAGGTACACTCGGCTGACACCGATCAGTGCCACGATCGTCATCGTGGCGCCGATCACGAACAGCCGTACGCGGGCCTGCCGGATCATCGGAAACAGCAGCGTCGCGACCGTCAGATAGACGATGGCGCTGTTCGCACTGTGGCCGGACGGAAAGCTGGCCGAGGTCTCGCGCATCAGATGCTCGACCAGGTCCGGCCGGGCGCGTTCGAACAGCTGCTTGAGCAGCGACACCATGATGCCCCCGCCGATCGTCGCCGCCAGCGTCAGCGCCGCAGTCCGCCAGAGGCGGCGGAGCAGCAGCAGGATCGTCGCAAGCGTCACCACCAGGGTAAGAACCGTTCCGCTTCCAAGCGCCGTGATGTCGCGAGCGATCGACGGCAGCTTGGCGGGGCCGATCGGCACGTCCGGATGGCCCGGCACGCGCATTGCCAGGATCAGCGTCTGATCGAACGCCAGCGCGTCGCCGCGTGCGATCACCGAAGCGAGGAACAGCAATCCAAGCAGGGCGACCGCAACGAGCACGCCCGCGATCAGCGGCCATGGCCGGCGTCCAGATGCACGCGTCTCGTGGCCCAAGGGCAGGAGAGAGGGAGCCATGGCCTGCGTGTCGCAGCGTACACGCGCCGAGGCAATCGCGGACGGAGGAGAAAGCCGGTTTCGGCGGCGATGCGCAGCGGCAGCGTTTGCGGAGAAGTGGTGGGCTCGCCGGGATTCGAACCCGGGACCTACAGATTAAAAGTCCGTTGCTCTACCGACTGAGCTACGAGCCCTCACCATTCCGTCGTTGCGAACGCGATCCGCCTGGGAAACGCCCCACGACGCGGTACGTGCCGCGCGCCCTACGGAGCCGGAGCCGCCCGGTCAACCGCCCGGGCGCGTCGCAGTCTCTGCGCGAGCTGGCGAATACGGAGCCCGCTTATCGGGTCGCGCCAGTCGGGCACGAGTTGCGCGAGGGGGGTGAGCACGAAATCACGGCTTCGGAATGCCGGATGCGGAACGATGAGGCCGCGGCTCGCCCAGGGGCCCCCCGACCAGAGCACCAGGTCGAGGTCGAGCACCCGCGTTCCCCAGCGCCGCCCGCGCCGCCTCCCGAAGCTGCGCTCGATCGCCTTACACCGCGCCAGCATCTCGGGCGGGGAGAGCGAGCTTTCCACCAGCGCGACCGTGTTGGCGTAGCGCCGCAGCGAGGGGCCGAGCGGTGCGCTGCGGATCACCGGCGCGACGGCGACCACGCCGCCCAGCGCCTCCAGCGCAGCCGCTACCTCACGCTCCGGGCTGCCGTGACGGCCACGGCGATTGGACCCGATCGCGATCGCATAGCTTGCCCTTGCCATGCCCTCGCGCCTACCGCAGCCCCATGTCTGCTGCCAGTCCGCTTCGCGCCACCGAACCCCCTCATGATTGTCCGCTCTGCCCCCGCCTGGTGGCTTTTCGCGGATCGCTGCGGCAGGAGTACCCGGACTGGTGGAACGCGCCGGTGCCTGCGTTCGGTGATCCGGATGCCTGGCTCGGAGTCATTGGCCTCGCACCGGGCAAGCATGGCGCCAACCGCACCGGGCGGCCCTTCACCGGAGATTATGCTGGGGCGCTGCTCTACGACACGCTCGCCAAGTTCGGTCTGTCTGAAGGGGTGTTCGACGCCCGGCCCGACGACGGGCTGGAGCTGAAAGGCGTGATGCTCGTCAACGCGGTGCGCTGCCTGCCGCCGGAGAACAAGCCGACGCCGGAGGAGATCCGTACCTGCCGCCCCTTCCTGGAGGCGCCGATCGCCGCGCTGCCGCGCGTGCGCGTGTTCGTGGCGCTCGGCCAGATCGCCCACCAGTCAGCGGTGAAGGCGCTCGGCGGAAAGCTGCCTAAGGCCAAGTTCGGCCACCTCGCCGAGCACCGCATGCCCGACGGTCGCATCCTGATCGATAGCTATCACTGCTCGCGCTACAACCAGAACACCGGCCGGTTGACCCAGCCGATGTTCGAGGCGGTGTTCGAGCGGGCGCTGCAGCTGCGCGACGGCGTAGCCGCCTGACAGCGGCGTCAGATGTCCTGCGTCAGCCGGCCGTAGAGTTCCGGCCGGCGATCGCGGAAGAAGCCGAAGGCGGCACGGTGGCGCGCCACGCGATCGAGGTCGAGCGTGGCGGTGATGACGCCCTCTTCCTCGCGGTCCAGCTCGGCCAGGATGTCGCCGCGCTCGTCGCAGATGAAGCTGGTGCCATAGAAGGTCTGGTCATGCTCGGTGCCGACGCGGTTGGCGGCGATCACGGGCACGACGTTGGACACGGCATGGCCCACCATCGCGCGGCGCCACAGCCGAGCGGTGTCGAGGCTGGTGTCGTGCGGCTCGCTGCCGATCGCGGTAGGGTAGAAGAGCAGCTGCGCGCCCATCAGCATCATCGCGCGCGCGGTCTCGGGGTACCATTGGTCCCAGCAGACGCCGACGCCGATCTTGGCGGCGGGACCGTCCCACACCTTGAACCCAGTGTTGCCGGGGCGGAAGTAGAACTTCTCCTCGTATCCCGGGCCGTCGGGGATGTGGCTCTTGCGATAGACGCCCTGGACCTTGCCCTCGGGGCCGATCATCGCGAGCGAGTTGTAATAGTGAGGGCCGTCCGCCTCGAAGAAGCTGGTCGGGATGTGGACCTTCAGCTCGGCGGCAAGCGCCTGCATCGCCAGCACCGCCTTGTGCTCGCCGACGGGCTTCGCGTTGGCGAACAGCCCCTCGTCCTCGACGCGGCAGAAATACTCGCCCTCGAACAGTTCTGGGGGTAGGATCACCTGCGCACCCCTCGCATGCGCCTCCCGCACCAGGCGAGTGACGTTGGCGATGTTCGCGTCAATGTCGTTGGAAAAGGCGAGCTGCAGCGCGGCGACGGTGATTTCGGTCATGCCGCGCTATGTAGTCGAACTGGCTCGCGTTGCCAGAGGCGGATACGGGCGCGGCGACGGACCGCCGCGCCCGAATGCGATCAGCGGCTCGGGATCTGCTGGCTGATGCAGTGGAAGCTGCCGCCGCCCGTCAGGATGTGGTCGGCGCGCAGGCCCACCACCTTGCGATCCGGGAAGATCGCCGAGAGCGCCGCCACCGCCGCGTCGTCGCTCGGCTGACCATAGACCGGCACCACCACGGCGGCGTTGCCGATATAGAAATTCATGTAGCTCGCCGGGATCACCTCGTCCTCGGACGCGACTCGGCCGGGGGAGGGGATGCGGACGAGCTCGACGCCCGCCCCCCGCGCGCGTTCGGCCGCGTCCTGGTACACGTCGGCATTGGGATCGTCCTCGGCCGGTTCCGGGATCGCGAGGCGGTTCGGGCCGACGAAGCGGGCCAGGTTGTCGACATGGCCGTCGGTATGGTCGTTGAGCAGCCCGTCGCCCAGCCACAGGAAGCGCGTGTAGCCCAGGTCGGCGCGCAGCAGCGCCTCCGCCTTGTCGCGGGTGAAGCCCTCGCCGTTGCGGTTCGGGTTCAGCAGGCACTGCTCGGTGGTGACGACCAGGCCCGTGCCGTCGCCGTCGATGGCGCCGCCCTCGATGATCCAGTCGTGGGTCTCGGCCGCGATCCCGCGCTGGCGGGCGAGGCCGGCGCCGACGCTGTTGTCGCCCGGCAGGTCGTACTTGCCGCCCCAGCCGTTGAAGGCGAAGTCGTGGGCCTTGCCGTCGCCGTCCAGGATCGCGCCGGTGTCGCGCAGCCAGATGTCGCCGAACGGCTCCACCACCACCTCGGCGGCATCGCCCACCATCGCCCGCGCGGCGGCGGCGGCTTCCTCATCCGCTGCGACCAGCAGCACGCGCTCGCCGGCGCCATCCGCATGAACGGCACGCGCGAAGGCGGCGACTTCCTCACGGGCGGGTTCGAGGTCTTCGAGCCAGAGTTCGGGATGGCTGGGGAAGCCGATCCAGACGGCATCGTGGCGGGCCCATTCGGCGGGAGGAGGCGTAGTCATGGTCGCGTCCTTAGCGGGGGGTGCAGGAGCGGAAAAGAGCCGGCGGCGGTGTTCGGTGCGTCCGCGGCCAAGATCGCTTGCGCCGCTCTCGGCTGCCCGACATCTTGATGTCAGAACAAGGGGGGATGTTCAGATGAGGCTTGTGGATTGGCTGGCCGGTGCATCGTTGTTGTGCGCCGGTGTTTCGGTGTCGGCACAGGAAGCTGGGACCGACGCGGAGGGGCAGAGGCTTGCCGCAGCGTTCGGCTCGCGTGAACAGGTGCAGCAGATCAGCATCTCGCCGGACGGCAGCAAGGTGGCGATGCTGATGCCCGCGGGCAAACGGGGCACCCGCCTGGTGATCGGCGACCGCCGGACCGGTGAGGCGCCCAAGTCGATCCTCGCGTCGAGCGGCGAACCCGAGCAGCTGACGCACTGCTTCTGGTCCACAAACCAGCGGATCGTCTGCGGCATCTATTCGGTGGCATCCGGGTCCGAACTGCTCGGGTTCACGCGCCTGGTCTCGCTGAACAGCGACGGCGGCGGCATGAAGGTGCTGAGCGCTCGTACATCCAGCCGCGCTCTTGCCGCCATGTATGACGGCGGGCGGCTGATCGACCGCCTTGCCGAAGCGGAAGGTGGTACCGTGCTGATGACGCGCTCGTTCGTGCCGGAGAGCACGGCCGGGACGCTGCTGGCAAACCGAACGCAGGGGCTGGGGGTCGAGCTCGTCAACACGACGACCCTGGCGCGCAAGGTCGTGGAGCAGCCGCGCGCGAGTGCCGTCGATTATGTCAGCGACGGGCATGGCTCCGTGCGGATCATGGGGATTCAGTCGACCCGCGCATCGGGCTACGACGGCAACCAGATCAGTTACTCCTATCGGCTACCCGCAAGTCGCGCCTGGCAACCGCTGAGTACGCTCGACCTGAACAGCAGGGCCGGATTCAACCCGTCCGCCGTCGATCCCGATCTGAACGTCGCCTATGGCTTTGACCTGAACGACGGCCGCAAGGCCCTCTACCGGGTTGCGCTGGATGGCAGCGGAAGCCGCGAGTTGGTGGTCGCCCGGCCGGACGTCGACGTGGACGGGCTGTTGACGATCGGGCGGCACTCGCGCGTGGTTGGGGCGAGCTTCGCCACGATCGTCGAGAGGCGGTGTTCTTCGACCCGCAGCTCAAGGCGCTTCAGGGTGCCTTGAAGAAGGCGCTGCCGCACCAGCCGCTGGTGACGTTTCTGGACGCGAGCGCAGACGAGAACCAGCTCCTCCTACTGGCCGGCGGCGACGTCGAACCAGGCACCTATTATGTCTATGACAAGCGGACGCGCGCGCTGGAGCAAGTCCTGCCGGCGCGCCCGGAGCTTGCGAACACCGTGCTCGCGCAGGTGAAGGCGATTACCTTCCCCGCAGCGGACGGCACGCCGATCCCGGCCTATCTCACGCTGCCCGTAGGCGGAGCGACGAAGACTGTGGGCGCCATCGTGCTTCCGCACGGGGGCCCGGGAAGCCGGGACGAATGGGGCTTTGACTGGCTGTCGCAGTTCCTTGCCGCACGCGGCTTTGCGGTGCTCCAGCCGAACTTCCGCGGGTCGGCGGGCTATGGTGATGCCTGGTTCCAGAAGAACGGCTTCCAGTCGTGGCGAACGGCGGTGGGAGACGTCAACGATGGCGGCCGCTGGTTGGTGCAGCAGGGCATCGCCAAAGCCGACAAGCTTGCCGTGCTGGGATGGTCCTATGGCGGCTATGCCGCGCTTCAATCCGCAGCGCTGGATCCTGCCTTGTTCAAGGCGATCGTCGCGATTGCGCCGGTAACGGACCTCGATCGGCTGCGCGAGGAATCGCGCTTGTTCACCAATTTCATGTTGGTGGATGCCTTTATCGGCCATGGCGCGCACGTGCGTGAAGGGTCGCCCGCGCAGAACGCCGCCCGCATCCAGGCGCCGGTGCTGCTGTTTCATGGCGATCTCGATCGCAACGTGGCCGTCGGCGAGTCACGTTTCATGGCGGACCAGCTTCGGGGCGCCGGGCGCAAGGTCGACTATGTCGAGTTCAAGGGGCTCGACCATTATCTGAACGACAGCGAGGCGCGTACGCGCATGCTCGCGCAGACGGACGGCTTTCTGCGCACCAGCCTGAAGATCGGCCAATAGAAAAAGGGCGGCCCGCCAGGACCGCCCTCTTCTTTGTCTTGCCGGTGGGCCGCGGCGGGTGCCGCGGTCCGAAACCGATCAGCGCGAGTAGAACTCGACGACCAGGTTCGGCTCCATCTTCACCGGGTACGGCACCTCGTCGAGGGTCGGCACGCGGGTGAAGGTGATCTTTGCGGCGCCATCGGGTGCGACATAGTCGGGGATGTCGCGCTCGGCCAGGCTCTGCGCCTCGAGCACCAGCGCCATCTCCTGAGCCTTGCTGCCCAGCGTGATCTCGTCGCCCGGACGGACGCGACGCGACGCGATGTTGCACTTCACGCCGTTGACGCGGATGTGGCCGTGGCTGACGATCTGGCGAGCCGCCCAGATGGTCGGCGCGAACTTGGCGCGATAGACGATCATGTCCAGGCGCTGCTCGAGCAGGCCGATCAGGTTCTGACCGGTGTCGCCCTTCATGCGCGACGCTTCTTCATAGGTGCGCTTGAACTGCTTCTCGGTCACGTCGCCGTAATAGCCCTTGAGCTTCTGCTTGGCGCGCAGCTGGATGCCGAAGTCGGACATCTTGCCCTTGCGGCGCTGGCCGTGCTGGCCGGGGCCATACTCGCGCTTGTTGACCGGGCTCTTCGGGCGGCCCCAGATGTTCTCGCCGAGACGACGGTCGAGCTTGTACTTGGCGCTGTGGCGCTTCGACATTTGGTATTCCTTGCAACTGCAACAACGGTGATCCGCCCCGAAGGAGTGGATCGCGAATCCCGGTTTCTCGCGCTGCTGGGATCGAGACGATCGGCAGGGCTGCCGCTTCACCGGGGTGCGGAGCCGATTGCGAAGGCGCGCGCCTAGCCGCAGAGGGGGGCATGAGTCAAGCTGGACAGGCCGTCTGGACACGCCGGGGCCCGCCCGCCTAGGCACGCGGCATGACGATCCTTTCCGGTCCCGATTGCACCACCATGCGCGAAGTCCGCGCCGGCGTCGACCAGCTCGATCGCGAGCTGGTGGCGCTCCTCGCCCGCCGCTTCGCCTATATGGACGCCGCCGCTCGCATCAAGCCGGAGCGCGGCCATGTCCGCGACGAAGCGCGCAAGGCGGAGGTCATCACCAACGCCCGCGCCGAGGCGGCTCGGCTGGGCGTGCCCGAGGAAGTGGTCGGCGCGCTTTGGGAGCAGCTGGTCGAGGCGTCGATCGCCTATGAGCTGGCGGCGTTCGATCGGCGCTAGGCTACCGCTGGCGCGGCCGTGCGAGGGTCGACAGCACGCCGCGTAGCGTACGCACTTCCTGCGAATTCCAGCCCGGCTTGGTCAGCAGCGTGCGCAGTGTCCGGCGCGTGGCGGGCGCACGATCGGGGGGAAAGAAGTAGCCGCCGGCCTCCAGCATCCCGTCGAGCTGCGCGATCATGCCTTCGAGTTCCTCCTGCGGGGCGGGAGGATCGAGTTCGGTCTCGGGCGGACTCGCAAGGTCGGCGCCCTTGGACCACTCATAGGCGACCAGGATCACCGCCTGGGCGAGGTTGAGCGAGCCGAATCCCGGGTTGATCGGCACGGTGACGATGGTGCGGGCCAGTGCCACGTCGTCGGTTTCCAGCCCGGATCGCTCCGGCCCGAACAGGATCGCGGCGCGGCCGGCATCGCTGCGGATCGCGCGGGCGGCCTCTTCCGGCGTGACGACCGGCTTGGTGACGCCGCGCTTGCGGACCGTGGTCGCAAAGACGTGGCTGCAGTCGGCCACCGCATCGGCGACGGTTTCAAAGACCCGTGCCTTCTCCAGCACCACATCGGCGCCGCTCGCGGCCGGCCCCGCCTGCGGATTGGGCCAGCCATCGCGCGGGGCAACCAACCGCATCTCCACCAGCCCGAAGTTGAGCATCGCACGCGCGGCCTTGCCGATGTTCTCGCCCAGCTGCGGGCGCACCAGCACGATGACGGGGGGTGGGGACACGTTCGGGGAGGAGGAGGGGGAAGGTGTCTCGTTCATGGTTCCGTTCGTCCTGAGTAGGGGCTGAGCCTGTCGAAGCCCCGTATCGAAGGACTTGCGCGCCAACGCCTGCACGCGGTTCCAGTCGCCCGCGATCAACGCCTCTTTCTTCGCTCGCGACCAGCCTTTCAACCGGGTCTCTGCGGCGATCGCCTCTTCCCGGCTGTCGAACGTCTCGCTCCAGGCCAGTGTTACCGGCTGTCGTGGGTATAGCCGGGGAAGCTGCCTGCCTGATGCTGGACGACCCGCGTCTCCAGATTGTCGGTGTGGCCGGTGTAATAGGTGCCGTCGGCGCATCGCAGGATGTAGACGTGGAACATCGACGGCTTCCTCTGCTGGCGTGGGGGTTCTCGACTTCGCATCTCGACAAGCTCGATGCGGCTCGAACCAAACGGAGGTATAAACGTCAACGGGGCGACGGGAGAGCGCTACTCCCGCCCCACCTCGGCCACATTTCCCGCGAACTCCTCGAAATCCCGCGCCTCGCGGAAGTCCTTGTAGACGCTCGCAAATCGGATGTACGCGACCGAGTCGAGGCCCTTGAGCGCCTCCATCACCATCTCGCCGATGCGCTGGGCGGGCACCTCGCCGTCGCCGGTGGTCTCCAGCTGGCGTTGGATGCCCGAGACCAGCCGTTCGATCTGCGCCTGTTCGACCGGGCGCTTGCGGGTCGCGATCGCGACCGAGCGGAGCAGCTTCTCGCGATCGAAGGGCTCGCGCCGGCTTTCGCTTTTCAGCACCCACAGCTCTCGCAGCTGGATGCGCTCGAACGTGGTGAAGCGCGCGGCGCAGGCCTCGCACTGGCGGCGCCGCCGGATCGCCGCCCCATCTTCGGTGGGGCGGCTGTCCTTTACCTGGCTCGCATCATTTCCGCAGAAGGGACAACGCATTCAGATCCGCTTCTTGGCCTTGAGATAGGCGTAGCCGGCGCCGGCCGCGGCGCCGATCATCGGGCCGATGAAGGGCAGGGGCATTGCGACCACGGCGCCGAGCGCGCCCCACTTCGCCATGCTCTTGCCCAGGGCCTTCTTCTGCGCGTCGGTCGGATAGTCGGTCATGATCAGCCTCCGTAAATCGGGAACCGAGCACACAACGCGCGAACCCGCTCGCGGACCCCCGCCTCGACCTGGGCGTCGCCCGCCTCGCCCTTGGCGGCCAGGCCGTCGAGCACGTCGGCGACCATGTTGCCGATCTCGCGGAACTCGGCGGTGCCGAAGCCGCGGGTGGTGCCGGCCGGCGAACCGACGCGGATGCCGCTGGTCTTGACCGGGGGCAGCGGATCGAAGGGGATCCCGTTCTTGTTGCAGGTGATGCCCGAACGCTCCAGTGCCTCGTCCGCATCGCGGCCGGTGACGCCAAGCGGGGTGAGGTCGATCAGCGCCAGATGGGTGTCGGTGCCGCCGGACACCACATCGCTGCCGCGCTCCTTGAGGGTGGCGGCGAGCACCTTGGCGTTTTCCACCACCGCGGCGATGTAGCTCTTGTACTCGGGGCGCAGCGCCTCGCCGAAGGCCACGGCCTTGGCCGCGATCACGTGCATCAGCGGCCCGCCCTGGAGGCCCGGGAACACCGCCGAGTTGATCTTCTTGGCGATCGCCTCGTCGTCGGTCAGCACCATGCCGCCGCGGGGCCCGCGCAGCGTCTTGTGGGTGGTGGTGGTGACGACATGGGCGTGGCCGAATGGGGTCGGGTGCAGCCCGGCCGCGACGATGCCGGCGAAGTGCGCCATGTCGACCATGAACTTGGCGCCCACCTCGTCTGCAATCGCGCGGAAGCGGGCGAAGTCGATGTGGCGCGGATAGGCCGAGCCGCCCGCGATGATCAGCGTCGGCTTGTGCTCCTTGGCGAGCCGCTCGACCTGGTCATAGTCGATGAGGTGGTCTTCCTGGCGCACGCCGTACTGGACCGCGTTGAACCACTTGCCCGACATCGCCGCCTTGGCGCCATGGGTGAGGTGCCCGCCGGCATCCAGGCTCATGCCCAGGATGGTGTCGCCGGGCTTCGTGAGCGCCAGCATTACCGCGCCGTTCGCCTGCGCGCCCGAGTGCGGCTGGACGTTGGCAAAGCCGCAGCCGAAGATCTGCTTGGCGCGCTCGATCGCCAGCGTCTCGACCTCGTCGGACGGCGCGCAGCCCTGGTAGTAGCGCTTGCCCGGATACCCCTCGGCATACTTGTTGGTGAACACCGAGCCCTGCGCCTCGAGCACCGCCTTGGACACGATGTTCTCGCTGGCGATCAGCTCGATCTGGGTCTGCTCGCGCGTCAGCTCATGCTCGACGCCGGCGAACACGGCCGGGTCGGCATCGGCCAGGCTGCGGGAAAAGAAACCGTCGGGCTGGACCTGATGGGTCTGCGGATTGCTGCTCATGAATGCGCCTCCTGGGGCTCGGGCTGGCCGGTCGCGCGAGCCTTTAGGATGCCGCGCGCGCGAAGGCTACCCGTTGTTGCCCCAAATAGGCGCGCGTCATGCCAGGGTAGGGCTGCTCAGCTTGTCGATGCGGCGCTGGTGGCGCTCGCCGCCGAAGGGCGTGGCCAGGAACGCCTCAATGCACGCCTTCGCCATCTCGACGCCGACCAGCCGCGCACCCATCGCCAGCACGTTGGCGTCGTTGTGTTCGCGTGCGAGCCGCGCCGACAGCGGCTCGTTCACCAGCGCGCAGCGGCAGCCCACATGCCGGTTCACCGCAATCGAGATGCCGATGCCGGATCCGCACAGTGCGATCCCGAAGTCGGCTTCCCCGCCGCTCACCTTGCGGGCCAGCGCATAGCCGTAATCGGGATAGTCGACGCTGGCCTCGCCCTCCGGTCCCAGGTCCACGACCGCATGGCCGGCATCGCGCAGCCAGGCGACGAGCGACGCCTTCAACGCCACGGCAGCGTGATCGGAGGCGAGGGCGATGCGGTACGTCATGGGACAGGCCTTGAAGATCGGTGGTCGCTGCTGCCTAGCCGTGCGGCCGCGTGAAGGCTAGACAGGCCGCCCAACGCGGGAGGAACGCGATGCGCCGAACGATCTGCTTGTCGATGCTGGTGTTGCTGGCCGGATGCGAACAGCGCGCGGAGCGGCGCGCCGAGGGGGAAGCCGTCGAACGCGCGGTCCACAACAGTGGCCATGTCGCGCCGCAGGAAGCGCCCGCAGAAACGCCGACCTCCACGCCTACCCCCACGCCCGCGCCGACCGCGAGAGTAGCGGATACCGCGGCGACCGACGCATGGATCGGGCGCTGGCGTGGCGTTGAGGGGCTGAACCTAGTGATTTCCGCGGACGGCCAAGCGGGCCCCGGCCACTACACGTTGGAGATGCAATACTCGCTGGACGACAAGGGTGTGTTCCAGGGAGTCGCGGCCGGCGACACGATCCGTTTCACCCGGCCGGACGGGCCGCAGACGCTGCGCGCGACGGACGGTGAGGCGACCGGGCTCAAGTGGCTGGCCGACAAGAAGGACTGCCTGACGGTGAAGCCCGGCGAGGGCTATTGCCGCGACTGACGCCGCTCTGAGCCCTGTCCACCACTTCGCGCTTCACCCCCGGCCCCGCATCCTCTAATCGGCGCGGTTCCATGACCGACGAACCGAACGCGAAGCGCGACTGGCGCGACACCGTCTTCCTGCCGAAGACCGACTTCCCGATGAAGGCGGGGCTTGCCGCCAAGGAGCCGGCGATCCTCGATCGCTGGGCGCGCATCGGGCTGTACGACCGCCTGCGTCGCGAGCGCGCCGGTCGCGAGCGGTTCATCCTCCACGACGGCCCGCCCTACGCCAACGGCGACATCCACATGGGCCATGCGATGAACAAGGTCCTGAAAGACATCATCGTCCGCTCGCAGACGCTGATGGGCAAGGACGCGCCCTATGTCCCAGGCTGGGACTGCCACGGTCTCCCGATCGAGTGGAAGATCGAGGAACAGTATCGCGCCAAGAAGCGGTCGAAGGACGAGGTGCCCCCGGCCGAATTCCGCGCCGAATGCCGCGCCTATGCCGCGCATTGGGTCGACGTGCAGAAGGGCCAGTTCCAGCGGCTGGGCGTGCTCGGCGACTGGGAAGACCCCTACCTCACCATGAAGTACGAGGCCGAGGCGACGATCGCGGGCGAGCTGCTCAAGTTCGCCGAGTCGGGCCAGCTCTATCGCGGCGCCAAGCCGGTGATGTGGAGCCCGGTCGAAAAGACCGCGCTCGCCGAGGCCGAGGTCGAGTATGAGGACATCACCTCGACCCAGATCGACGTCGCTTTCGAGATCGTCGAGGCGCCCAACGCGCCCGAGCTGGTCGGCGCCCATGCGGTGATCTGGACGACCACGCCGTGGACGATCCCGGTGAACCAAGCGCTCGCGTATGGGCCGGAGATTGAATACACGGTTGTCGAATTTCAGGTAAGTTTGGGTAAGGATAAAGCGACTGCGGCGGCTTGGGATGCGAACGAAGCCGCTATACGCGTGCGTCCTGAGTTCTTGTGGCTCGATCGCCGCTTTGTTGTCTCCACCAATCTGATCCCCTCCATCGTGCAGCGCATGCAGCACTCATTGACGATCCTCGCGCGTGACTTCGGCATCATCGCGGACGGGATTGTCGTTGAGGAAGAGCAGCGTGGACCAGATGGCTTCTACGCCCCTGTCGTCGTGAAGGGCGCTGATCTCGCCGGCGCCGTCGTCCGCCACCCGATGCACCACCTCGGCGGCTTCTTCGCGAAGCCACGGCCGATGCTGCCGGGCGATTTCGTCACCACCGAGGCGGGTACCGGCCTCGTCCACATGGCGCCCGATCATGGCGAAGACGATTTCGCGCTGTGCAAGGCCTATGGCATCGACCCCGTGTTCGCGGTCACCGGCGACGGCAAGTATCGCGACGACTGGGGTTGGCTCGGCGGCCAGGGGAGCGTCATCAACCCCAAGTTCACCGCCTCGGGCAACGGCGCCAAGCTGGAGGAAGGCCCGATCTGCCGCGACTTGCGGGAAGCAGGTGCGCTGCTCACCGCGTCGGACGACTTCCGCCACAGCTATCCGCATTCGTGGCGCTCCAAGGCGAAGGTGATCTTCCGCGCGACACCGCAGTGGTTCATCCCGATGGACGCCCCGACGGGCGACACGGTGGAACAGGGCGCGGAAACCGCGTCCGGCAACGGGGCAACCCTGCGTGAACTCGCCCTCGACGCGATTGAACAGACCCGCTTCGTGCCGGAAAAGGGCCGCAACCGCATCGCCTCGATGGTGTCGGGTCGTCCCGACTGGGTCATCAGCCGCCAGCGCGCCTGGGGCGTGCCGATCGCGCTCTACGTCCACCGCCAGACCGGCGCCTATCTGCGCGATCCGGCGGTGAACGCGCGCATCCTCGACGCCTTCCGTGCAGGCGGCGCCGATGCCTGGTTCCAGGCCGACCACCAGGCGCTGCTCGGCGCGGAATACCGTCCCGAGGACTATGAGGTCGTCACCGACATCCTCGACGTGTGGTTCGACTCGGGCTCGACCCACGCCTTCGTGGTTGAGGCGCGCTATGGCGCCGGCACCCGCGCCAACCTCTATCTCGAAGGCTCCGACCAGCATCGCGGCTGGTTCCAGTCGTCGCTGCTGGAGAGCTGCGGCACCCGCGGCCGCGCGCCCTATGAGGCGGTGCTGACCCACGGCTTCGCGCTCGACGGCAACGGCCGCAAGATGTCGAAGAGCCTGGGCAATGTCGTCGATCCGTTGAAGGTGATCGGCGAGTCGGGCGCCGACATCCTGCGGCTGTGGATCGCCCAGACCGACTATTTCGAGGACGTGCGCATCGGCAAGGAGGTGCTGGCCGGCACCGGCGATACCTATCGCAAGCTGCGCAACACCTTCCGCTATCTGCTCGGCGCGC
Organism: Sphingomonas sp. MJ1 (PH-R8); assembly: GCF_048058635.1. Taxonomy (NCBI): domain Bacteria; kingdom Pseudomonadati; phylum Pseudomonadota; class Alphaproteobacteria; order Sphingomonadales; family Sphingomonadaceae; genus Sphingomonas; species Sphingomonas sp. MJ1 (PH-R8). The sequence continues at coordinate 283,856 of NZ_JBBEFX010000002.1, forward strand.
TCGACGGCTTCGCCGACGAAGAGCGAGTCGCGGTCGCCGACATGCCCGAGCTGGAGCGCTACGTGCTCCACCTGCTCGGCAAGCTCGACGTCGAGCTGCGTGCCGCGGCCGAAGCGTACGAGTTCAACCGCTACGCGCGTGCGCTGACCGACTTCGCCAACGAGGATCTGTCGGCGTTCTTCTTCGATATCCGCAAAGATTCGCTCTACTGCGACGCTGCGGACGATCCCAAGCGCCGCGCCTATCGCACCGTGCTCGACCTGCTGTTCCACGCGCTGGTCCGCTATGCGGCGCCGATCCTGGCCTTCACCGCCGAGGAAGTGTGGCAGGCGCGCTTCCCCAGCGAGGACGGCTCGGTCCACCTGCTCGAATGGCCCGAGCTGCCGGCGCTGCCCGCCGACGACGCCGTCTCGGCCAACTGGGACGACGTTCGGCGCCTGCGCGAGCGAGTGACCGAGGCGATCGAGCCGCTGCGGCGCGAGAAGATCGTGCGTTCCAGCCTGGAGGCCGAAGTCACCGTTCCCGAACTGCCGCTTCCCGAGGACGCGCTCGCCGAGGCGTTCATCGTCGCTTCAGTGGCGAAGGGGGAGGGTGACATGGACGGCGTGGGCGTGGTCCGCACCCATCGCCACAAATGCGGTCGCTGCTGGCGCCACCTGCCGGAAGTTGCAGTGGACGATGCGCTGTGCCACCGCTGTACCGAGGTAGTATCCTGATGCAACGCACCCGCCTTCACGGCTTCCTGCTCGCAGGGCTGATCTTCATCGTCGACCAGGCGGTGAAGTTCGTCGTCACCGGTCCCCTGGGCGTGTCCCGGCCGGGCGACGAACGCATCCTGCTGCCGATCTTCGACCTGCGCTTCGTGCCCAACGTCGGCGTCTCCCTGGGCCTGTTGCCCGCCGACAGCAGCGTGATGCGCTGGCTGCTGGTGCTGCTCACCGCCGCGATCGCGAGCGGCGTCGCCTGGTGGATGCTGCGCGAAAAGAGCCGGCCGGACCTGTTCGCGCTCGGCCTGGTGCTGGGTGGCGCGCTCGGCAACATCCTGGACCGGGTGCGCTTCGGCTATGTGGTCGACTTCCTCGACCTGCACTTCGGGACGTGGCGCCCGTTCCTGATCTTCAACGTCGCCGATGCCGCCATCACCATCGGCGTGCTGATCCTGCTTGTCCGCGCGGTGCTGGTGCGCGACAAGCCCGCCGAAACGCCCGCTGGGGAGAAGGTAAATGCGTAAACTTCATGCCGCCGCGAGCGTCGCGCTCGCCCTTGCTCTCGCGGGCTGCGGCTCGTCGGGGCTCAACCGCGCCCGTCCGGACGAGTTCGCGGTGGCGCGCCAGGCGCCGCTGGTGATCCCGCCCGACTATGCGCTGGTGCCGCCGCAGCCCGGCGCGCCGCGTCCGCAGGAAGTCGGCGCCTCCACTCAGGCGCTGCAGGCGATGTTCGGCGGTCAGGCGCAGCGTAGCGCGAGCGAGCGCGCGGCTCTGACCCAGGCAGGCGGCAACGACGCGGCCGATGCTGGCATCCGTTCCGGCCTGGCCGATCCGGACACCGCGGTGGTGGACAAGGGCTCGACCACCCAGGACATCATCGCCGCGCCGGAAGGTGACGGCCAGGCAGCGCGCACCACGCCCTGACCCCGTAGCCACCGTTGGCAAGAGAAAGGGCCGCGACGTGAGTCGCGGCCCTTCTTTGTTGGGCCCGCCCAGGTGAGGGCGGGCAGGCGTCAGAAGGCGGCGGTCAGCGAAACCACCACGGTGCTCGCTGCGATCGGGCTGCCGTCCTTGGTCTTGGAAAAGCCGGAGCCCAGATAGGCCGACTCGCGGCGGGTGATATCGGTGTCGACATAGGCGACCCCCAGCGTCAGCTGGTTCCAGGTGGCGTCCACCCCCAGCAGCCAGTCGAAATACTCACCCGTCGGCGACAGGCTGGTGCCGTTCGGGCCCAGGCCCGGGTTTCCGTTCGAATAGCCGATGTGCGCCTTTGCCGTCAGTGGCGTGTTCGGAATGCCGACGGTTCCGTCCCCGGACAGGTAGAGATTGTCGTCGCGATCGCCGTCGGGATGCGCCATGAAGTTGCCGAGCGAGGTCTGCTTGGGCGCGTAGAAGACGCCCGCCGTCAGGTTCGCCGGGCCGGCAGTACCGGAAACCTTGCCATAGAGTTCGACCACGTCGGTCTCGTCCGCGCCGCCGGGATAGGTGTACCAGGTGACGCCCACGTCATAGGCCGCGTTGCCGACCTCCCCCTTGTAGCCGGCGACCAGGTCCAGCTCGATATTCGCCCCGCCAAAGGTGCCCCAGCCCGCAAGGTTGGAGCCCCAGGTTGCGATATAGAAACCGCTCTCATGCGCGATGGTGATGCCGCCCTGGAGCGCGACTTCCTTGTCGCTCTGCGACACACCGCGGAAGCGATAGTCGGACGCGACGCTGGCGCTGCCGCTGACCGTGATCGGCTGGGGAGGGTCGGTTTCCTGCGCCCAGGCAGGCGCGATGCTGCCGACAGCGGCGAAGATCGAAACAAGTATGTTGGAGAAGCGCATCGTGACCCCCTTGAGGTGATGGTTCTCCTCCTGCTTGCGCCCTGGGGTGTCGTCCGCACCCCCTGTGACGCGACACGAAGGTGCCGATCAGCGGGTGCGGACACAACGCTTGTTTCGTCGATGTCGCTTTTTGGGATCGGAATGTTGCGTTGCAGCAACAGGCGGCGATCAGCGTAGTTCCAGGATCGCGTCCACTTCCACGACCGCGCCGAGCGGAAGCACCGGGACACCGACCGCACTGCGCGCGTGCTTGCCGGCCTCGCCGAACACCGCGACCATCAACTCGGAGGCGCCGTTGGCGACCTTCGGCTGGTCCGTGAAGCTGGCGGCGCTGTTCACGAACACGCCGAGCTTCACCACCCGGGAAACGCGATCAAGGCTGCCGAGCGCCTTTTCGGCCTGGGCCAGCAGCATCAGGGCGCAGCGCCGCGCCGCTTCGACACCATAGTCCAGCTCCCGGTCCTCGCCGAGCCGACCGGTCATCAGCGCGCCGTCCTGGAACGGCAGCTGCCCGGAGATGTGGAGCAGCCCGCCGGCCTCGACCGCCGGCACATAGGCCGCGACGGGCGCGGCCGCTTCGGGGAGGGTGAGGCCGAGTTCGGCCAGCTTCGCGGGGATGTCGGTTGCCATAGCGTGGGTCATCCCGCGGGGCCGGGCGGGGGTCAAGCCTCCGCCGGCAGTCCCGCGTCGAAGCGTGCCGCGATCCATGTCGCGGCGTCCCGCCAGTCGTCGATCCGGGCGTGCGCAGCCGGGGCAGGGGGCACGTGCGGCGCAAGGCTGGGCTCCGACACCATGTGCAGCCGGTGGACGCCCGGCGCATGCTGCGCGACCGAATCATGGTGCGTCGGCAGGTCGTCGACGAAGACCGCGACCGGGCTGCCGTGCTCCGCCACCAGTCGCGCCACCGGCTCGCCCTTCGGCCCCTGGTTGCATTCGACGCGGTGGACGATGCCATGGGTGGAGAGCTGGGTAATCCGCGACTCGCGGCAATGGTCGCGCAGGTTGGTAAGGATGACGATCTCCGCGCGCTGCCCGAGCGCCTCCAGTGCCTCCGCAGCGTGCGGCACCAGCGTCTGGCGGTCCATCTCGGCGGGGAAGAAGCCGTCGATCAGCGACCACATCCGCTCCCTCGTGACGAGTTCGCCGTCGGCACGGTGGCGCATCGCCTTTTCGAAGCTGCCTTCCCCTAAGTGCAGGTCGATGTCGTGGTCGGTGTCGAGCCAGTCCCGGAAGTGACGCACCATGTGGAGCAGCACTTCGTCGCAGTCGCAGATCAGCAGTGGCTTCATGGTCGCTCCAGCACGCGCCTGGCGCGGGTCAGTTCCTCAGGTCCCACCTGCAAGCTCTCGGCGCAGGCGATCAGGTCAGGCTCGTGATTTTCGAGATAGCCGATCACCGCCGCCAGAAAGGCGGGCGTGTCGGCCCGCGCCCGCAGGACGTCCGGCGTGATGCCGGTGACGTCCAGGAAGCGGCGGGCCCGCTCCGGATCGGTCAGCACCCAGCTCAGCGCGCCGAGCGACAGCGTCGCCGCCGCTTCGGCGTTTGTCTCATGGGGCGCCATGCCGTAGTACCTCGGGGATCAACAATCGGGTCTTGGACGTGACAAAAAGGGTACTCGTTGTCGAGGACAACGAACTCAATCTGAAGCTGTTTTGCGACCTGCTGCGGGCGCACGGGTTCGTGACCGAGCCGGTGCGCGACGGGCGTGAAGCGGTGGCGCGCGCGCGCGTTTTCGCGCCGGACCTGATCATCACCGACATCCAGTTGCCGCACATGACGGGCCTGGAGCTGATCGGGCGCCTGAAGCTGGATGCGAAGCTGCGCAACATCCCGATCATGGCGGTGACCGCCTATGTGGGGCGCGAGGACGAAGAGCGAATCCGCGCGGCCGGCGCGAACGCGTATGTCACCAAGCCGATTTCGGTGGTGCGCTTCGTCGGGGAGGTGCGGGCGCTGCTGCCGCGTCAGGCCGACGAATCGGCGGACGCGGCGCTGGCCGGCTGAGACCGCTCCGCTGGCGCGGAGCGGCAACCGATTACTTGATCTTGGCTTCCTTGAACTCGACGTGCTTGCGCACGATCGGGTCGTACTTGCGGAAGCTGAACTTCTCGGTCTGCGTGCGCGGGTTCTTCTTGGTGACATAGAAGAAGCCGGTGTCGGCCGTGCTGACGAGCTTGATCTTGACGGTGGTCGGCTTTGCCATGACCCTGAAATCCTTCGGTTCGCGGTACCGGACAGCGTTGAAAAACAAAAAGCGGCGCGCGCAAATCGCGGCCGCCCACAGGCTGGGCCGCATGCGTCACCTGCCCGCGGTTGTCAAGGCAAACACGCTGCTTGCCTGCTCCACCCTTGCTGTTTCATCGTTCCTTCACGTGAGGATGGCACCATCCCGCGGCAAGCCAAGGAGAGGGCCCAAGCGATGATCGAGGCAGTTGTAGGCGCCCCCGTAGAGTTCGAAAGCGGTCTTGCCGCGTTGCGCCGCGCTAGCGGCCGCGGGCCGATGCGGCACTTGGCGGCAGAGGTCGAGGGGATTCGCCGTCTGGCGGCCGCGCAAGGGCTCGTCGGGGCGGCGCCGGTGATCCGGGCGATCGACTCGGCGCTGGCGCGCGGCGAGCGCGGTGCGTTGCTGCAGGGGCTCGTCGTCATCCTCGAGGACGCACTGGCGCAACGGGAGCCGGGCGACTCGAGCTCGGTCTACGCCGCCGCCTGTTCGGTGCGGCTCGCCGGCTGAGCGCCGGGCTGCGGATGGAGACACTGGTTCCTGCCTTTGTCGCGGTGCTGCTCGCGCAGCTCTTCGACCCACCCGCACGCCTCACGGCCGTGCTCGCGGATCGCTTCGGGAGGGCGGGCGTAACCGCCGGACTGATCCTCGCCCACGCGGCCGGCTTCCTCGCGGCAGCGGCCGGAGGTGCGCTGATCGCGCCGGGGATGAGTCCCAACGCCCGGACGCTGCTCCTCGCCCTGGCCCTGATGTTCGCGGGTGCGGGCGGTCTGGCCCGGACGAAACTCGCCGATCGACTGACGAACTGGCGCATCGGGAGTTTCGCAACCGCATTCCTGGGGATCTTCATCCTCGCGTTCGGGGACCGCAGCCAGTTTCTGGCCCTTGCCCTTGCCGCCTGGAGCGGGAGCCCCGTGCTGGCGGCGATCGGGAGCACGATCGCGGCGATCGCGGTCGGCGCCATCGCGGCGACTGTCGGAGAGCGCGCCTGGTGCCGCTGGCCGGGGCGGCGGGCCGCCGGCCTGGGCGTATCGGCGCTGCTGATGGTGGCCGGCGCGGTGCTCGTCGTGCGGGCGTTGCGCCTCGGCTAGAGAAGCTCTTTGCCTTTCCCCTTGAACGGGAGCGATTCAGGGCAAAGTTCGTTGCCGTAGCGAATCATCACCTGGAGGACTCCATGGCCGACACCAACCCGGCGCTCGACACGCCCACCGACCTGAACAGCAACAAGGTCCGCTCCGTCGCGGACGCGCTGAACGGCACCCTCGCGGACTGTTTCGCGCTGTATCTGAAGACCAAGAACTTCCACTGGCACGTCTCGGGCCCGCACTTTCGCGACTATCACCTGATGCTCGACGATCAGGCCACCCAGATCCTCGCCATCACCGACGTCATTGCTGAGCGGGTGCGCAAGACGGGCGGCACCACCCTGCGTTCGATCGGCGACATCGCGCGTCGCCAGCAACTCACCGACGACGATCGCGACTTCGTGGCGCCGGGCGAGATGCTGACGATCCTGCGTGACGACAATCTGAAGCTGGTCGAATCGATGCGTGCGGCGCGCGAAGCGGCCGAGACCGCAGGCGACACCGCCACCAGCAGCCTGGCCGACGAGTGGATCGATCAGGCCGAAGAGCGCGCCTGGTTCCTGTTCGAGGCCGGCCGCAGGAGCTGAGCCGTCGGGGGCGGTCGAGGGAACGATCGGCTGCCCCGCTCGGTTGACCCGCGGGGCTAGTGGAGAACTGCCATGCTGCGTTGGGCCATCATCTTTCTGATCGCGGGACTGGTGCTCGGGGTGCTGGGCTTTGGTGGGATCGGCGGCGCGTTCGTCGACATCGCCAAAATCCTGTTCTTCATCGCCGTGGCGATCTTCGTCGTACTGCTCGTGCTGGGCCTGCTCGCCGGCCGCGGCATCAAGAAAGCGATAGACTAGCGGTTCGGCGCGACTATCCTCCCTGTCGGCTGGGCTGGCGGGGAGAGTCGCTGTGGCGCTGACGGGCATGGTTGCGGGGCTGCTGCTGGCCCTCGCCGGCGAGGCGCAGACGCGGACCGCGACCCCTGGCGCTCCGCCGCCGCAGGCGCAGATCACAGACCTTTCCTGGCTGACCGGGCAATGGCACGGCGAGGGCTATGGAGGACCGGCGACTGAGGTCTACTCGGCGCCGCAGGCAGGCGGCATCGCCGGCCACTTCCTGCAGGAAGACGGCAGGGGCGGGGTACTCTTCTACGAGCTGCTGCAGATCGTGCCGCGTGGCCGATCGCTGGTCTATCGCCTCCGCCACTTCAATGCCGATCTGACTGGGTGGGAAGATGTCAAAGGCGGCAAGGCGGTGGAGTTCCCGCTGATCGCGGTGGAGGGCAATCGCTTCTTCTTCGACGGGCTGACGCTGGTACGCGAAGGGCCGGACGCACTCACCGTGTGGGTGCGGATCGCCGAGGAAGGCGCACCGGCGCGCGATGTGCCGTTCCGCTATCGACGTGTGCGCTGAGGCCCACGCAACCAAGCGCGTCGCCGGCGGGTTGATCGGGCATGCGTGCGTTCGCCGACCTGCTCGACCGGTTGATCTATACCCGGTCGCGCAATGCCAAGCTCCGCCTGATCGGCGATTATCTGCGGACCACGCCGGACCCCGACCGCGGCTGGGCGATCGCGGCGCTGACCGGCGACCTCGATCTCCCGGCGGTGAAGCCCGCCATCATCCGGCAGATGATCGAGTCGCGAGTGGACCCGGTGCTGTTCGGGATGAGCCGCGACTTCGTCGGCGACACGGCCGAAACGGTCGCGCTGCTGTGGCCCGAGCCACCTGCCGGCTCACCCGCGGCGCGTGAGGCGGGGCCACTGTCGCTGGCGCAGGTGGTGGACACGCTTGCCGCCCTGTCGCGAAGCGATGCGCCTGCCGTCCTCGCCGCGATGCTCGACCAGCTCGATTCGGACGAGCGCTTCGCCCTGCTCAAGTTGGCCACCGGCGGGCTCCGCGCGGGGGTATCGGCGCGTCTCGCAAAAACGGCGCTGGCGCAAGCCTTCGGCCTCGACGTCGAGGCGGTGGAGGAGGTGTGGCACGGCCTCGCGCCGCCCTACGCGCCGCTGTTCGCCTGGGCCGAAGGCCAGGCGCCGCAGCCCGACAGCGCCAATCTGCCGGTGTTCCGCCCCTTCATGCTCGCCCACCCACTGGAGGACGGCCGCGTCGATCTCGCGGACTATGCCGCGGAGTGGAAGTGGGACGGGATCCGGGTGCAGCTGGTGCACGCGGGTGGCGAGACCCGGCTCTACAGTCGCGCCGGGGACGACATCACTGCCAGCTTCCCGGAGGTCGCGGCCGCCTATGCAACCCCCGGGGTGCTCGACGGCGAACTGCTGGTGAAGGGGGAGGCGCAAGGCCATGCGCTGGGCGAGGCGGAGGGCGCCGCCAGCTTCAATGCGCTCCAGCAGCGACTGGGGCGCAAGACGGTGTCGAAGCGGATGCTGGCCGACTTTCCCGCCTTTGTCCGTCTCTACGACATCCTGTTCGACGGCTCCCGCGACCTGCGGGCGCTTTCCTGGAGCGAGCGCCGGGCCGCGCTGGAGCGGTTCGCCAAGGACCTGGACCCGGAACGGTTCGACGTCTCCCGCCTGATCGAAGCGCCGGACTTCTCGGCGCTGGAGGCGATCCGCGAAGGCGCGCGCGACGCCGCGATCGAGGGTGTGATGCTCAAGCGGCGCGACAGCCCCTATGTCGCCGGGCGTCGGGTGGGTCTCTGGTACAAGTGGAAGCGCGATCCCCTCACCGCGGACTGCGTGATGATGTATGCCCAGCGCGGCAACGGAAAGCGCTCGTCCTTCTATTCGGATTACACCTTCGGCTGCTGGACCGGTGACCCGGCCGAGGGCGGCGAGTTGCTGCCGGTCGGCAAGGCCTATTCGGGATTCACCGACGAGGAGTTGAAGTGGCTCGACCGGTTCGTGCGCACCAACACCGTCCAGCGCTTCGGCCCCGTCCGCGAGGTCGAAAAGACGCTGGTGCTGGAGGTCGCGTTCGATTCGATTCACGCGTCACGCCGCCACAAGTCCGGGCTGGCGATGCGCTTCCCCCGCATTGCCCGGATCCGGCGCGACAAGCCGGCCGCGGAGGCAGACCGGATCGAGACCCTGCTCCGAATGGCGACCTAAGGAGGCCCCGCTAGGGCGCTGGTTCGAGCGCGATTTCGAACAGGGTCGGCCAGAGCTTGCCGGTCACGAACAGCCGGCGCTTCGCCGGGTCCCAGGCGATGCCGTTCGGAACCGCCTCCGGATCGGTTGCGGCGACCTCCGTCGCGAGGGCCGACAAGTCCATCAGGCCGGTCACCGCGCCGCTGGCCGGATCGATGCGGACCAGATAGTTGCGATGCCACACATTGGCGAAGATCGCGCCGTCGACCACCTCGAGCTCGTTGAGGTTGCGCACGGGGCGGCCGTTTGCGGTGACCGTCAGCTCGCGCTGGACCGCAAAGCTCTTCGGGTCCCGAAAGCGCAGGGTCGCCGAGCCGTCCGACTGGATTAGCGCCTTTCCGTCGCTTGCCAGCCCCCAGCCTTCGCCGGTGTAGCGGAAACTGCCGGTGCGCTTGAGCGTCTTCGCGTCCCAGCGATGCGCGAGGCCCGTCTTCCAGGTAAGGCTGACGAGGCTATTCTCCCACAACGCCAGGCCTTCGCCGAACTGATCGGCAGGCAGCACCGCGCGGGCGAGCACCTGCCCATCCTCCAGCCGCACGCGCCGGACTTCCGAGCGGCCTTCCAGGCCGATGCTCTCGAACAGGGCGCCATCGTGCCACAGCAGGCCTTCGGTGAAGGCGCCGGGATCATGGGGATAGCGCGCGACGATGCGCGCGGTGATCGGATAAACGGGTGCCGGAGACGGTGCAGTCGCCGGAGGGGCGACCTGCCCGGTCGCGGCAACGGGGGCAGGGGCGCCCGAAACCAGCGTCGCCGCGATGGCAAGGACCATCGCGGCGACATGGTTGCGGAACCGCCTGGCCGACGTGCGGCCGGACGGCATCCGGAATCAGCCCTTGGGCTGGAGGTTCACCGCGGCATACTTGCCGCGCCGATCCACCTCGAGCTCGAACTCGAGCTTATCGCCCTCGTTCAGCGTGGGCATGCCCGCGCGCTCGACGGCCGAGATGTGCACGAACGCGTCCGGCTGGCCATCGTCGCGCTGGATGAAGCCGAAGCCCTTCATTGCGTTGAAGAACTTGACCGTGCCCGACGCACGCTCGCCGGTCAGCTGACGCTGCGAGCCGCCCATGCCGCCGCCACGCGGAGCGGCATCACGGTCGCGCGGTGCACCGCCGCCACCTTCGGTGACCGGCATCGGCTCGCCGTCGATCTTCAGCTCGGTGGCCGAGACGCGGCCGCCGCGATCCACCAGGGTGAAGCCGAGCGGCTGACCCTCGGCCAGACCGGCGAGGCCTGCCTGCTCGACTGCGGAGATGTGCACGAACACGTCTTCGCCGCCATCGTCACGGACGATGAAGCCGAAGCCCTTCTGTCCGTTGAAGAACTTCACGACGCCCGTGGCTTCGCCGACGACCTGCGGGGGCATGCCGCGGCCACCGCCACCGCCGCCACCACGGAAGCCGCCGCCGCCGCCGCCACCGCCGAAGCGATCGCCGCCGCCGCCGAAGCCGCCGCCACCGCCGAAGCGATCGCCGCCGCCGCCGCCGTAGCCGCCGCCACCGCCGAAGCGATCACCACCGCCGAAGCCGCCGCCACCGCCGAAACCGCGGTCGCTGTAGCCACCGTAGCTCTCGTCACCGAAACTGTCGCGCTTGTCCTTGCCGCGCCCGCCGCGATCCCCGCGGCGCCCTCGATCGAAACTCATTGCCCTGTTCGTCTTCCCGGCTCGCCCAAATCACCATCAGAACCCAAGCGCCGGACGAATGACGCAAGTCTCTGGGCGCACAGGCAGATGCGCCACGACGCCACCATAGCCGAAACGCCTCCAGCCGGAAATGTTTTCGACAATTTTACGGCAGGTAACGCGCGATCGCGCCACAACCGTGGCGGAGACGGCACAGCTTCGGCTTTTTTTGCAGCATCCGGAGCCGATGGAGGGGCGTGCATGGCGACCCTGTCCTGCAAGCGTGCCGGTCTCAGGTGATTCGCGGCGCCACAGCGCCGACTCGGAAGAGCGCGACGCCCCAGGGAGTTCGGCCGGGCCATTGAGCCCGCTCCCCGAAGCGTCTAGGCGTTCGGCATGGCTGTTTACCTGCACGAAGAAGATCTGCCCGCCGACCTGTTCGCACCGGGCGCCGACCTTGCCGTCGATACCGAGACGATGGGCTTGCACACCCACCGCGACCGGCTCTGCGTCGTGCAGATCTCGGACGGGCGCGGCGACGAGCACCTCGTCCGCTTTTCGCCGGGCAGCGACTATGCCGCGCCGAACCTGCGTGCCGTCCTCGGCGATCCGGATCGCGTCAAGCTCTACCACTTCGCCCGCTTCGATCTCGCGGCGATCCGCCACTATCTCGAGACCGTGGCCGCGCCGGTCTATTGCACCAAGACCGCCTCGCGCCTCGTGCGGACCTACACCGATCGCCATGGCCTGAAGGAACTGGTGCGCGAACTGCTCGGCCAGGAAATCTCCAAGGCGCAGCAGTCATCGGACTGGGGCGCTCCGGTGCTGAGCGACGCGCAGAAGGAATATGCCGCGTCCGACGTGCGCTATCTCCACGCGATGCGCGAGGAACTCGACCGCCGCCTTGCCCGGGAGGGGCGTAGCGCGCTTGCCAAGGCCTGTTTCGATTTCCTGCCGCACCGGGCCGATCTGGACCTGGCCGGGTGGCCGGAAGTCGACATCTTCGCGCACATGTAAGCGACACCATGTCCGAGATCGCCCGCCGCGAACGAACGCAGCGCCAGCATTGGGCGCTTCCCGGTAGTCGCCACGACCGGCTGATCCGCCTGTCGCTGGTCGCGCTGCCGGTCGCGATCGGCGTGCTGGCGGCCTTCCTGGTGCTCGCCCCCCTGTTCATGCGCGGCGACGTCAGCTTCGTGCTCGACAAGAACAAGGTGGAGGTCGCCAAGGAGCGGCTGCGCATCCAGGCGGCCCGCTACACGGGGGCCGACGCCAAGGGGCAGCCGTTCGCGCTGACCGCCGGGTCCGCGGTGCAGAAGAGCTCGTCCGAACCGATCGTCCAGCTCGACAAGCTTGCCGCCGAGATCCAGTTGAAGGATGGCCCGGCAAGGTTGAACGCCAACCACGGACGCTACGATCTGGATACCGAGCAGGTCGCGATCGACGGGCCGATCGCCTTTCGCGCAGCCGACGGATACCGGCTCGACACCCGCGATGCGACCGTGGACCTGAAGACGCGCAAGCTGCGCAGCGGCGGCGCGGCGGACGGCACCACGCCGCTCGGGACCTTCAGCGGCGACCGGCTTTCGGCCGACCTGGAGGCGCGCACCGTGCGCCTCGACGGCAATGCCCGCTTGCGCATCCAGCCCGGGCGAACGAAGTAGGCGCTATGATACGTGTTCCGCACCTTCTGCTCGTCGCCGCGCCCCTCGGGCTGCTCGCCGCGCACGCTGCCTTCGGGCAGGTACGCCACGACTCGAACGCGCCGATCGATTTCAGCGCCCAGTCGATCGAGCTGCAGGATCGCGCCAATCGCGCGATCCTGACCGGCGGCGTGACGATCCGGCAGGCGACGATGACGCTGACCGCGGACCGCGTGACGGTGAACTACACCGGCCAGGTCGCTTCGGGGTCGCCGCAGGCCTCGCGGCTCGACGCGGCCGGCGGAGTCACGGTGACGCGCCCGGACCAGACCGCCAAGTCGAACTACGCCGTCTATGACGTCAACCGGCGCGTGGTGACGATGATCGGCAACGTCTCGCTGACGCAGGGCACCAACCGGCTCAACGGCGGGCGGCTCTCGATCGATCTCGACACCGGGCGTGCGACGATCGACGGCTCGGGCGTGGCGAGCAGCACGGCGCCGGGAGGCGGCGTGACGCAGCAAGGCGGACGGGTGAGCGGACGCTTCTCCGTGCCCAAGCGCAACTGACGCACCGTCCGGCGGACCAGGGGGCGCCGAGCGACGGTACCCCCTTTCCCTCCGGGCGCGAATCATGCACGAATCTTGCCAGCTGCATGCGCGTTTCGAGGCGATGACCTTCGACGCGCCAGCACGGAGCCCCAGATGGACGATGTGACCACCCTAGCCAGCCCGACCACGGCACCCCATGCGGAGCCGACGATGGCGCACGGCCTGTCGGTGGTGTCGATCGCCAAGTCCTACGACAAGCGGGTGGTGCTGTCCGACGTCTCCATGTCGGTCGGCCGCGGGGAGGTCGTCGGGCTGCTCGGTCCCAATGGCGCGGGCAAGACGACCAGCTTCTACTCGGTCATGGGCCTGGTGAAGCCGGACGCCGGGCGCATCATGCTCGACGGCGACGACATCACCAGCCTGCCGATGTACCGGCGCGCGATCCTGGGGCTCGGCTATCTGCCGCAGGAAACCTCCATCTTCCGTGGCCTGACCGTCGAGAAGAACATCCTGGCAGTGCTGGAGCTTGCCGAGCCGGATGCCAAGGCGCGCGGCCAGCGGCTCGACCAGTTGCTCGACGAGTTCGGCCTCACGCGCCTGCGGGATGCACCGGCGATGGCACTGTCCGGCGGCGAGCGGCGGCGCGCGGAGATCGCGCGTGCGCTGGCGGCCGATCCCTCGATCATGCTGCTCGACGAGCCGTTCGCGGGCATCGACCCGATCTCGATCGCCGACATCCGCGATCTGGTCGGCCAGCTCAAGCAGCGGGGGATCGGCGTGCTGATCACCGACCACAATGTCCGCGAAACGCTCGACATCGTCGACCGTGCGTACATCATCTACGATGGCCGGGTGCTGTTCACCGGCTCGCCCGAGGAACTGGTGGCCGACGCCAACGTCCGCCGCCTGTACCTGGGCGAGAGCTTCTCGCTCTGACCCATGGCACGCGCCGGTCGCCTCCCGCAGCGCGAAGGGCACCGGCACGCTGAAGGCGTCCGCGGGCGGCGCGGCTGATGTCGCTCGGCCCGCGCCTCGATCTCCGCCAGTCGCAGTCGCTGGTGATGACGCCGCAGCTCCAGCAGGCGATCCGCCTGCTCGCGCTGTCGAATCTCGAGATCGAAGGTGTCATCGCCGAGGAGATCGAGCGTAATCCCCTGCTCGAGTCGGGCGGCAGCGACGATCCGGGCGGGGAGGATTCGATCCCGAGCGAGGCGGCCGTCGTGCGCGACGAGCCTGCGGGCGCCGACGAACTGGTGCGGATGGGAGAGGCGAGCGGAGAGGCGCTCGACATCGACTTGGCGGCCGATGCGTTCATCGACGACGGCCCCGGCGACGCCATCGGGGGGCTGGACGGGGGCCTGAGCTCCAGCGGGGGCAGCGCGGCCGCGCTGCCCGATGACGGCCTGGACTTCGACGGGTTTGAGGCGGACGGGCCCTCGCTTGCCGACCACCTTCTCGCGCAGGCGGGTGCGGTGCTTTCCGGGCCGGCCCTGTTCGTGGCGCAGCAACTGATCGATCAAATCGACGAGTGCGGCTATCTCACCGGCTCGCTGCTCGACGTCGCCAACCGGCTGGGCGTGCCGCTGGCGGAGGTCGAGGCGGTGCTTGCGACGATCCAGACGTTCGATCCCACCGGTGTGGGCGCGCGCAGCCTCGCCGAGTGCCTCGCGCTCCAGGCGAAGGAGGCGGATCGCTACGATCCCTGCATGGCCCGGTTGATCGACAATCTCGACCTGGTCGCCCGCGGCGCCCTGCCGCAACTGCGCCGGCTCTGCGAAGTCGATGACGAGGATCTGGCCGACATGATCCGCGAACTGCGCGGCTATGATCCCAAACCCGGCTGCCGTTTCGGCGGGGAACGTGCGCCCGCCGTCGCCCCCGATCTGTTCGTGGCGCCGCGGGGCGCCGGCTGGGCCGTGGAGATCAACGGCGCCACGCTGCCACGGCTGCTCGTCAACCGCGCCTATTATGTCGAGCTGTCGGGCGGGCGACAGGACAAGACCTCCCGCGCCTGGCTCTCCGAATGCCTTGCCAGCGCCAACTGGCTGGTCAAGGCGCTCGACCAGCGGCAACGCACCATCATCAAGGTCGCGGCCGAGATCGTGAAGCAGCAGGAGGGCTTCTTCCGCAAGGGCGTGGCACATCTGCGGCCGCTCACCTTGCGCCAAGTGGCCGAGGCGATCGAGATGCACGAATCGACGGTCAGCCGGGTCACCTCGAACAAATACCTCAGCTGCGCACGCGGGCTGTTCGAGCTGAAGTACTTCTTCACCTCCGCGATTCAGGCTGCCGACGGTGGCGAGGCGGTATCGGCGGCGGCGGTGAAGAACGCGATCAAGACGCTGATCGCCGCCGAGGACCCGCGCAAGATCCTCTCCGACGACACGCTGGTCGAGCTGCTGAATGCCAAGGGCTTCGACATCGCCCGGCGGACCGTCGCCAAATACCGCGAGGCGATGGGGATCGGCTCCTCGGTGCAGCGGCGCCGGCAAAAGGCGCTGCAAGGGACCTGATATCGGCTTGGGCCCGGGTTCGTGGTTCCCGCCGCGCCCGATTCGGCCCAAAGAGCGCGACATGCCCTTTTTCCCAGACCGTGCGCGGCATCTGCTGCGCCTGCACGCGCAGCGGAATGCCTCCGATCAGTGGCCGATCCTGAAGCGGCGGGTCGCGACTGCTGCGGGCGCGGTCCTGCTCGGGCTGGTGGCGCTTGCCTTTGCCCGCGCGAGCGATCTCACGCAGGAACTGTTCGGGCATGCGCTGGCGCGCTGGCCCTATGCGCCGCTGGTGGCGACGCCGCTCGCCTTTGGCGCGGTCGTATGGGCTACGCGGCGCTGGGCTAGGGATGCGCGCGGCTCCGGCATCCCCCAGGTGATCGCAGCCGGCAGGTCGGCGGACGAGCAGGTCGCGGCGCGCCTCCTTTCGCTCGGCACCGCCGCCAAGAAGCTGGTGCTGACGGTCACCATGCTGTTGTTCGGGGCCTCGGTCGGTCGCGAGGGGCCGAGCGTCCAGGTGAGTGCGGCGATCATGGTCGCGCTGCATCGCCTGCTGCGCGTGCCGATCACTGCCGGCGTGCTGATCGCCGGTGGCGCCGCGGGCGTCGCCGCGGCGTTCAACACGCCGCTGGCCGGGGTCGCCTTCGCGATCGAGGAACTCGCCGCCGCCTATGAGCAGCGGGTTGCCGTCCTGGTGATGGGGGCGGTGATGATCGCCGGCATGGTCAGCCTCGGGATCGCCGGCGACTATGTCTATTTCGGCGCGGTGCACCAGACGCTGAAGCTGCATCGCGTGCTGCTGCTGGCGCCGCTCGCCGGCCTGCTGGGGGGCGTCGCGGGCGGGCTGTTCACCCGCGTCGTGCTGGGGTTCAGTGACGGGCACACCGGATGGGCCCGGGCTCTGAAGGCCCGGCCCGTGCTGTTCGCCGGCCTCTGCGGACTGGTCGTCGCGGTGCTGGGCGTCGGGACGGGCGGTGCCACCTGGGGAACCGGCTACGGCGCCACGCGCGCGCTGGTCGAGGGCGGCGAGGTATCGGGCTGGTTCGGGCCCGCCAAGCTGATGGCGACACTCGCGACGACCTTGACCGGGGCGCCCGGCGGGATCTTTGCGCCCTCACTTGCCATCGGCGCGGGCTTCGGGAACCTGCTGACGGCCCTCTTCCCCTATTCGCCGCCGGGCGCAGTGGTGGTGATCGGCATGGTCGCCTATTTCGTCGGTGTCGTGCGCGCGCCCTTCACCGCGGTCATCATCGTCAGCGAGACGACGGCGGCGCGCGGCCTGATCCTGCCGATGTTCGCGGCGGCGCTGATCGCCGACTGGATAAGCGCGCGAGTCTGCCAGGAACGGCTGTATCACGGCCTCGCGCGCCCGTTCGTCGCCGAGACAGAGGGGCCGCCCCGGCCCGCCGGCGCTCAGTCGTCCTCGTCCTCATAGCCGACCAGGTCGAGCGCCCGTGCGCGGATCTGCCGCATGCTGCACCAGTGGACCAGCGCGTCTTCGCGCCCGTGCGTCACCCACACTTCCTGGGGAGCGATCTCCTCGATCGTACGGGTCAGCTCGTCCCAGTCCGCGTGATCGGACAGGATCAGCGGCAGCTCGACGTTGCGCTGCCGGGCGCGTTGCCGCACACGCATCCAGCCCGAGGCCATGGCCGAGATCGGGTCCGGCAGGCGCCGCGACCAGCGGTCGTTGAGCGCGGAGGGCGGGGCCAGGATGATCCGTCCGGCGAGTTCCGCCTTGCTGGCGCCGGTGGCGGGGCGCAGCTCGCCTAAATCGACGCCGTGCGCGACATAGAGGTCGCATAATCGCTGAAGCGCGCCGTGGACGTAGATCGGATCATCGAAGCCCATTGCGCGTGCCTCGGCGATCACGCGCTGCGCCTTGCCCAGCGCATAGGCGCCTACCAGCACGCAGCGGTCCGGCTCCGCACGGAGGGCGGCGAGCAGCTTGTCGATCTCGTCGCGGGTTTCTGGATGGCGGAAAACGGGCAGTCCGAACGTCGCCTCCGTCACGAACACGTCGCAGGCGACCGGCTCGAACGGCGCGCAGGTCGGGTCCGGGCGGCGTTTATAGTCGCCCGACACCACCACGCGCTCGCCGCGATGCTCCAGCAGGATCTGCGCCGATCCCAGCACATGGCCCGCCGGGACATAGGAGACCTGGATGTCGCCCAGCCGGACGGTCTCGCCATAGGCAACCGGGCGGCCATTCTGCGTGCCATAGCGCGCGTCCATGATCGCCAGCGTCTCGGGCGTCGCCCACACCGTCTCGTGCCCGCCGCGGGCATGGTCGGCGTGCCCATGGGTCACCAGCGCGCGCGGCACCGGCACCGACGGGTCGATCCAGGCATCGGCGTGCGGCAGGTAGATGCCTTGCGGCTTGGGTTCGATCCAGTCGGCGAGACGCGGCATGGGAAGGCTAACGCACGAACTCCATTTCGGGCCGCATCGCCGCCCATGGATCGAAGCGCAGCCTCCTGTCGTTTACAGCTGGTTCTTCAGGAGAGGAGGTCGAGCGATGGCGGACGAAGTCAGTCTGTGGGGCCTGTTGACGATCATCGGGCCGATCGTCCTGCTGGGCGTGATCATCTGGGCCGTGCTCAACAACCGCGTCTCGCGTCGCCGGCACCAGGAGAGCGAGCGAGCGACCGCCGATCTCTATGACGAGCAGGACCGGATCGACCGCGAAAAGCGCATGCGCTGAGCCGATCCCTTTTGTTGGACGTGCCGGATCGCCACATCGGCGATGTGCCTGCTGCGATTCACGAACTTCCCGACTCCATCTCCCGCTGGTTTGCCGACCGTGGATGGTTGCCCCGCCGGCACCAGGCGGAGATGCTGGCGGCGGCAAGGGCCGGGCGCCACGCGCTGCTGGTCGCGCCCACCGGCGCGGGCAAGACGCTCGCGGGTTTCCTGCCCACGCTTGCCGAGCTCGCCGATGCCCCGGGCGAGGGGCTGCACACGCTCTACATCTCGCCGCTGAAGGCGCTCGCCGTCGACGTACAGCGCAACCTGCTCAACCCCATCGCGGAGATGGGGCTCGACATCCGCGTCGAGACGCGGACCGGCGACACCCCCTCCGACCGCAAGGCGCGGCAGCGCGTCAAGCCGCCGCACATCCTGCTGACGACGCCCGAATCGCTCAGCCTGCTCCTGTCCTATCCGGACGCAGATCGGCTGCTGGGCGGCCTCAAGACGATCGTTGTCGATGAGGTACATGCTTTTGCGGCGGGCAAGCGGGGCGACCTGCTGGCGCTTTGCCTGGCGCGCCTCCAGCGGTTGAGCCCCGGCCTGCGGCGTGTTGCGCTCTCCGCAACCGTCGCCGATCCGGACGACTATCGCGCCTGGCTCGCCCCCGACGGCGACATCGACGCCGTCACGCTGGTGCAAGGCGATCCCGGTGCCGATCCCCGTATTGAAATCCTGCTGCCGGAGGGGCGCATTCCCTGGTCCGGCCACTCCGGGCGCTATGCCGCGCCGCAGGTGATGGCGCAGATTGAGGCGCATGCCACCACGATCGTCTTCTGCAATACCCGCAGCCTTGCCGAGCTGATCTTCCAGGACCTGTGGAAATCCAACGAGCGGAGTCTGCCCATCGGCGTCCACCACGGCAGCCTGGCGGTGGAGGCGCGGCGCAAGGTCGAGCAGGCGATGGCCGACGGGCGCCTGCGGGCGCTGGTCGCGACCGCCAGCCTCGACCTGGGCGTGGACTGGGGCAACGTCGATTGCGTGATCCAGATGGGAGCGCCCAAGGGCTCGTCGCGCCTGCTCCAGCGCATCGGCCGCGCAAACCACCGCCTGGACGAACCTTCCGAGGCCATCGTCGTGCCGGGTAACCGCTTCGAATATCTGGAGGCGCGCGCAGCGCTGGATGCGGTGGAGGCGGGCGAGCTCGACACCGAGCTGTTCCGTCCGGGCGCGCTCGACGTGCTCGCCCAGCATCTGATGGCCTGCGCCTGCGCCGAACCCTTCGATGCTGCGGATATGCTGCAGGAGGTTCGCGCAGCATTGCCCTATTCCGCACTCGATGCGGAGACGTTCGATCGCGTGCTCCACTATATTGCCGAGGGCGGTTACGCGCTGCGTGCCTATGACCGGTTCAAGCGGCTGACCCAGGGGACGGATGGCCTCTGGCGCGTCAGCCATCCGCGCTTCGTGCAGCAGCATCGGCTGAACGCCGGCATCATCGTCGACGCACCCACGCTCGACGTGCGCTTCCGCAACGGCCGCAAGCTCGGCACGGTGGAGGAGTATTTCGCCTCCACGCTCTCGACCGGTGATACCTTCTTCTTCGCGGGGCTCAGCCTTGAGGTGGAGCGGATCGAGTTGACGGACCTGATCGTGCGCGCCTCCAGCCGGCCCGCGCGTATCCCCACTTATGTGGGCACGCGCATGGCGCTCTCCACCAATCTCGCCCAGCGGGTACGAACCTTCCTGCACGACCGCGCACAATGGGCGCGCTTCCCCGACGACGTCCGCGAATGGCTGGAGATCCAGGGCCGGCGCTCGCGCCTGCCGGAGCCGGGGCAGTTGTTGATCGAGACCTTCCCGCACGAGGGGAGGCACTACATGGTCGCCTACAGCTTCGAAGGCTGGAACGCGCACCAGTCGCTCGGCATGCTCATCACCCGGCGGATGGAGGCGCTGGGGCTGAAGCCGATCGGCTTCGTCTCCAACGACTATGCGCTCGCCTGCTATGGCCTGGAGCCGATCACCGATCCGGCGGCGCTCTTTTCGCCCGACATCCTGGAGCATGAGTTCGTCGAGTGGGTGCAGGGCTCGAACCTGCTCAAGCGCGCGTTCCGGGAAGTGGCAGTGATTGGCGGGTTGGTCGAGCGCCAGCATCCCGGCAAGCGTAAGTCCGGCAAGCAGGTGACCTTCTCAACCGACCTCATCTACGACGTGCTGCGCAAGTACGAGCCCACCCACTTGCTGCTTCAGGCCGCGTGGGAGGATGCGCGCGCGCGAATGACAGACGTCGGCCGCCTGGCGACGCTGCTGGAGACCGCACAGGCGCGGATGCTGCACGTGACGCTGGAGCGGATCAGCCCCCTCGCGGTCCCGGTAATGGTGCTGATCGGCCGCGAGCACGTGCCGCAGGGAAGTGCCGACGACGCGCTGCTGACGGAGGCGGAGGCGATGGCCGCCGAGGCGATGCGGCTCGACTAACGTGGTTGGGCGGGGCTTGCCGCGCTGACGTTGGCACGGCATAGCGGGCGCATGGTTCGCTTTTCGTTCGCGGGGCACGAGCTGGTCGCGCTGGCCGCGGGCGCGCTTTACTGGCCGGCGCGCGAGGCGCTGCTGGTTGCCGATCTCCACTTCGAGAAGGCGAGCTGGTTCGCACAGTTCGGGCAGATGCTGCCGCCCTATGACAGCCTTGCGACGCTGGACGCGCTGGAGGCGGTGGTCGCGCGGGTGAACCCCGCCGAGCTCTGGTGCCTGGGCGACAGCTTCCACGATCCCAAGGGCTGTGCGCGCCTGCCGGCAGCGGCGCAGGAGCGGCTGAGGGCACTGACCTCCGGCTGCCGTTGGACCTGGATCACCGGCAACCATGACGCCGGTTTCGCTACCTCCTGCGGCGGCGCCGTGCTGGAGGAAGCGGTGGTCGACGGGCTGGTGCTGCGACACGAGGCCGATCCTCGCGAAGGGCGGCCCGAGCTTTCGGGACACTTCCACCCCAAGCTGCGGGTAACCGTACGGGGCCGGAGGATCGCGCGGCGCTGCTTCGTCGCGACGCCGAGCAAGCTGGTGCTGCCCGCGTTCGGCTCACTGACCGGCGGGCTGGAGCCGCATCACCCTGAGATCGTGCGGGCCGTGGGCCGGGGTGCGGAAGCGCTGGTGGCGTTGGAGGATCGGCTTTTGCGGTTTCCGGT
The DNA here is from genome assembly GCF_048058635.1 of Sphingomonas sp. MJ1 (PH-R8). Classification (NCBI taxonomy): domain Bacteria; kingdom Pseudomonadati; phylum Pseudomonadota; class Alphaproteobacteria; order Sphingomonadales; family Sphingomonadaceae; genus Sphingomonas; species Sphingomonas sp. MJ1 (PH-R8). The sequence continues at coordinate 304,979 of NZ_JBBEFX010000002.1, forward strand.
CACTGCCTGAGGGTCAGGGGCGGGCGCCACACTGCACGGCGGATGTGCCGCGCACCTGACACTTGGCGCTGCCCGCTACTTCAATGGTGCCGACGCCATTTGCCGTGACGATGGCGGTAAGGGCAGCGCGGAACCGGGCGGTACCCGCGCCGTCGCTGCGCACCACCAGGTCGCGGGTATCGAGCGAGGCCGCATCCAGGCTGCCCGAGCCCGACGCCACGAACCGCGCCTGTCGTGCCGCGCCGGCCAGGGAGAGCGTGCCGTTCCCGGTCAGGGTGCCCAGCAGTTGTTCGGCCGCCACGCTCGCGATCAACAGCGTGCCGGTCCCGTTCAACACCACTTCCGATCGGGTGCCGGCGAGGCGGTCGACCGTCACGCGTCCGCCGCCGGTGAGCGTCACCGCCTGCAACGGCGCCGTTGTCCGCACGCGGATGGTCACCGGCCGCTGCGGCACGGCGAAGCCGTCCTGCGTGGTGCCGGTGGGGCGGATGGTGAGGACGCCCGCTTCCACCTGCACGGCGACCCGCTCCGCCGAGGCGCGGTCGCCCACCAGTTCGGCACCCGTCCGGCCGCCGGTGACCACCTCCACGGCATAGGAGCCGCTCACGCGCAGCCGGTCGAAGCGGGTGAGCATCACCGTGCGGGCAGGCGGCTCCGGGCTCTCCGAGGCCGCCGTCAGCGCCAGAAGGATCGGCAGCAACAGCATGGGGCGAGCATCGCACCGCGGCTGCCGCAATGGCAAGCCGCCGCTGCGATCAGGACGCGCAGCGGACCGTGCCGGAGCCCGCCAGCGTGCTGGTGCACAGCGCCATGTCGCCGAGGTCCACGGTGCCCGACCCGTCGAGCGTCACGCGGGCGGGGCCGGCAACGTTCGCCTCGACCCTGCCCGATCCCTGCAGGACGACCGCCGCCTGCTCGGCACGAAGCTGCGGGGCGGTGATGTCACCCGAGCCCTTCACCTCGGCCGAGAGCAGGTCGACGGCGCCGGCGGCAGCAATCGTGCCCGAGCCGGTGTTCGCAAGCCGCACGGTGCGGCCGCCGAGCATGCCGATGGTGAGGTCCGCGGATCCGGAGACGCTGCCCGAGAAGTTCTCGGCACGATCGAGCGTCACTGCGCCCGATCCCGTGGCGGAGGCGGCGCTGATCTCCGGCATCTGCACGGTGATGCTGCCGGCGCTGCGGAGCGGCCACGGCCAGCTCTGCCGGGACGTGCGCCCGATCCGGAGCGTGCCACCCTCGCTCCTCACGAGCAGCTGGTCGAGCACGGCGGGTTCGCCGCGGGCCTCGATGGCGAACGCGCCGCCGGTGCGGATCTCGACGTTGTCGGGGCCCTCCAGGGCGACCGCGGTGAAGTCACGGGCTTCGAAACTGCGCTGCACCGTATCGGCGTGCTGGTGATTGGATTCGCCGATGCCCGAGCAGGCGGCGAGAGAAAGGCAAGCCAAAGTCCCTAACGAACGCATTCGAACCCTTTTTCGTGACCCACGCTGGAGACCCCGCCGCCCGCGCAAAGCCGTAAAGAAAAAGGGCGGCCGTGGGGCCGCCCTCGTTCAGCTGCTTGAGGAAAGCCCGCAGCCTCAGGCGGCGGTCTTCTCCTTGTTGTAGATCGCGGCCGACGCCCGCAGGATGTCAAGGATCTTGTCGAGTGCCTTGGGCTCCTCGACCTCTTCCATCGCCGCCAGCTCGCGGGCGAGACGGCTCGCTGCGGCTTCGAAGATCTGCCGCTCGGAATAGCTTTGCTCGGGCTGGTCGTCGGCCCGGAACAGGTCGCGGACCACCTCGGCGATCGACACCAGGTCGCCCGAGTTGATCTTCGCCTCATACTCCTGGGCACGGCGCGACCACATGGTGCGCTTGACCTTCGGCTTGCCCTTCAGCGTGTCGAGCGCCTCGCGCAGCGTCTTGTCCGACGACAGCTTGCGCATGCCGACGCTCTCGGCCTTGTTGGTCGGCACGCGGAGCGTCATGCGCTCCTTTTCGAAGCGGAGCACATACAGCTCGAGCTGCATGCCCGCGATTTCCTGCTTCTGAAGCTCGATGACACGGCCAACGCCATGCTTGGGGTAAACGACATAATCGCCGACATCAAAGGACAGCGCCTTGGCAGCCATTGGTAGCCTTTCGTGACCGGTTCGCCCCAGAGTCGCGCCTGGACGGGGAGGGGCTCAGGCCGATCCGCGTCGGGCTGGGGCTTTTCTTTAGGGTGCGTCTCCACGCGGCGGGCAACGAAATGCCGCCGTCGCGCAACTATATAGCGCGTCCGGAGCAAAAATGCCAGCGGCGAGTTGCAGTTCCCGCGAAAACGCGCCGGAAATCCGCGCTTTTTTCCGCGTACGGGGCCGCGTACGGGCCCCGCCGGGTCAGTCGCCCTTGCCCGGTTCGGGGGAGAAGAACTGCTCGTACTTGTTCTCGACGCCCTTCATCGCGTCCGCGTCCGGTGGCGTCTGGTCGAGCTTGCGCGTGACGTTGGGCCACTGAGCCGAGAAGGTGTTGTTGAGCTCCAGCCACTGTTCCAGCCCGGACTCGGTGTCGGGCAGGATCGCCTCGGCCGGGCATTCCGGCTCGCACACGCCGCAGTCGATGCACTCGGACGGATTGATGACGAGCATGTTCTCGCCCTCGTAGAAGCAATCCACCGGACAGACCTCGACGCAGTCCATGTACTTGCAGCGGATGCAGGCGTCGGTGACGACGTAGGTCATTGGGGAAAAGGCTCCAGGGGTTCGAACGGGGACGCGTTATGCGGGCAGTCCCGCCTCGTCAACGGGCACGGTCCGGGCGGGTTCCAGCAACTGGTAGCTCTCGGCTGCTTCCGCAGGCGGTCCGCGCCGCCTGGGAAGCGCGAGCACGCGCAGCACCAGCACCTGTCCGTTGCGGGGAAAGGCGACCACGACGCCTGGCCGCACGGGGCAGTGGGCGCGATCGATACGGCGGCCGTCGATGCGCAGCAAGCCGCCCTCGGCGAGGCTCTGGGCGGCGCTACGGGTCTTCACCAGCCGGGCGAACCACAGGAACCGGTCGAGCCGCATCGATTCGGCGCCGTGCGGGGTCGGATCAGCCACGCGAAAGGTCCAGGCCGGCAAGGGCTGCAAAGGCGTTGCCGGCACGCGGTGCCGCCGGGGCGCGGGGCGCCGGCGCGCGCGGGCGTCCGCGCCAAGCCCAGCGGGGTTGCTCGCCCTCGGGCTTGGCGCTGCGAAAGCCCAGGCGCGCCATCAGCTTGGCGATGGTTTCCGGCTGCAGGCCGATCGAGGTCGCGAGCGCCGGGTCGGGGGCGAAAGGCTTGTGCCCCTCGCGTGCGTCGTGCGCCGCGCGGGCGATGCGTTCGACGAGATCAACGCGGACCGCCTGGCCGCCCAGCCGGCGGAAGCCCCAGGCGCGGGTGTCGCCCGGCAGGACGGTGGCCCCGGCGGGGGGCAGCGGCTCGACCGGGCGGCTGTCGCGCGCCGCCAGCAGCGCCGCCCGCCAGCGCGCGGGGGCGGGACGGAACAGGCGCGCGTCGAACAGGTCCAGCGTGCCGACGGTCACGCCGGCCTGGCGCAGCCGGCGGCGATCCTCCGGCGCGAGCACGTCCAACGCGGGATCGGCGGTTTCGCGCGGGCTGATCCCGCCCACTTCGGTGAGCGCGGCTGAGACTGCGCGGAGGGGGGCGCTGGCTTCGGGGTCGCGCGACAACGCGGCGAGCCGGGCGAGGACCGGCGCGCGGCGGGCGATCTCCGCCCCCACCCACGCGACGATCCGCTCGCGCACCGCCGTCTGGCCCGCGCGGTCGAGGCAGTCGAGGCTGCGGTCGAGCTTGACTGCCGGACGGTCCAGCGTCGGCCCGTTGACGAGCGTTGCGACAGCGAGGCCGTTCCAGCGGATCGCGGGCCGCTCGCCGGGCTCGGCATCGAGCACGAACGCCTCGTCCGCCGCACCGGCGAGCGCGGCACCGCGGCGGCGCAACTCGCCCGCCAGGCCCTTTTCGGCGGCCGAGATCAGCAGGCGCTTGTCGGCCACCCGGGCATCGGGCGCGACATGGAAGCGGAAGCCTTCCAGGCGGCCGAGCACATGCGCGTCGACGCTGACCTCGCCGTCCTCGCTGACCTCGACCGGCAGGTTGCTCGCGTCCGCACCGATGCGGCGGAGCAGCACGGTGGTGCGCTGGTCGACGAAGCGCTGGCGCAGGCGATCGTGGAGCGCGTCGGACAGCCGCTCCTCGATCGCGCGGGTGCGGTCGGCCCAATGCGCCGGCTCGGCCAGCCAGTCGGCACGATGGGCGATATAGGCCCAGCTGCGCGCGGCAGCGATGCGCCCGGCGATGGTCTCGACATCGCCGCCGACGTTGTCGAGGCGCGCGATCTCGTCGGCGAACCACTGGTGGGGCAGGTGGCCCTTGCCCTCGCTCAGATGCTGGAAAATGCGGCCGACGAAGCGGGCGTGCGGATCGGCGCCGAGCTTGCGGAAATCGGGCAGGCCGCAGGCCGCCCACAGCCGCGCGACCATCGCCGGGCTGCGGGTGCGGGCGCGCACCCAATCCTCCTCGGCCAGCCGCTTGAGCACCGCCAGGTCGATCGCCTGGGGCGCGGCGCGCAGCGCGGGGTGGCTGGGCTTGCGCTCCAGGCTCTCGATCAGCGCGTCGAGGCTGGCGTAGCTCGGGCTGCCCTCGCGCCAGTAGAGCTGTTCGAGCGGCGGGATCACGTGCCCCTCGATCGCCAGCACTTCCTCCGGCGTAAAGGCGCTCGGGCCTTCCTCGACCAGTCCGCCGAAGGTGCCGTCGCGCTGGTGGCGCCCGGCGCGCCCGGCGATCTGCGCCATTTCCGAGATGGTGAGGCGACGCTGGCGACGGCCGTCGAACTTGCGCAGCGAGGCGAAGGCGACGTGCGCCACGTCCATGTTGAGGCCCATGCCGATCGCGTCGGTCGCGACCAGATAGTCGACCTCGCCCGACTGGAACATCTGCACCTGGGCGTTGCGGGTGCGGGGGGACAGCGCACCCATCACCACTGCGGCGCCGCCGCGCATGCGGCGGATCGTCTCGGCAACGGCATAGACCTCCTCGGCCGAGAAGGCGACGATCGCGCAGCGGCGCGGCAGACGGGAGAGCTTGCGCGCGCCGGCATAGGAGAGGGTGGAGAAGCGCGGGCGGTTGATGATCTCCGCATCGGGCACCAGCGCGCGCACCATCGGGCGCAGTGCCTCGGAGCCGAGGATCATCGTCTCCTCGCGCCCGCGGGCGCGCAGCAGCCGGTCGGTGAAGACATGGCCGCGCTCCGGATCGGCGCCCAGCTGCGCCTCGTCGAGCGCCACGAAGGCGACCTCGCGGTCGAGCGGCATGCTTTCGGCGGTGCACAGGAACCAGCGCGCGCCGGGCGGCACGATGCGCTCCTCGCCGGTGATGAGCGCCACCTGGTGCGCGCCCTTGATCGCCACCACGCGGTCATAGACCTCGCGCGCGAGCAGGCGCAGCGGGAAGCCGATCATGCCCGAGGCATGGCCGCACATCCGCTCGATCGCGAGATGGGTCTTGCCGGTGTTGGTGGGGCCCAGCACGGCGGTGAGCGGGCTACGCGCGAACTGGCTCATATCACGGCGAAACATCGGGCGTGGCGTCGCGAAGTGCAAGGGCGCAGAAGGACTTGGCGGCTTCTGCTGCGCAGCACCGCACGTTCGCAGGTGCGGAAGGTTAGTCGAAAGTTAGTCCAAGAACGCAGCCGTCGCGGTCTTTTGGAAGCCGGCAGCGGGAAGGGGTCGGGAGCAGGGGTGACCATCGTTCCATCCTTTCGCGCGCGCCGGGTCCGGGTTGTGACAGGTGGGCGGGCGGTAGACAGCCTGGTTGGTTTGCGGTGCGCGCGAGGTGTTTTGGGTGTGGGGGAGGTCGGCTCCTGACCTTTCGCCTTCGCGTGACTCTGCGAAAGGGGGGGCACCGTCCATTGGCCACAATCGTATTCCTGCGCAGGCAGGAATCCAGGACCAGGCAGACCAACGCCTTGCGGTGCTTGAGACCCTGGGCTCCTGCCTTCGCAGGAGCACGGTCGGGGGTTTGGCAGGGGGCTTGCCTGCGCGGGAGTTCGCCAAGGGTTGGACGGACATCCCCGGCTTTCCTTAAGTCAGCCGGTGAGCGGCGTGCGTCTCACTGCTGCCTTCCCGACTGGGCCCCGGCCTTCGCCGGGGTACCGAGGTGAGCGAGTGGTTCCCTCCGGATCGCAGGTTCTTCTGCTGCTGGCCGTTTGCGGGCCACGGCTGGCCGCGGAGCGGGGCGCGCCGGACGGCCGTTAGTTTGACTTTAAGGGTCTGGCTGCACAGGGGAATGGCTCGACCGGGTCGGGCGGTCGACACAAGGGGCGCGCCTTTCTTGTTCTTGCGCAGCGATCACGAACTGCAATTCGCCGGCGGCGCCAGCGCGCGCTCGTTCGGTCGCATGGAGGCGCCGGCGCGCGCCGCGACGCTGGGCGATCGGCTGCAGCTGCGCTTTCCCCATTTCGAACTGGCGCCGGACCTGGGATCCCAGATCGGCTCGCGCGAATGGTGGCGGGGTGCTGCCACCTGCGCCGCGCTGCTGGCGGTCGGCTGGATGCTGGCGCCGGGGATCGGGCGGCCGATCCGGGCGGCGGTTCCCGCAGCACTCGACGGCCGCGACTGGGAAGAAGCGCGGGCGCAGGCGTTCGGCGCGCGGGCGCTGGGCGCCACCAGCGGCATGCGGATGGCGGCGACCGCAGGCGTGCGGCCGCTCGCTGACACGCCGGAGCGGCCGATCCTGGAGCTGACCGCGACGCTGGGCAACGGCGGCGGGCTTGCGGGCGTGCTCAAGCAATCGGGCGTCGGGGCCGAGGATGCGGCACGCGCGGTGGCGCTGATCGGCAGCCGGGTGAGCCCGGGCGAGCTCAATCCGGGCACGCGCCTCGACATCACGCTCGGGCGGCGCGAGACCAAGGTGCAGCCGCGGCCGCTGGAGAAGCTGGCATTCCGCGCGCGCTTCGACCTGGCGCTGGAGCTGGCGCGGGCCGAGGGCGGGCTTGCGCTCAAGCCCATTCCGATCGCGATCGACCACACGCCGCTGCGCGTCCAGGGCCGGGTGGGGAGCAGCCTCTACCACGCCGCCCGTGCCGCCGGCGCGCCGGCCAAGGCGGTCGAGGCCTATATCAAGTCGCTGTCGACCCGCGTGCCGATGGGCCGGGTGGGCGGCAACGACCGGTTCGACATCATCATCGAGCGCCAGCGGGCGGAGACGGGCGAGGTCCAGCTCGGCAAGCTGCTCTACGCCGGGCTGGACCAGGGCAAGCGATCGGTGCGGCTGCTGCGCTGGGAAGAGGGCAGCAAGGTCCAGTGGTACGATCCCAAGGGGATCGGCCAGCGGCGCGGCGGCATGACCATGCCGATCAACGGCCGGCTGACCTCCAACTTCGGCTGGCGCGTGCACCCGCTGCTGCGCTTCCACCGACTGCACAAGGGGCTCGACATCGCCGCACCGACCGGCACGCCGATCCGGGCGGCCGCGGACGGCGTGGTGGCGCGCGCGGGGCGGGCCGGCGGCTATGGCAATTTCGTGAAGCTCAACCACAGCGGCGGGCTTGCCACCGGCTATGGCCACATGAGCCGGATCGCGGTGCGCGCCGGCCAGCGCGTGCGGCAGGGCTCGGTGATCGGCTATGTCGGATCGACCGGCATCTCGACCGGGCCGCATCTCCATTACGAGCTGTGGAAGAACGGCGCGGCGGTGAACCCGCGCTCGGTGTCGCTGGCGAGCGTGCAGCAGCTGAGCGGCGAGGACCTGCGGCGGTTCAAGGCGACTTATGCGCGGCTGATGGCGGTGCCGACGGGGGCTGCGAAGGACTGAGGGCCGTACTGGCGTGACGCCGTGCTCCTGCGCAGGCAGGAGCCCAGAGCCAGGAACGGTGTCGCTTGGTACCCTGGGCTCCTGCCTGCGCAGGAGCACGGGTGTTTTGGGCGCGCTGCGGCAATCTCCTTTTCGTACCCCGGCGGAGGCCGGGGCCTAGGTGCGGTGATCCCTAAGGTCGTGCGCACCAACTGCGGCCATCCCAACTGGGCCCCGGCCTTCGCCGGGGTACGCTGCGGGTTGCTTCCGCTACCGCCCTGCGCGCCAGCGGCGGATGGTGCGTTCGAGGATCGCCTCCTCGCCGCCGGTCTCGCGCCAGAGCTGGGAGAAGAGCGGGTCGCCCGAGGCAGGGCGCTGCGCCTCGTCGAGCGAGTCGAAGCGGACGCGCACGGGCGTGGTGACGCCTTCGCCCGAGATGATGCACTCGCGATTGCGCAGCGCCGGGATGGTGTCGAGGAAGCCGCGTGCGCCCTCCGGCATGGCCGCGCGCACGAACGCCTGGTCGCGATCGTTGTTGAGGCGCATCGAGAGGATGGTGCCGCATTGCGATAGCACGCCCTCGGCCAGGTCCGACGGGCGCTGGGTGATGAGGCCGAGCGACACGCCGTACTTGCGCCCTTCCTTGGCGATGCGGCTGAGGATGCGGCCGACCGAGGAGGCGTCGGCATTGCGCTCGTTGGGGACGTAGCGGTGCGCTTCCTCGCAGACGAGCAGGATCGGGCGCTGCGGCTCGTTGCGCGACCAGATGGCGAAATCGAACACCATGCGGCTGAGCACGGCCACCACCACCGAGGTGATCTCGCTCGGCACGCCCGACACGTCGATGATCGAGATCGGCTTGCCGTCGGAAGGCAGGCGGAACACGCGCGACAGGAACGACGCCATCGTGTCCGCGACCAGCATGCCGGAGAACATGAAGGCGTAGCGGGGATCGGCCTTGATCTCGTCGATCTTGCCCTTGAGCCGCAGATAGGGCGCGGTGTCGCCCGCGCGGTCCATCTTGCCCATTTCCTGGGCGAGGATGTTGGTGAGGTCCGACAGGAGGTACGGGATCGGCGCGTCGACGGTGAGCTTGCCGATCTCCTGCGCCAGCCGGTTCTTGGAGCGGGCGGCGAGCAGGCATTTGGCGAGGATGTCGGCGTCCACCTGCCGCTCGGAGCCGGAGGTGGTGAGCAGCACCTCGCAATGCTCCTCGAAGTTCATCAGCCAATAGGGCATCTGCAGGTTGGAGACGTCGTAGAGCGCGCCGATCCCCTCGAACGCGGCGGCATATTCGCCATGGGGATCGATCATCACGATGTGCCCTTCCGGGCTGAGATCGCAGATGCGGTGGAGGATGAGCGCGGCGGCGGTCGACTTGCCGGTGCCGGTGGAGCCCAGCAGCGCGAAATGCTTGCCGAGCATGGCGTCGACCTGGAGTGCGGCGCGGATGTTGTCGGTGGGATAGACGGTGCCGATCTCGATGTGCGCGCGCTCGTCGGCGGCGTACATCTGGTGGAGGTCGGCGGTCGCGAGCGGATAGACGGGCGTGCCCGGCATCGGATAGCGGGTGACGCCGCGCCGGAAGCCGTGGAGGCCGCCGGTGGTGCGGTCCTCGTCCGCTTCGCCGAGGAAGTCGATGGTGGCGAGCGCTTGGCGCTCCTCTTCGGGTGCGGCGCGGATCGCGCGGACGTTGGCGATCAGCCAGTTGCCGCCGGCGCGGATCTTCACCTGGCTGCCGATCTGGCCGGCGGCGGCGATGGCGGGGTCCGGATCGTTGGTGAGGGTGTTCACCGTTTCCAGGTTGAGCAGGATCTGGCTGGCCGATCCGGCGATCTCCGTCACCGCACCGATCGCGCGCAGCGGCGCTGCCCGCGTGCCGGCATCATGGAAGGATCGCACACCCGTGGCTTCTGTCACCTGCAACTCCTCGGTCTTTGGAGCGAGCGATGCGCGGGCGATGGTAAAGAATGCGTTCCCTTGAGGGCGCCGCGCGCCGTCAGAAGCGCCGCCACAGCGAGCCGGCGGCCCAGCCGAACAACACCGACAGCGCAACCGCGACCAAGCCATAGGCGAGCGAGTCGTGCTCGGCGGCCTGCTCGACGAAGCGCTCGAAGCCGGACTTGCGGATGTCGATCTCGCGCACCGCGGCTGCCAGCACGCGGCCGTCGCGGATCAGGAAAGTCTCGGCGGTGAAGCGGCCGACCGGCACGCGCGCGGGGATGTCCACGGCGGCGCGGTAGAGGACGCCGTCGGTGATCTCCACCGCGCCCGGCGCCTCGTAATAGAGGCCCTGGCGGCGCTGGAGGTCGACCAGACCCGCGGCGAAGCGCGCCTGTTCCTCCGCCGTGGCGCCCGAGGCGGGGGAGAGCTGGAGGCTGTCGAGCCCGAGTTCGTAGATGGCGCGGGTGCGGTCGTCGACCAGCTGGCCGATGGGCTTGGACGAGGCGATGGCGTAGAAGGAGGGGGCCGAGCGGAAGCGGGTGCGCGCGGCGTTGACCCAGATACCGGCGACCTTTTCCTTCTCCCGCATGACGATCGATTGGGCGGGGCCCTTCACCACCACCACCACGTCGGCGGGGTGATCGGCGTCGGGCTCGCGGCCGCCGGGATAGAGGATCGCGCCGAACAGCAGCAGCTCGGCACCCGTGAAGCTGTAGGCGATCTGGATGTCGCGGCGCGACACGTCGGGGACGAGCACGGGCTTCGCCGCGGTGGCGCCCAGCAGCAGCGGGGCCAGCAGCAGGGCGAGCGCGCGCCTCACGACAGTTCGATCGTGTAGATCTCGTCGGGCCGCCAGCCGAGCCCGAGCGCCATGCGGAAGGCGACCGCCAGCACCATCAGCGCCAGGATCAGGCGAAGATATTCGGGCTTCATCACCTGGGCGAACCGGGCGCCGATCTGGGCGCCGGTGACCGAGCCGATCAGCAGCAGCACGGCGAGCACGATGTCGACCGCCTTGGTGGTCATCGCATGGACCAGCGTGGCGGCGGCGGTCACGAACAGGATCTGGAACAGCGAGGTGCCGACCACCACGCGCGTGCCCATGCCGAGCAGGTAGAGCATGGCGGGCACCAGCACGAAGCCGCCGCCGACGCCCAGCAGCACCGTCAGGATGCCGACGGCGAAGCCCAGCAGCAGCGGCGCGAGCGGCGAGATGTAGAGGCCCGAGGCATAGAAGCGCCAGCGCAACGGGAGGGCGGCCACGAACGGGTGGTGGCGGCGACGGGCGGCGGGCGGGGCCTTTGCACCGCGCAGCACGCGG